>NZ_AMYW01000012.1:0-128878 GCF_000335775.1 Flavobacterium sp. WG21
AAACTTATTTTTAATCTTTTTCGAAACTTCTACCTAACACTCTGATAACACCTCTTTTACAAATTAAACTTTTTTCAGGCTTGAAAGGTTTTTCTTCGTTCAAATGAAACTATTAGATACAAAGCCCCGTTTTTACTGGTTTTTTACTAATCTCGCAAAGACGCAAAGGCGCGAAGTTTTTGTTTTTCTTGTCTTATTTCTTTTGAAAACCCATCCCCTAGCCCCGATAGTAGTGGAAATCCTTTTGATTTTTCCTTTAAAAAGCAAAAGATTGCAGCGGATAGCGGGATAAAGCTTCGACTTCGCTCAGCTGGACAAAAAAACTACTCTTATATATAGTATAGAATCTCAAATACCAAGCTTCGACTTCGCTCAGCCGGACAGAAACTACTTCTCTTGCATTTTCGCTCAGCTGGACAGAAGCACTCCTTATATATAGGTCGTAAAAACAAACCCGACAGGTTTTGAAAACCTGTCGGGTTGTATATTATCTGAATCGTAAACGAATCTACTACTATATACTTAATCTTTCTTAAGTGATACACTAAATGAATTATCGAAACTCAATTAAGATTCATAAAAATACTATGTAAACGCTCTGCACGACTCAAAAAACTCGTAAGCTCTTTTCTCTGCATAAGAATACTCTGAGTCACGTAATGGAAAAGCACAATGCCCGCCATATCTTGGTGTTTCCAGATACACATAGGCGCTGTCCTGTGCTATGGCTCTGGGATAACATCTTTCTCCCAGAAAAGGATCGTCTAATGAATTAATAATTAAAACGGGGGTGGTAATATTCTGAAGGGAGAATTCGGGAGAAACACGCTGATAATAATCATCACGACTTGCAAAACCATGCAACGGTGCTGTAAAGTACTGATCAACTTCATCAAACGACGAAATTTTATCTATCTGATCGCGGTTTATAAAATCAGGAAACTGAGCTGCCTTGTATTTCAGCTTTCTTTTGATATCAATGGTAAAGTTCTTTAAGTAAACTCTGTTAAAACCTTGTTTGAGTACAGCCGCACTTGTCGCGATATGTGTAGGCACCGAAATTGAAACTGCTGCTTTTATGCGTTTATCAATTTTAGTCCAGCCTAAATAATTCAGAAGCTGCACTCCTCCCATTGAATATCCGATCAAATAGACGTCTTCAAATTCTTTTTGAAAAACAAACCGAACCACTTCGTCAAGATCATCTATGGCACCATGATGATAAAGTCGTGGAAGACGATTCATCTCGCCTCCGCACGTGCGATTGTTCCATGCAAAAACAGAAAACCCTTTCTCTCGAAAATAAGCAGCACAACTATTATTATAGGTTCTGCGCGAATCACCTTCTAAACCATGACATAAAATGACTGCTTTTTTAGGGTCGTTTATAAGGAAATCGATGTTTATAAAATCTCCGTCACTTAATTCATGCTTTTCTCTTGTATATTCGGGAACTTCATACTTTTTAAACAAAGCAGCATAAATGGTAGAAATATGCCTGTTGCGATGCATAATAGAAGGCAGATTATATTCTGATTGTTCAATTAATGGCATGATCAAATAGTTTTATGGTGCTATACAAATCTAAGAAATCAATCTATATCAAACTTAATCCTCTCTCTTTTATTTTGTTCTTAAAAATAATAATTGATTGTATCACTGCCTTCGATCGGCATCTATACTCCAAGAATACAATTGTCGAGCAAACGAAATTATAAAAAATCTTTTTAACTGTATTATTAAAAAATGAGGTTGTCAAATTGTATCTGACAACCTCTTCTGTTTATTTTTACGCAGATTTTGCGGATTGAGCAGATTTTTTCTACTCTATTTTCTACTCAATCTGCGTGAAACTTTAAGCTCTTTTATTAAAGCAGGAATCCCCAATACTGGAAGTAGATGCCTACTAGCAGCAACGAAAACAAAATTGTCGCCATAACTCCCGTATTCGAAATAAACTTAAGTTTAAGAATAAAATAAAGTATCGAAATCAGGGTAAACACTATAAAGATCCATTGTATTATAAATAGGTAATTAAACTGATCTGGTATTCCGAACGCTAGTATATAGAAATTATTTTCGGCTGTGTGGTTTATCGCTAAAACAAATCCAATAAGAGTAAACAAACCTAATAAAGAGGTAATTATAATTAGGGATTTTAAAATTTTATCGGCCGTTTTCTCTTCTCTTTTTCTAATTAGTACATATGCAAAAATAAAAATGGAAAGTAAGGCGATAATCAAAGCGGTGAAAAAAGGCGCAAAAAAGAGTAAATTAAACTCGTTTAGACTATTGGCAAAATTCGAAATTCCTGCACTGATTTTTATATTGGTCACAAAATGAACTTTATTATCGGTATCAAATTCTCTGGTATTAGGTCTTTGAAGCGGATTTTTTATAAATTCTTCGGCGATTTGAACTCCCACTAATGAAAAGCCCGGGGTATGACCAGAAATTGGGGCGTTCACCAAAAATGCTTTTTTAAACCTGTCAACTGTAATTTTACCATTTAAGGCAGGTGTTATCGGATCAAATGCTCCTGCAAATACTAATACGGGGATGGTTAATTTGGACAGGTTGGATAAATTAACCAAGGCAGGCTGTTTATTTACTCCCAGATTCCATTTATCACAAACTACGAAATCTGATTTGTAAAAGGATAGTCCTCCTTTTAGTTCTTTATAATTACGTGCATTTTTATTAAATTCTGAAATCGAGTTGTTTGGCACAGCTTCATTACAGCTCACACAATAATATTGCCCATAATCTAAGCCTAAAGCTCCTGAAAAAGCTGCTACTAATGAGCTTAAAGTACTTTTGTTTCCTTTATTAAATTCGGTAATTAATAATGGAATTACTTCTATCAGTCTTTTTTGATAAAGTGACTGTTGAATTGCAATTTTAAAATCTTCTGCATTATAAGTAAACGTCCCACTCGAAATTATTCTTTGATCGACCTTAACGGTGATAGGTCTTTTTTCCAGTTTTTCGATGGTTTCATAGTAAGCAGCTTGAAGATTAGGATATTGTTGATTACAATTTGGGTCTTCCTCACAGGCACTAAAAACCTTTTTAAGGCTGCTCATATAATTCTCTGTATTGCGATTGTAATATTGAGAAATATCTGAAATGGAAGAATCCAGTGTTAATGATTTAATGTCATCAGGGAAATCATTTGCATAAACCTGTGCGGTATAAGTACCGTACGAAACCCCGTAAACATTCCATTTGTCATATTTCAGAGCATTTTTTAAGGCATTTAAATCTTTTACGATGGAGCTGCTGTTATAAGCGCTTATATCGATATTTCTGTTGAGTAAATCTTGTTTACATTCTAATGATGCAATCGTTTTTTGCTGTTCGTCCTGTGTACTGTTTTGATTTTTTGCTAATATTTCTAAGAATTTTTTCCCCAGGTCCGGACAGAATTTTGGCAGGGAGCGTCCAGTTCCTCTCACATCAAACAAGACAATGTCGCTGTTTTTCCTTAACGGATGGTCTAACCAAGCCCATATTCCTTCAATACCACCTGATCCTGGTCCTCCATCGATGTATACTACCGGGTTTGAGTCTTTACTTTTTGAGATGCTTTTTAAAACAGCCACTGCAATTTTAACCGTTTTTCCTGTTGGTTTATCCCAGTTTTCAGGAACAGTTAAAAATGCCCATTCTATATTTTCTTTGGAGAGATTTTGATCTTCGGGAAAAAAGGTTTTTACTTTCTCTAACGTAAAAGCTTTTGTTTGAGCAAATGCAAAGTTTGGTACAATCAATAGTAATAAAAACAGGCTTATTATTTTTTTCATTTTGGTTGAATTAAATTGTTAGGTTTATAGTATGATTCTTTTCAGGTAAATTTTTGTGCCATCTGTTTTTAAAGAGATGTGGCATTTGTAGTTTTTATCAATTTTTACTTCGCTTAAATAATATTTTTCTCCGTTGATTTCGGTTGTATTATCTAAAACTTCAAATGATTTCAACGGAACGATCAAACCATGTCCCTGGGCTTTTAGAACGGCTTCTTTCTGTGTCCAATACTCAAAAAAAGCTTCTTTTTTATTGTCAGACAGGACGATCTTATTCCATTCTATTTCTGTCATTTGCGATTTAAAATCAGCTGTTTCAATATCGGTTATAATCTCCACATCGATCCCAACTTCATGCCGATCGCTTAAGGCGCAAACTACAATATCTCCTGAATGTGAGATATTAAAAAGAACTGGATTATCTTCAAAATAGGGCTTGTTATAAAGTGTTTGCATGATCTCTTTCGCATCAGGCTTCTGCTTATACGTTTCCTCGATTCCTTTAAACAAGAGTATCCGTCCTAAAAGCGATAATTGTGCATCTTGCCATCTTCGATAACGCTTAATTTTATCCTGATAATCGGCTGGAAATTTCGGTAAATCATTCTGCAGCAAACTCTGATGTTTTTCTTCAGACAGATAGGAGTAATAAATATGTATCAAAAGTATTTGGTTTTTAATCGTTAAAAGCGCTTAAAAATTAAAGTCAAAATCGGTTTCCTGAAGTTTCGCTGTATTCACTAAAGGGTATTCAATTTCTGATACTTTAATGGAAGGGTTCTCTATTATCTGAGACCACAAATTTTTAAAAGTGGACAGAAGAAATTGTATACTGATTTCTTCATATTTATTCTTATCGTATGAAACGCTGACTTTTAGAGTATTGCCGCTTTCAAAAAAATTAAACAATAAAGGAAATCTGCTGTAGTTGGTATCGGAAATCACGTATTTTAATTCGGCATGATCCATTTTAATCGTTTCCTGAAAAGAAAAATCGGGATTCTGATAGCTTACTAAAACATCAAACAGCGTTTCTTTTTTGAGCTGTGATGGAAAATCCTGATGCGTATTTAGTAAGAGAACGTCTTCCTGAACTTGTTTTAAGAGCTCTAAAAAACTTATATCTTCATTTAACCGAACACGAAGCGGCAGTGTTTTTACAAACATTCCTATCATTGTTGCGATATCAGCATTGTTTCTTCCCGCATTAACGGTTCCAATTACAATGTCCTTGTGGTCGTTAATTTTATGAATGAGTACATTTAAAAGCGAAATAATCGTATTAAAAAGTGTACTCTTTTGTTCTTGAGCGAATTTTTTTAACGCTTTAGTGTCCTCAATAGTAAACTCATCATCATAATACGCTCCATTTTGCAATGGACCGTTTAGATTAAAATCTCTATTGATCGTTTCTTTGATACTGTACCCATCCAAATATTTTTGCCAAAAATCGAAAGTGGTTTTGTCGTCATTTTCAGAAGCTAACCATGCCGTATAGTCTTTAAACTGAATACCTGAGTTTTTAATTACGGAATCAAGATGCTTGTATTTTTGAATAAATTCTTTGGTAAAAAACTCTAATGAAACTCCATCCATAATAATATGATGGGTACAAAAAACCAATGATGATGTTGTCTCACCCGTTTGTACGAGCAGCATTCTCACCAATACATCCTGTTCTAAATCAAACGGTGTTTCTATGTATCGCTGAATAGTCTGCTCTTTTTGTTCGTTATCAATCTGCAGCTGCGTGATCTTAAAATCGATATCCTCTTGTTTCCCTATTTTTTGAAAAACGGCTCCTTTGCTTTCCACAAAATTGGTGCGGAGAATTTCATTTTCAAAAATTAACTGAGACATTGCATTGTTGATTTTATCCGGAAATACGGTCCCATTAATTTCAAAAACGGCTACCATGTTATAAGCAATCGATTTTTGCCGATCCTGACAAGCTACCCATAATTCTTGCTGTGAAGGTGTTATTGCAAAATCAGTTTTTAAAGTTGTAAATGGTATGCCCTGTTTGTCATTGGTTTTTAAAGTCACTAAATAATCTGCCATTAATCTGATCGTGGGATAATCGAAAACCGTTTTCAGGTTAACATCGTACCCAAGATTTTTTGCTATTGATCCCGCAAGTTTAACTGCGTTTAGAGAATGTCCGCCAAGAGCAAAGAAATTGTCATTGGTACTGATTTCTTTTTTACTGTTTAAAATTTCTTTCCAGTATCCGGCTAACTTTTTTTCCAGATCAGATTCAGGTGCTTTAAAATCATCGTTTATTGTATGATGTTCGATGGCTCTTTGCGCTAAGTTCTTACGGTCAATTTTTTGATTCGGTGTTAGCGGAAACTCCTTTAGAAGAACAATTGTGCCTGGAATCATATAGTACGGAAGATTCCTTTTTAATGTGGCTACAATTTCTCCTGTATCTGTCATTTCTTCCATTTTTACTACATAAGCTACTAAAAAAGCTTCCTGCTGATTCCCTTTTTTTGCAATTACAACCGATTCTTTTATTCCGGAAATCTGATTCAAATGCGATTCGATATCTCCCAGTTCAATTCGATATCCTCTAATTTTAACCTGATTATCGTTTCGTCCTAAAAATTCGATTTCTCCTTTATCATTCCATCGGCCCACATCTCCGGTTTCGTATAATAAACCATTCACCTGAAACGGATTTTTTATAAATTTTTCCTGAGTCAGTGTGGTATTTTTATAATATCCTTTTGCCAGTCCATCACCGGCAATATAAATAGCTCCGGGAGTTCCGATTGGTTTTGGACTTAAGAATGAATCCAGTATGTAAATTTGTGTGTTGTGTATTGGTTTTCCAATATTTGATGCCTCTTTCGCATGTTCCAGTTTTTTTAAACTCGACCAAATAGTGGTTTCTGTCGGACCGTACATGTTCCAGACTTCTAAACTATGACTGATTAACTTTTCGGCTAATGCTTCACTTAACAAATCACCTCCACAAAGTACTTTTAAGCGTTTGTCTCCGTTCCAATCGGCATTGAAGAGCATTTGGTAAAAACTTGGTGTTGCCTGGATTATTGTGGGTTGGATTTCTTCTATTTTTTGGATAATAACCACCGGATCCCCTAAAATTTCCTGATTGGCAATATATAAAGCAGCTCCCGACAACAGTGGTACAAAGAATTCTAAAATTGAAATATCAAAAGAGTAAGTTGTAACCGAAAAAAACACATCGCTCGGCTTCACTCCCGGCTCCTGCTGCATACTGCTGAGGAAATTCAACAGGGACTGATGCCCTATTTCAACTCCTTTAGGATTGCCTGTTGAGCCTGACGTGTAAAGGATGTAAGCGGTGTCATGAGGAGAAACTGTCAGGGATGGTTTCCCTTCTAATCCCGCAGCCTTTTCTAAGATTGTCTCTAAAGATAGTACCTGTACCTCATCGTCTGTATGCAACACATAGCCTTTTTCATTGATAAGCAGTTTAATCTGGCTGTTTTCTATAATGTAATTCAATCGGTCCCCGGGGAACGACGGATCTAACGGAATATAAGCTCTGCCTGCTTTGAGTATTCCCAGTAATACAATGACAATATTTGCCGAACGTCCTAATAAAACGGCTATTGGTGATTTGTCCTCTTGTCCATAATTGATTATTAAGTATTCGGCTATCTGACCTGATAATTGATCCAGTTCGGCATAGGTATAACTTTTGTAATTGTCTTTTAGGGCTTCTTTTGTACTAAACTTTATCACCTGATCCTGAAATACATCCAAAATGGTGTTCTCTTTCTGATAGTCAACTTTTGTGGTATTGAATGTTTCGAGAATGTGACGTTTTTCATCTTCTCCCAGATAGTTTAATTCTTTTAGAACCTGATCAGGAGTATCTAAAATGGCGTGAACTAAGTTTTCGAAATGATGGACGACCTGTGTGATTTGTGCTTCTGTAAAATAGTTTAAGTTGTAGTCGAAGTCAATTTTCACATCCTCATCTTCATCAAATTCTCTGATGTAAATGGCTAAAGCTACCCGCTCGGATTTATGTGTGAGCGGAATTACCTGTGTGTGGGTATGAAGAAAATCATTAGAATAATTTTGTTTTTCATAAGAAAGTGTAATATTGAACAGTCTCTCTTTTTCACTAAAAACCTGAAGTTCCTGAATTAACTTTCCTAACGGAAATCGCTGATGGCGATAATCATGTCTTAGGGTGGTTTTTATTTCTGCAATTAAATTCTCGAAAGTGGCGTTAAAATCGATCGAAATTCTTAAAGGAGAAACGCCCATAAAAAGACCAACTGTTTTTTTGTAACTGGCTTTACTTCTGTTTAAAACCGGTAGTCCGATGGCAAAATCATTGTTCTGATGTTTTCTGCCAAAATAGGCGTACAAGATAGCCAGAATGACATTAAAAGTCGAACATTTATAACGTACTGCTAACGAATTTAACTGATTGTATACCTCTCTTTTGATAATTAGCTTCTTGCGATCACTTTCATTGATCTGAATGTTATCTTCTAATTTATCAAACAGATTCTGAGGTAAGGATTCAAACTTTTTGGTCCAGTAAATTTTGTCCTGATGGTACGATTCTGATTGCTGATAAGCGGCATCATCAACTGCAAAGTCTTTGTAGCTAAACGGATATACGGTTTGAATTTTCCCATGTTCGAGAATCTCATTGTAATTTTGCACCAATCTCTGGAACATTAACGACGTACCCCAACCATCAGTTATAATATGATGGTAAACGGAAAATAAATAATGGAAATTTTCCTGAACTTTAACGAGGGTAAAAACATGCAAAAGATGCTCTCCAAATAAATCAAACGGCTTTGCAAACTCTTCCTGCATGTACACATTTGCTGCCTCGAAAGGTTCTGCAGAGGGAGAAAAATCAACAAATCCCAGAGCTGAATTATGATCTTCTACAATTTTAATCCGAACATTTTCGTGCTTGCTGGTAAGTATACTTCTATACGAATCATGCTGATCAATTAAGGCAATGTATGCTTTTTGAAATGCATCATGGTTTATTTGGCCTTTAATTTTAATCTTAGCCCCAATGTTATAGATGGGTTCATTGGGATATAATAACTGCTCGAAATAAACATCTTGCTGAGGAAGGGTGAGTTTCATTTTAAAATATTTTTACGCAATTAGAACTAAATGATATCTTGTTTCGTTTAATTTTTAGGAATTAAACAAATTGATTTTTCCAATCTGGAACTTAAAAAAAGAGGAATTATTTAACGGGGGGTGGTGTTAGGAAATACATTGTACATTTTTATTCAGAATTTTATAAATCAATGTTTCTGAATGAAATATAACGCAACAAATATTTCGCTCCTTCGAATGCTATAAATATTTCGCTCCTCTGGGAGCTACAGATATTTCGCTCCTCCGGAGCTATACCTGCCTTGCTCATCTGGATGCTATAGATATATCGCTCCTGCGGAGCTTGTTTATGGTAATGGATAATTTTGCTATATATATCTTGCTCCTGCGGAGCTATACCAATCTTGCTCCTCCGGAGCTCTATTTTACACTGTATTATACCATGTTACACATTATCAAACAAATAAAAAATCCGAGTCAATCCGCGTTTTCGCTTTAGCGAATCTGTTTAATCCGTGCGCTATCTTTGCACACCTTATTATGCCCAGAAAAGCTCTTTACTGTATTCTTTTGATTTATCTACTTTTACCTCAGCATCAATTTTTCCGTAATTAAATTTTATAATTCGGTCTGCCAGATGGAAATAAGCGTCATCATGTGTCACAGCAATGATTGTTTTGCCTTCTGCTTTTAACTTTGGGATAAGTTCTTCGTAGAAAAATTTTCTGAAATAAGGATCCTGATCGGCGGCCCATTCGTCTAAAACAAGGATTGGTTTTTTCTCCATTAGGGCAAAAATCAAGGACATTCTTTTACTTTGTCCTTTAGAAAATTTTCTTCTGGCAGAACTTTCTTTATCATCTAAGATGACTTTGTCCAGTTTCATCATTTCTAATAATTGTTTGTATTCCGGATTGTTTTCAACGGTATATTCTTCATAATTATGAGAAAATATATGATCGTCTGTGAACACGGCTGCAATTAAATTTTGATTTTCCTGACCGGACTCTGTTTCTTTTCCATTTAAAAGAATCTCTCCTTTAGAAGGCGTGTATAATCCGGTGAAGGTATTGATGAAGGTACTTTTTCCGGAACCGTTTCCACCAACAATAAAGATGGTCTCTCCTTCCTTAACTTCTAAGTTTATTGGTCCTAATGCAAAAGCACTGTCGTTGGAATCACTATTGTATGAAAAATGTATGTCTTTAAATTCGATACTTTCAAAAGAAGTGTTGTCTATTGGCAATTGTTTTTTTACATCTTCATCTACTTCAAAGTCTTTTAAGAAATCCTTGATTCTTTTATTAGCCACGATAAAACGTGTATAGGTCTGCTGCAGATTGATCAGGTTATTTATAGGTCCTGAGATGAATAAAACAATTACTACATATGCTATCACATCAGACTGACTCAATAATCCCCATGACGGTAATACAAACAAAATAGTTGCGATAATGGCATATAAACCATATTGACTAATCAGATTAATGGACAAAAAGATATAACTAATTTTAAAGTCTAATTCACCGGCCTGATCCCTATTCGGAATTAAAAATCTATTCATTAGATTTTCAGCTCTGAAAAAACTCAGTTTTAGTTTTTTAAATCCTTTCATAACATCGTCCACGTACTTGTAATAATCGTCATTGTATTCTCTGAGACTGGTTACTTTTTTAGACATAGAGTTGATTACTACAAAATAGGAAGCGGCAACGGCAATAATTAATACTACCACAATAAGAGCAGAACTTACTGAGATGGTAAACATATAGATCAAACAAAGCACTAACATTAAAACCGAATTTACGGTATGGGTAACGGTATAAGGTAAAAGCCCAAATACCCTCAAATCTTCAACAACGGTAAAAAAACGCTGGGAACCTAAGTTCTCTAATTTTATCAGTGAGGTTTGAAGTATTTTTGAGAATATTGTTTTTTCGTTGTCGTATAACATTTTAAAGGAAAACTCATTAAGTCCTTTCTGAAAAATGATGTTCAGCAGATAGGTATATACTACAATTGCAAAAAAAACCATTCCGCTATAATCCGTCATAAACGACTTGTTGCCTGACAAAGTATTGTTTATAATGTACACTATTCCGAAACTAAGAATTGTATTTGGCAAAGCATAGGCTGCCAGAAGAATTGAATTTTTTAGTGATATTTTAAACATCTTAAAAGTTTTTGTTGTGGTTGATAAAGTCTTAAAGAGATTGTATCCCTTTTTAAATTCGGATTCTGAAATTAAATTGAAAATTAAATTCTGTTTTTAGATGCTAAGTCAACATCAACAACTAGAAAAAACAGACGATTATGATTTACTTGATTCTGTTCTTTTCGGTATCGATACTGTTATTTTCTCTCTCCTGAGTAGTCATCTTATCTCCAAAATTATAGGTAAACGATAGTCTGACCTGTCTTGTATTCGATAATGTCCTGAAGTCAGCATTGGCATTGACCAGATTATTAATTTGTCCTTTGGTGATATAGGTTCTGAAAATATCCATCCCGATTACTTTAAGTGAACTTCTGTTTGAAAGTTTTTTGCTGATTGTCACATCAAGAAACCAGTAAGGATCCAGCGCAAATTGAGCTACATAAGCTTTCCCAACATAGCGCCCAAAAAGTTCGATGCTGTAATCTTTTTTCAGTTTTACTTGCAACACGGGATCGATTCTAAAATTATAACCGTACGTATGGAGTTTACCTCCAAAGAAATCACTTTTGGTATCAGTATACGATACTTGTGCATTTCCGGTAAAAGTTAGCCATGGAGCGATATTAAATGTAGAACTAAGACTAAGATTGGTTACCTGTGTATTTCCTATGTTTCCGGGCATACTGTAATAGACATTGTTTATAATTTCTATAGTTTCCATGATCTGATTGTCAATTTTACTGTAGGCAAGAGTAAAATTCAATAAGCTTTTGTGTGCGTAAGAAGCTTCAACGGAATTTGTAATTGAAGGTTGCAGATAGGGATTTCCTTTGTAAAATGTCAATTTATCAACCTGAATAACCATAGGGTTAAGATCCTGATAAAATGGTCTGTCGATTCTTTTTCCGTAATTGATTCCTACTGTGTTATTAGCCAAAGAATCGAGCTTATAGGACAGGTATAAGGTTGGGAATAAATTGTCGTACTTGGTTGTATTTTTTGTTCTCTGTTTTATTTCGTTTCCTAACTGATCTCCGACAATTTTTACACTTTCATAGCGGAGTCCTAACTGTACCGAAAGTCTGTCTAAAGTTGTGTTGGAACTCACATATAAAGCTGTTATTTTCTCGTTGTATAGAAATTTATTATTCTGATTTAAATTTGGCGTCGAAATATCATTTACGATATCGAAATACTCACTCTTATTGTTGGTCTTGATATTACTGTATTTGAATCCGGTCTGCAGGTTTGTTTTTTTGGTCAGCTGATTGGAGTAATCTGCTTTTCCTGAATAAATATAAACCTTAGAAGCTGCTCCTCCCACCAGCATATCGGAATAATTTTTATTTGCATCCGAAAAAATAATCGAATTTTTAAATTCTTGATAGGGAAAAGAATCGTATAGTAAGTAATCTAAATTGGCACTCACATCGCTTTTTTCGTTAAGCTTGTGATTAATGTTCAGATTTATACCGCTGTTTACAGATTTAGCATCTGAGCTGCCTAATGTTTTTACAATGGAATCTGTAGTTTGTTTTCTGTTATAAAGGTAATTCAAACTATTATCAAGATCATTTCCATTCCAGATTGAAGCATCTGCAGAGACTCCGATCACCGTATTTTTTGACAGATTATAGTCTGCACCAAACCTTAGATTCGTTGCTATAGCATCTCCTACATTATTGTTTTCCTGTTTGCTGTAACTGCCTGTATCGGTATAGTTTCTGCTGATATAAAGATCCTGAAAGCGTTTTTTGTAACCCGCATTTCCATTCAGAAAGATGTTGTAATTCTCCTTTTTTTTGTTCAAAGCAAACGTGGCATTGTATTCTGTAAATTTATGCTGTCTTAGCCCCAAAATAACACTTCCGTTTTCTCCTTCTTTTTTGCTCTTTTTTAGTTTGATGTTTATCACTCCGCCATTTCCTGCTGCTTCATATTTCGCAGGCGGATTGGTCATAATTTCAATTTTATCAATATTATCTGAAGCTAATCCGCTTAAATAACTTTCAAGTTGGGCGCCTGACAGATAGGTTGGACGGTCATCGATAAAAATGGTCGCATTCGCTTTTCCATTCAGACTTACCACTCCCTGATCGCTTATACTGGTTCCGGGAGCTTTCTTTAACAATTCTAAAGCGGTAATTCCTGAGTTAGATTCTAAAGCGTCAACATTTAAAATGGTACGATCGATTTTAGTCTCAACAAACTTTTTCTTTTTAAGTATTACGACTTCTTTTAAGCTCTCCTTTTTTGTGATTTTGAACAATTCTATAGGCAGTACTTCTTTTTGATTGTCTGTTTTAATGCTTATAATTCCTGTACTAAACGTTTTATAGTCGTCATGGGTAATTTTAATTTTATAGTTTCCGTTTTTCAGGTTTTTAAAATTAAATTCTCCTTTGGTTTCAGACAATTCGCTTTTGACTAATGTTTCCTGCTCCTCGTTCAACAAAAGAATGGTTGCAAAAATAACAGGCTCTTTATTTTCAGCATCAATAATGGTTCCTGAAATGGATGCTGCTGACACTTGTTTGTATATTTCGTTACCTGCTGCTTTTGAACTTTGTCCGTATACTGAATTACCCAGAAAAACAAACATGCATAGTAAAGCGATATATTTTAAATGCATATAATTATACTTCATTATTTTTTTAATGTATTTAATAAGATTGCCTGTGAGGGATACAATATGTAAACTCAAGCTCTTTTGAATTGATAAAATTTAAGAAATTTAAAGGATCGCAATTTTTCAAGAATAGGATAATCACTCTGAATTGTAAAAGCAGAATGTATACTAAAGAAGAAAACTCAGCTCATGATAAATTTTATTTTGTCTTGAAGTTTTTACAAATATTCCATTTCGTATGGTTTCCGATATATTTATTTTTATATCTCAATTGCACTTCCGGCTTCTGCTTCTCTCCGTTTATTATAAACTCTTTACTGTTGAGCATATAAGATAAACTGGTTGTATTAGCCGGTGCCAGCTTTTCTTTTACGATTTGATCGCTGATTGCTGCAATTAGCTTTCCAACATTATTTACATCAGCCGATTCTTTGATAGATTGTCCGGTAATTCCGGTAATCGTCAATTGATTTTCGGCCTGTTCTTTTTTCTTGTTTTGTGCCATACTGCCAATTGAAATTAATAGTATCATAACAGCGGTCATAAGGGTTTTGGTTGTTTTCATAATTGGTTTGTTTTTTAGCAAGGCTATTGTACATTATTATAATTAAGACTTGTACATTCCTTAAAACTAATATCAAAAATTTCTTTCAATTTATCACCATGATCGAGTATAAAAAAATGGTTTCCTTTTAGTACATAGGAGTTAAAACCGGAAAACGTGTGCTTTCTCCAATTGTTTATCCGATCTACATATTTCTCTGAATTCCCCATTATGGCCACAATCGGAGCTTTTACAATGGTATTTTCAATGAAAAAATCTTCTTCAACTATTTTAAAATCGGCCTTAAGTATGGGTAATACAAAATCGAGCAGTTCTTTACTTTTTAATAACTCATCCGGTATCCCTCCCAATTCGGTAAGCATGCTGATGAAATCGTCACGCTCCAGATCAGATCTGTTGTTTTCGGTTGCAATTCCGGGTCCGGCATTACCGCTTACGATCAGACATTGGGGCGGAGTGTTGTTTTTCTCTAATAAATCGGTTACTCCCAAACCCAGAGACGAACCTAAACTGTGCCCGTAAACGATAAACGGGCTCCCGTTAAGCTTATCGGTTATCTGTGAGAACAGGTCCTTAATAGCGTCCGGATAGGAAGTCAATAGTTTTTCTTTGATTCTTTTTCCTCTTCCGGGAAGTTCCAGCGGTATCATTTCAAAATCGGTGCATAATGATCTCAGAAACTCAAAGGAATATATACTGCCACCGGCGAAGTGTAATAAGAATAGTTGCTTTTTATTCATCTGCTTTTTTTAATTTGGTTAGTGAGAGCCTTCTTTAAAAAAATCAAAAGAAGGTCTCACATGGGTTATGCTGTTATACTTCAATTTGAAATTAACTTGTCACTAATTCATTTTTTAATTCATAATCGTATAACAATTCTTTCTCTCCAAATAATCTTTCAGCGATGATTCCTTTATCTGCACAGTGGTTTATCAATCGGTTTGATTCAATAATAGCAAGAGATTCTTCTGTGTATTTGATACTGCTGATGAATTCTAACCAAGGCTCCATTCCCATTGCGTAGACATAGGCTTCTTTGGGATTAAAAATATCAACTAACGACAAACCTCTTTCGCTGTCGCAGCCCGCCAGTCGTCTGGACTGATCGTCTTCTCTGTTAATCGCCTCTGTCATTAAACAGCCGTATAGCCAACTTAACGGTGCTCCGGCACATTCCATTCCTAAAAATAATACATCTACATCGCCTTTAACTCTATGAATATGTTCGTACAATCTAGGTTCCATTACTCTGGAATCGGCAACAAACAAGAAGCTTAGCTCATTGATCGCAACATGGAAACATGATTTTGCTCTGATATTAAGATCACTGTGTTCTCCTGTAAACGGAAGTCCGGTAATGGTACAATTTTCAAATTTTATTTCTTCCAGTTCATCAATTTCGATGACATTTTTAAATCCGATACTTTGAAACGCTAATTTGATACTTGGATCCTGAAGTGCTCCACTGGTGGTTACGGGAACTATTAGATTTTTGATTTTATGTCTTAACGGCAATAAAGTTTCTAACACAATATGGTCCTGATGATTGTGTGTAATCAATACATAATCAATAACATCCGGCAGGTCAATATCTGAAAAATGTTCTACTGTAGATTCATAGCCGTAATAACTGATTAAAGGATCTACAAGGATACTCACGTCTTTGGTTTCAATTAAAATACAGGCATGCCCCAAATAGCGCATTCTGGCTTTGTCTCCTGTGTATTTTTGATAAGCGGGATGTTCTTTTTTGGTGAAGAAAGTTTTAAACAGTTCCATTTGATCTTCGCGAACACCCAATTCTTGGGCAACGGCCTCAATAGATCCCGGATTTCTCTTCATTCTGCTTAACGTATCAATTCCTTTATGATCAAACGGAATATCCAACTGTAATACCTTAGGATCTTCTAATTGTGGGGTACTCAAACAAAATGGACGCTCATCATTTAGTGTTTCCCATAAAGAAATAGATTGAGAATGTTTGGAATAAAAAGGGCTGTTATACAATAAGGACTCAAAGAAACGATACGACGGATGGTTGTTTAAATCGTAAACCAATTCTACATATCCTTTTAATATTTCCGGAACTTCTTTGTACAAAGGTTCTAAAGATGCTCCTTTTGCTTTGGTTTTTAGCAACTGATCCAATTCTTTTATAGCGTCTGATAATTGTATTGCGTTTGCCTGCTTTTCAAGAATTTCAGCTTTTAGTTCTTTGACTTCCTCTACTCTTCGGGTTTCATAATCCATAAAAGGTCCTCCTAACATTTTAGGATTTTTTACGGCAGCCTCATGAATTGCGGGAGCCTGAATATAGGAGTTCATTATTTTTAAATGCCTTTCGACAATGTTCATTGCTGCTGTGGCAGGAGAAATTAAGTGTGTCCATGCATACCATTTATCTACTAATGGTCCAATAATTACATTTGGTTTAAAATAATACTTTTCTGTGTTTTCCATTCTGTTTGATTATTTAGTTTTACAGTTTTAGTTGGTTTCTATACTTGTTTTTTGAATGATACTTTTAAAAATTTCAACGTACTTGTCAAAATTATTCCCATTGAAGGCCTCCCAGTGTGTTCCTGGCAGATAATGGTGCACTAACGTTCCATTGGTATAATCCTGCCAGTCCTTCATATTACTTTTTAGTTCATTCTCAGCGGATTCAAGAACATATATAGTGCTGGAGATTTTACCTTGAAGTGTATATTGATTGTCCAGCTGTAGATTGTTTTTCAGAAAAGACAAAACACTTGTTTTTTGGTCTTTGCTTAAATCAATCACCTTCTGATATTCGTCAAGCAGCCAATTGGCCTGTTGGTCAATATGCTCCGTATCGTTGCTTTCATTTAGAAACGTTGGTCTGTCCACCAAAACCAATTCAATGGCATCATATTGTTTTTCCAGTTCTTTGACTACTTCAAAGGCAATTGAAGCGCCCATTGAATATCCCAAAACCACAAACGGCTGATTGCTCTGACGTTTTTTAATTTCTGCGCTGAAATAACTGGCCATTTGTTCAATAGACTGAGTAAGCTCTTCCTCAGGCTCTAATCCTTTGTACTGCAAACCAATCGAATTAAACTCATTCCCTAATACTTTTGCCAAAGGATGATATATTATAGAATTACCCAGAATTGGCGGTATGAAGTAAATTGTATTTTGAGGGTCTCCCGCATGTAAATGGATCACTGCAGTATTGGATGTTTTTTTACCCTGAGCTAATTCTCTGATCGTTGGTGCATTATAAAGGTCTTTTATCGAAATGTCTAAGCCTAATTTTCTTCTTAGCATTGCCTTTAGCTTAATCGCCTTCAGACTATATCCGCCAATTTCAAAAAAATTGTCTATGACACTGATGTCTCTTTTTTCCAGAATGTCCTGCCATATTTGAAGGATCGTATTTTCGGTTTCATTTTCCGGCGGAACAAGCGATCTGTGACTATCTGTTTTATGTATTTCTATGGCTAATAATTTATTTCGGTCTACTTTTCTACTTTTTGTGAATGGAATTTCTTCTACCGGAACAAAATAAGAAGGAATCATGAAATAAGGTAAAATGCTTTTTAACCTGGTTCGGATATCTTTTACATCATAATGTTCATCAGGCACCAGATAAGCTACAATTTCTTTTTCTCCTAACTTGTTTGCTTTGGCCAGTACCGCAACAGAAGTTGTTATTTTTTGTTGAAGAAATGCATTTTCGATTTCACCCAATTCAATTCTGTAACCTCTGATTTTTACCTGATCATCGGCTCTGCCAAAAAACTGAATGTTCCCATCCGATAGCCTGCAGCACAAATCGCCCGTTCGATATAAAGTTTCTTCTTTGCCAAAAGGATTGGTCACAAAACGCTCTTTGGTAAGGGCTTCCTGATTGATGTATCCTCTGGAAACTCCGATACCTCCAATATACATTTCACCAACGACTCCGGTTTTGGCAATTTGCAAAGCATTGTCTAAAATATAAATAGTCGTATTATCAATTGGTTTTCCGATTGGCAGGCGATTTAGATCTTTATCATTTTCTTTGTCGTAAGCATATATCGTCGAAGATACGGTGGTTTCGGTAGGACCATAAGAGTTGTAGAAGTCAGTGTGAGCTGCCCATTTCCTGGCTAGACTTATTGAGCACTCTTCACCTCCAACCACAACTCTGTTCAGATGGTATTTATTTGGGATCACATTTTCGAGGTAGGTTGGCGTTACATCTATATGTGTGATCTCTTTTTCCATCAAAAGGTCCGCAAATTTTTCATTATCCAGTAAATCTTCTTTATCACATAACACTAAAGTTGCTCCACTGCTTAGTGCAATAAAAATTTGTTCTACTGAAGCATCAAATACATAATTAGAAAAGGCTAAAATTTTCTCTTCTCTCTGTATTTTATATCTTTTTATTAACGAGTTTGCCAGATTTACTACTCCTTTATGTTCAATAAAAACTCCTTTTGGATTTCCGGTTGTTCCAGAGGTGTATATACTGTATATTAGAGCGTTTGAAGTAAGATTATGATCTGTTTCTGCTACACTTTCCTGCGAGATGGTATCCCAGTTTGTGTCAATTAATATCGTTTTTGGAAAGGATTCTACTGAAAAATTTTCTAAAAGAGACGGCTTAGAAATTATAGCTTTTGCGGCTGTATCTTTTAGAATAAAATCAATTCTTTGCTGCGGATACCCCTCGTCTAAAGGAACATAGGCTGCTCCAGCTTTTATAATTCCAAAAATTGAAACGAGCATTTCTATAGAACGATCCAGTAGTATTGCCACAAAATCTTCCTTCCCTATACCTTGTTTTTTAAGATAGTTTCCTAACTGATTCGATTTCTGATCTAATTCGGCATAACTGATATTTATACCATTGTGGTGCAGCGCCGGATAGTCAGGGTTTAGAAGAACCTGTCTCTTAAATAAATCCAATACGGTCTGATCTTCGTTTTCGGTTACAGAATCATGCTGCTTTTTATTCTCATAAATTTCCTTTTCCTCATCGGATAAATGATCCAGTTCTTTTAATGAAGATTCCGGATGCTCAACAATGTATCTGAAAACTTTTTTGTAAACGGACTCTATTTCAGACAATTCAATTTTGTTAACGAGCGCTCTCGTTTGTGCAAAGTCAAACAATGCCGCGTTATCGGTATTGTTAACGGTAAAATCGAAATACGTATTGGTAACTCCTTTTCCGTTTAAGGTTAATTCCCGATTCTCGAGATATGAGGCTTCTTTTTCCTTAGATTGTTCTTCTAATGCATCGTAAGAATAAAAATCAACATAATTGAAAATGATATCAAAGAAAGGATTGTTTAATCCTTTAATCTCATTCGTAACAGAAGCGATACTGGCCAAACTCATATCCGAAAAATTACTTATTTCGATCAGTTTTTGCTTTACTAACAACAGTAAATCTTCACCGCTTAAATCCCGATTCACTTCAAGTCTGAAAGGTATTGTATTTAGAAAACAGCCTAACATTTCATCAGCATCCGGTAAGGCAGGTCTTGTATTTACAACCAGACCAATTGTAATGTCATTGCTGTACGAGTATAATTTTAAAGTATACACAAAGGCACTCAGAGCCAGTTCTTTTAATCTGATACCGTAAGCCTTTTTCAGACTCTCAATTTTTGCTAAATCCTTTTTCTCAAAGCTGAACAATTTAAAATCGTCTGCTTCTTTTTCAGTAAACAGATCCAGTCTGTTGTAATCGTTTAATTCATTAGTCCAAAATGCTGCAGTCTCTTCCTTTCGCTTGTCCTGCAACTGATGCAGCATATAATCCTTATGACTCGATTGTAATTTAGCAGGTTTAAACGAAGGAGTTTCAAGTAATTTAAGGTATACATTATTGATTTCCGTAAGTAATAATGAATCACTCCAGCCGTCTATAATGGCATGGTGACATTGCGAAACAAAAACAATTGTATCATTGCCCAGATTGAAAGCAGCCATACGAAATAATGGTGCCTGAGTCACATCAAACGGATGGAGCAATTCTGACTGCAGAAAGGCTGCGATAACATTTTCCTGTTCTTTTAAAGACTGCAACTGAGACAAATCTTCATACACAACCGGTATTTCAACTTGTTTGTATAAGATTTGAACTTCCTGATCGTAATCCTGTAAATTAAATCCTGTTCTCAGAATTTCATGCTTTTCAGTCATTAATTGCATGGCTTTTCTGAAAACCGAAACATCAAAATCTTTAAATTCGCGGTGATTGATCATCTGATCGTGATATATACTTGCTCCTTCATATTTCAATGACTCGTAGATCATTCCTTTTTGAATGTCGCTCATTGGGTAAACGTCTTCAACGGCATCAGCATCGTTTCCATTTAAAGATGCTAAAACGCTGTTCTTTATGAAATCAATAGCTTGTAATCCCTGATTCCCGTTTCCTGTAACAGCTGTTTTTTTAACGTCCAGTGACGCTCTGTTGTTGCTTATAAAATCTGATAATTGCGAGATACAATCATTGGTATAGATATCTGAAATCGTAATTTCCAACTGCATTTCGTTATAAATACCATTTACAATTTTCAACACTTTAATAGAGTCTCCTCCTAAATCAAAAAATCGATCGTTTATACCAATTTTTTTCTTGTCCAGAACGGTTTCCCATATGTTTACTAAGGCTATTTCCTCTGCTGTTTGCGGAGCTGCATACTCTGCTCCTCTTCCTGTTTCTGAGCCTCCAATTTCTAATAATGCCTTGGTATCTATTTTTCCGTTTGGTGTTAACGGAAATGCATCCAGAGTAATAAAGTGAGCGGGTACGGCATAAGAAGGCAGCAAATCTTTTAAATGATTTTTTAAATCTGAAGTATTTATGGCTTCCTTTTCTAACAAATAAGCATACAATTCGTTATCACCCGTTTTATTTTCTTTCACTAAAACAACCGCAGCTTCTACAAGGCTGTACTGTTCAACAGCATATTGTATTTCGCCCAGTTCGATACGATATCCTCTCACTTTTACCTGATTGTCTTTTCTGCCTAAAAATTCGATTTCCCCATCTGAATTCCATCTCCCTAAATCACCTGTTTTATACATTAAGCCTGCTTCACTAAAAGGATCTTTTACAAACTTTTGGGCCGTTAAATCGGGATTGTTTAAATATCCTTTGGTTACGCCGTTGCCTCCAATATGCAATTCACCAATCACACCAAGCGGAACTAAATCTTCTTTTTCGTTTAAGATGTAAATACGGGTGTTGGCAATAGGTTTCCCTATAGTTGCTGTCACCGGTTTTCCTTCTTCATATTGGTGAACGCTGCTCCAAACCGAACATTCTGTTGGACCATACTCATTAAACAAATCACAGCCTGATTGGCCTATTTTGCTTTTAAAATGATCTTCGATTAAACTTATCGGACAAGTTTCTCCGGCTACCGTAACTTGTTCAATAGAAGATTCTTTATCTGATAAGGCATTCAAAAGCAGTTTATAGTACGAAGGCACTGTTAATAAATGACTTACTTTTTGAGAAACAATAAGAGCTGCGATGAAATTAACATTAGCAATGTCTGAGCTGCTGGTGATACACAATGTTCCTCCTGTAGTTAATGTACTGAATATTCCTGCTACTGAACTGTCAAAAGCAACTGAAGACAATAACAAAAAGCATTTTATTGGCGAATAGGTATTGCCTCGTGGTGCCAAAGAATGCTGGAGGTTGCCATGGGTTACCATAACTCCCTTTGGATTTCCTGTAGATCCCGAAGTATAAATGATATAAACCAAATGATCCGGTAAAACTGGTATTTCAGGAGCAGTTGTTGGATTTGCCAGACTGTCCAGCTGTACATCCATGGCGAATATTCCGCCCTCATAATACGATAGATCAAACATATAATCGGATTGTGTAAGCAGGGCCTTTACGTTGGTATCTTTCAGGATATATTCTTTTCGGGAAACCGGGTAATCGGGATCTATAGGAACATAAGCTGCTCCTGTCTTTAATATTCCTAAAATACCAATGAAGATCGATTCTGAACGATCAAGCATCATTCCAACAAAATCATTAGGTTGTATCTGATACTCTTCCAATAAATAATGAGCCAGTTGATTGGAACGTTTATCCAATTCGGAATAACTCAATTGATTTCCTTCAAAAGATACCGCTATGGCTTCCGGATTTTTTTCGACCTGCTCTCTGATCCTATCTAAGACGTTCTTAGATGTATCATAGTCCAATGTTTCTGAATTAAAATCAAGTAAATACTGTTCTTCTTCTTTTAGTAACCATTTCAATTCCTGTACCGGCAGTTCTACATTTTGTACTAAAGCTGTTAATAGCTGCTCGAGGTGATTTCCAAATTGTTCTATCCTTTCTGAGTCGAAAACATCACTATTGTAAATGATACTGGTCGCTAGGCCATTTTCAAAATCAGCAAAATTAAAAACCAAATCAAACACACTGGAATCCGGTAATTTTCCCTGATATTCGTTAACCGATAAATTCTCCATTCCTTTGGAGTTTGATACTTGTTGGTTTTGAACAATAACCTGTACATCAAACAAAGGATTACGACTCATATCTCTTGGAATATCCAAGGAAGAAACTAGATCGTCGAAGGGATATAACTGATGTTCATGTGCTCCCAAAACCACTTTTTTCACATGAGACAAGATCGTATTGAAACTGTCCCTTTTCGAAAATTGAGTTCTAAGTGCCAATGTATTTACATAAAAACCAATCTGATTTTCTAAATCAGCGTGGTCTCTTCCTGCAACAGGGCTTCCGATCACAATGTCTTCCTGTTGTGTATAGTGATAAAACAATACATTGACTACACTAAGTAATCCCATGAACAACGTAGTTTCCTGAGTTTTAAGAAGCTCATCGAATTTGTTACTTAAAGAACGGGGAATCAACTTAGTATACAACCCTCCATTGTATGTTTTTATAAGAGGACGCTGCTTTCCTGCTGATAAATCTAAAGTAGGCAAATCACCTTTAAATTGATTCAGCCAATAATTTTTATGCAACTCCAATCTGAAACCGCTTAGCTCTGTAAGCTGCCATGACGAATAGTCTTTGTACTGAATAGGCAGCTGAGTTAATGCTGACGGAACTCCGGTTACCAGACTGTTGTAGAGCTGCAACAACTCCTTTACAATGATTTCTATAGACCAGGCATCACTAATAATATGATGAATTACGGTACTAAATACCCAACGGTTTTGTGATTGTTTGTAGATACTGGCTTTTAACAAAGTTCCTGAAGACAAATCAAAAGGAGCAGACAAATCTTCGAACAAATGTTTTTCGAGAACTGTTTCGTTGGTATGGCTCAGGTCTGTATTTTTTATTGTAAAAAAAATGTCTTCAGGTGGTGTAACGTACTGTAACACTTCTTTTTGATCATTTTCTTTAAAGCTGGTTCTTAAAATTTCATGACGTTCTATCAACTGTACAAATGCATTCTCTAACGCATCGAAATCCAGCTCGCCTTCAAATACATAAGCCCCGGACATATTGTAGGCAATATTGGCTGCTTCATGCTGGCTCAGGATCCACAAACGACGCTGCATTATTGAAAGCGGGTAACCATTTTGTTTCTCCAATACAGGAATTTCACTATAATCAACCTCTTGTTCTTTGGTTATTAAGTCGTATTGAGAAGCTAAACTTGTATGAATGAACAAATCTTTTAGCTGTAGTTTTACACGAAACTCTTTATGAATTTTACTAATTAACCTGGAAGCTTTTAAACTATGCCCTCCCAAATCAAAAAAGTTATCTTCCATACTGATGTGCGAAATTCCTAAAACTTCCTCCCATAACCCGGCCAATGCTTTTTCAAGCGGCGTTGACGGAAGCGTATAGGTTATCTCTTCGTTTGTCACAATTTCTTCGGAGGATTCTAATTTAGAATGAGCTGTTCTTCTATTTATATTCAAAGGAAGAGAGCCAATTTTCTCTACCGGATTTTGAACTACTGCTTCTACTATATTTTCTAAATCTTTTAAGAATCCGACTGCTGTTTCTTCGGTAAAAATATCTGTATTGTATTCCAATTCAACCGTTAGTGAATCAGACTTTTCTATGAACGTAAAGGTTAAATCATATTTACTAACCCCTCCGTTTAATAATTCGTTATAAGATGTACCTGCTTTTTGATCGTTGCCCTGATTTTCGTTCTGAATATCAATCATAACATCAAATAAAGCACTACGACTGAGGTCTCTTTTTAGGTTGAGGTGATTCACTAATTCATCAAAAGGGTAATTCTGATTTTCAATTGCATTTAAGGTTACCTTTTTATTTTTCTGAAAAACCTCTTCAAAAGAATTAGTGGTTCCGAATTGTGTTCGAAGTGCCAGGGTGTTTACATAAAATCCAATCTGGTCGGCCATGTCTTTATGTGTTCTGCCTGAAACCGGACTCCCAACAATAAAATCTTCCTGTTCGGTGTATTTGTGCAATAGTACATTGATAAGACTGAGACAGCCTGTAAACAAAGTACCTGAATTTTCTCTGCAAAAGGATTTAAACTTTTGATACAAAGCAGCAGGTATATCCTGTCTTGTTACATTTCCATTGTAACTCATGATAGCCGGACGGGGGAAATCTCCAAAATGCGATAGTATCGGTAAATCACCTTCAAGATGAGTCAGCCAATACTTTCTCTCTTTATTGAACACTTCGTCTGCTAATTGCTTTTGCTGCCATACAGCATAATCTTTATAATGTATCTGCAAAGGATGACTCTGTACTGTTTCTCCTTTTCGTCTGGCATCGTAGTTTTTAAGCAATTCATTAATCATGATCCCAATAGACCAGCCATCACTGATAATATGATGCATATTATACCCAAAAACGAATCTGTCATTGTTAACTTTTACCAGAGCTCCCTTGAATAAAGGACCTTTTTCAAGATCGAAAACAGTATTACTTATACCGGTCAGGATTTCGTTTAATTTTTCTTCATCACCATTTACTTCTATTTGCTGAAAAGGAAATTCAAAATCTTCCGGAGCTATAATAAACTGTCTTACTTCTTCCTCTTCTACGGTTTTAAAAACAGTTCTTAAAACTTCATGACGATGAATCAAATCACGAATGGCCAGCATAAAAGCATTAGTATCCAATGCTTCATCGATAACCTGAATTCCGGGAATATTATAAGAGAAGTTTGCTTTATCAATCTGACTTAAAACCCACAATCGAAGCTGGGAAGAAGATAACGGGTAATGTTCGCTTTTTGGTGCGACGGGAATAGCATGGCTTTCATTAACCTGATCTTTGGCATATTTATTCACCAGATCAATTAATTCTTCCTTTTTTGATTTGATTTCCTTTAATAGTTCTTCATTTAAAACACCTTTGGGAGCTTTAACATCCAGATTATTGTTTATTACTTTGACAGTAACTTTAAGTTTTTTCAGCTTTGTAAATAAATCGTAACCCATAATAATATTTTTTCGTGTACACTAAATGGTATAGTGTATGTTAGTTAAATAGTCCTGTGAAAAATTCTAATTTATTATTCTGTTTTTATCGAATAGCTCCCTGATGCCGTTCATTATATGGATCTGATGGTTGGTCATGGCATCTTCTAAATAGGGAAGATTAATTTTACCTACCCCGTGTTCACCTGAAATGGTTCCACCTAGTTCTAGTGCTTTTAGGAAAATGGCTTTCACCCAAATTGCCAGATGGTCTTCCCACTGCTTTTTGCTGCTTTGTTTGTCCTGAAAAATATTGACATGAAAATTTCCATTCCCAACATGTCCGAAAACCGTGTATTCAAAATCATATTTTTGGGCTATCCCTGCGATTGACTTATACATCTCATCAATTTTAGAGCGGGGTACTACAATGTCGATGTCTCTGAAAAACACATGATGAATAACCGCTTCTCCAATTTTAGAACGCATTTCCCATAATGCTTTCACTTCGTTTTGGGTATCTGCTATGCTAATTTCTTTTGGTGTGTAAGCACTGATAAATTCACTGATTTCAATAGCCTGCTGCATTAGTTTTTCTGAATCTGTGCCTTCAAGTTCGATCCATAAAATCCCTTCAATACGTTTAGGATCCCATTGTTTTTTATCCAGAAATTTCGAGGCCAGCTCTACTCCTTTCTGATCAATAAATTCAATACTTGAAGCGTCGTATCCCTCTACAAAAAACTGCTGTACACCTTCAAACAGCTTCTCTATTTTAGTAAAGGGAATCATGAGAAGCAGTTCTTTCACGGGAGGAACTAGTTTTAATACTACTTTAGTGATGATGCCCAGTGTTCCTTCGCTTCCGGTAAACAATTGGGTAAGATTATAACCGGTTGCATTTTTAGTTACATTTTTTCCTGTCCATATAATACTTCCATCGGGTAAAACGATCTCTAAATTGATGACATAATCTTTAGTTGTACCATATTTCAATGATTTTGGACTGCCACTCGATACTGCTATATTTCCACCTATAAAACAAGCGTTGGCACTGCTGATGTTTTGCGGAAAATTTAAACCTTCTTTTAAAACCGCATTACGCAAATCCTGGGTGATCACTCCCGACTCTGCTGTAACAATCCTGTCGATTTTATTAATCTCGATGATTTTATTCAACCGTTCCAGCGAAAGTATCAGACCATTTGTATGAGATAATGCTCCTCTGCTGACTCCGGTACCACCACCTCTCACGGTGATACTGGTCTTAGTTTCATTACAGATTTTAAGAATTTTTGAAATCTCTTTTTCATCTTTAGGTAAGATTACTGCCGAGGGTATACTCTCTTCATCAGAGGTGCAGTCTCTGGAATAATTGTACAATAACTCTGCATTTGTTACTACATAGTCATGTCCCACTATTTCAATTATAGCATTTATAATATCGGTCTTGCAGCCTGTCATCCTTGTTAAATTTTATTCGAAAGTGTCAGTTCTTCTTCCATTGCTTCAAACAGAGCGTAGATATTATCCAAACCAAAGCCTTGATAATCATTTACTCTTTGTACTATTTCATAGAAAAATGTAGCTCTGTCTCCTATAGGTGTGGTAAAGATTTGAAAGAGCAGGGCTCCCTCTAAAACATCGCACAAGATCCCGTGCTTTTTTAAAGGCTCTACATCCAGTTCAGGATATTTCGAAGCTAATTTTTCATAGTAAGAATCCGGGTATCTGGTAAATTTCACACCGGACTCTCTCAATGCTTTTACTGATTTAATAATGTTGTTTGATTCAAATGCGATATGCTGTATTCCGGTTCCGTAGTTTTGATCGATAAACAATTGTACCTGATTTTTTACGCCATGTTCCGGTTCAACCAAAACGTTATTAATGCTTTTATTACCGGATTGAAGTACTTTCAATAACATCCCGATTTTCTTTTCGCCTTTTACTTTTCTCTCATCAAATTCAACCACAGTTTTAGAAAGGAAGATGTTGTTAAAATACTTTTCCCATAAATTGATTTCGTTGAGTCTTAAGGCACAAGCTACGTGGTCAATTTTTTGCAGACCGGTATCTTCTCCTTCAAAGTTCCATTCGCTCTGTACATTTTTATATCCCGGAAGAAAGTCTCCATTATAATTATCGTAATTGATGAGTACAATTTCATTATCGTCAAACATCTTTAAAGATGCCTGTTCTACAAATCCATTTTCATCTGAGGTTAAATGCGGATGCTCTACCGGTATTGCCCCGTTTTTCATAGCTCTTTCAAAGAAGTCCTTAACATTATCAACGTTTATGGCCAGTCTCTTGATACCATTCCCGTGAAGATCTACGAAAGAAACTATTTTGTATGAACTAGGCTGTGATGCTGAGGTGATCACCAGTTTTATATCATTTTTTACGATATAATAAGAACAACGATCTAAAACACCTGTTTCCGGTCCGGCGTAAGCTATCACTTCAAAACCTAATGCTTTAACGTGCCAGAATACTACCATTTTAGCCATACCCACATAATACTCGACAAAATCGTACTCCATATTAAAAAAATCAGATACGATTATTTCATTGTTGTTTTCCATTTTTATAGTTTTTATTGGTTTTTTACTTTCGATTTTATAAACACAGACAATCTTTGCACTCCGTTTATGATTTCTTCTTTGGTGACATTACTAAAGGCCAGCCTCAACTCATTTTCTCCTCCTTCATTCATGTAAAAAAAAGACATAGGGGTAAAAATTACTTTATTGACTTCTGCACATCTTATAACATCTTCCCTGGTCACTTTAAATGGCACTTTAAGAATTAAGAAAAAACCTCCTGCAGGTAAATTCCAACTGATATTTTCTGCCCAGTACTGTGTTTCCTTATTAAAAAAGTGATTCAGACTTTCTAAAAGCTGATCTCTTTTTTCTTTCATACCCGTCCGTTTCTCAGCATTTAAGGATTCAAGCGAAAATTTGTTCTTTAGTAATAAACCGCCAAACATGGCTTGCATTATTGATGGGGTATTTACAGTGACATATCCTTTCGTTTTCGCCATTAAATCGCTTAGGGCAAAAATTTTATCCTGCACTTTTACTTTTTGTGTAACAACCATTAAACAAAGACGTAAAGAAGGGTATATCGTTTTTGAAAGGGATCTCAAGTAGATTACAGTATCATTTTCATCCAACGATTTTAGAGTAGGCATTTTTTCGTTTTCGTAATAAAAATCACCATAGGCGTTGTCCTCAAATATCACAAAATCATACAAACGTGCTAATGCCAGAAGTTTATGGCGGTTGGACAAAGACATGCTGTTTCCGGTAGGGTTTTGAAAATCGGGAATTACGTAAACTACTTTTACTTTTTACCCTTTTCCTGATGTTCCAAAATTTTATCCTCAATTGCTTTTATGGAAGATTCATTAGCAATAACCGGAATACTTTCAATTTTGTAGTCATTGATTTTAGCAAAATGTGTTATCCCAATGTAAGCGGGATCTTCTACCAGAATAACATCATTTTCCCGATCGCAAAGCGTTGTTATTCCAATGGCGATGGCTTCTTGTGCGCCTACTGTGATAAGGATATCTTCCGGATTTACTTTTATAAACTCATCAATAAACAGATATTTTGCAACTTCTGTATTTATGATTCCTTTGGTTCTGTTGTACTGCCCCAGATTTTCCAAAACTATATTTTCTTCAATCCCTTTTTCACGAACATTATGCTGTACAAAATAGTCCAGACATTCAGAAAATTGCCCCATATTGAAATATTTAGCGTCTGGTCTGCCTGATGCAAATGAAATTGCCTCAGGATATTGCAACTGAACTTCGTTTAGAAATCCCATCACATCTTCGCCCATAGAAAATAATAATGGGTTTACAACATCGATTGACGGTTGCGAAATTATTTTTTCAATCATTTCTGAATTTTTAAAGGGTTATTTGGTTTTAATTTTAGAAAAGTAAAAGAGTATCTTAAATATTGAATTTCTCGTATTCCACTTCGTCAACTTCCTCCGTCTGTCTGAGTAATTTTTCTACCTCAACCGAGAAAGAGGCTATAGTAAGCTGATGCAATAAGGTTAAAGAAACTGGCGGTATACCGAATCGTTTATAGATTTCATTTTTCATTTTTGCAAGTTTCAAACTGCTTCCTCCCAGGAAAAAGAAATTATCGTTTACGCTTATTTCTTCCAGTTTTAGTAAGTCCTTCCAAATCTCCGTTAACTGTTTTTCCGTCTCATTTCTCGCCAATACAAAAGTGTTTTGATTGCTTATGGTATAATTATTTTTAAGAAGCTGCAATTTTTTGAGATCTGCTTTTCCGTTTACCGTTACCGGGATTTCCTTTACGGTCTTAAATTTTTCGGGAATCATATAATCCGGTAAATAGCTTTTCAGAAATGTTCTTAGTGACACATAGTCTATTTTTTCATTGCTGTGCAGATAGGCTGTCAATTCTTTTTCACCATTTTCATCTTCATTCAGGGACAATATTGCTTTTTTTACGGATTGGTATTGTTCCAGAACATTTTCGATTTCTTTTAAATCAATACGATAACCTCTGATTTTTATCTGATTCTTTTTTCGTCCCATATATTTCAAAGTCCCGTCCGGCAGCCATTTGACTAAATCACCCGTTTTGTATAACAAATCGCCCATCTCAGGATCAACAGTATTGGGAACAAACGCCTCGTCTGAAAGTGCTTTATCGTTAAAATAGCCTAAAGCAAGTCCGCTCCCTGCAATGTAAAGCTCTCCGACAGCGCCTTGAGGCATTAGCATTTTTTCTTCAGACAAAACATATAATCCAGTTTTATCAATTGGTTTTCCGATGTTTACAATATCGTCTTGTTCCAAAAATTGCAAACTGGAGATGATCGCGGTTTCAGTTGGACCATAAAGATTCCAGATACCGGTACCGGTAAGTGCCACCAAATTATTTTTCAGTTGTTGATCCAAATCTTCTCCGGCAGCCATAACCACCAAATTTTCTGTATTTTTCCAGCCTGTGTCCAAAAGCATTTTCCATCTTGTTGGCGTCGTAAGCATGTGAGTTACGGTATTCTCTTTTAGAAAATTATTGAGATGATAAATGTCTTTTCCTTCCTTTTCGTTTGTCATTACAACCTGTCCTCCAGTGATTAAAGGCAAGAAGATTTCTAAAAGCGAAATATCAAATATCAAAGGAGTTACTGCCACAAATTTTATGGTTTGATCCAATTCTAATTTCTCAGACAATGAAACGATTACATTCTCCAGCGCATGATGACTGATCATTACTCCTTTTGGTTTTCCTGTTGATCCTGAAGTAAAAATAACATAAGCTAAATCACTTGAATCTATTTCTACCGCTTCGAAAATACCGTCCCTAACATTGGGAACTTCATCGATATCTACTTTTACTATTTCGGAAGAAAAAAGACTCGTGTTTTCTTTTTGAGCTACCAGTAATTCAGGATTTACTTCGTCTATAATTTGCGCAATTCTATTAATTGGAAAACCGGAATCAATGGGTAAAAAAGCAGCTCCGGTTAACAGGATGCCCAGAATCCCCACTAATTGATCAACAGAACGGTTGATGCACAACGGGATGATCATTCCTTTTTTAGCTCCTTTTGATTGTAAGTATCGGGCCAGATTTTCTGATTTCTGGTAAAGCGCTTCATAGGTTAGCGAATCAGCACCGTCCGAAACTGCAATCTTATGGGGATGTAAAAGATATTGTTCTTTAAAAAGTTTTAGTACCGAAGTCTCAATACTCTTACCGCTGTCCTCCTTTTTAGTTGCACCAATCTCTTTTCGTACAGCGTTAAAAGAATCTTTTAATTTTGTGATATAGGGTAATCCTTCCAGCACACTTGTTTTGTCAATACCAAAATCGATTAAACAGGCAATCTCATTTACTCCTGCTTTTACCACTTTATTTAAAATCGGTAAACTGCTTTCTAAATTTCCGATAAGGCTGCCTTCTTTAAAATATTTGCTAACCGAAAAATCCAGCATTTCGTCAACTGACTTTTCTGTTATTTTTTGAAGTGATGGATCATTACTCTGTTCCAAAGCTTCTTTTCCATTCATTTCAAGAGACTTTAGCAAGTATTTCTTCATGGATGGTCTTGCTTTTTCCTGTGCTTTTTCTACCGTTTCATCCAGATAAGTGTGCAGCATAAGTACCACTCTGTCGCCGCCTTCTTTATGATTATTTTCTTTGTAAGCCTTTCTGTATACCGCAATTTTTTCTTCCAGTTCATCAAAACTAAGATTTAACAATCCTGTCAAAATTCCTGCTCCTATTTCTCCTGCTCTTTTATAGGTTTCTATATTTCCGGTACAGGCAATCCAAACAGAAACTTCTTTCTGAACGGGCTTTGGTAATATTTTAAAAGGTTTCTCTATCGAATCAATTCCTTTAAAATTTACCGAATTTCCGATCCAAAGCGAGCGAACATCTTCTATGGTCTGAAATAAGATATCCTTTCGGTCTTTAAAATTCTCAGGATAAAAAACAAAATCATTAGCATTCCATCCTGAAGCAAAGCAGATACCTGCTCTTCCTCCCGAAATATTATCAACTACCGACCATTCTTCGGCTATTCTGACGGGATGATGAAGTCCTGCTACAACGCTTCCTGACCTTATGCCTATATTTTTGGTTCTTGCTGCTACGGCTGCTCCCAAGACACTTGGATTTGGAAAAGGTCCGCCAAATTCATTAAAATGTCGTTCAGGTGTCCAGACTGCACTATAACCATTAAGATCTGCATAAGCCGCTCCAATCATTAGTATTTCATACTGATTTTCTTCTGTTCCGGTATTTCCGAAATAATAAAGACCAAAATCTAACGTTTTATGACTATCAGCTATTGATTTATCAGAAAGAATAATATTAGATTGATTTCTGCTCCATTCTGAAATTCTTTTGCGTTCAGTGGAATCGATACTCTCCAGAGCGCTTATAGCAATTTTATCGTTTGCGATGGTTTCCGTCATTAAATATTCTAAATGATCGGTCAGACGTTTTATCGTTTCCTCACGATAGATTGCTGAGTTGTATTCGATTTCGTAAAAAAGGCTTCCATCTTTTGATTCTGCAAAATTAAACGTAAGATCATAAGCTGAATATCCTTCCTTCAATTCTGCAAATTCAACCACTTTTAATCCTCCCGGAAGAAAATCATCTTCTAGAGAATCAGTGTCAAAATTTTGCAATACGACAAATACATCAAATAGGGTATTTCTGCCCGGATTTCTTTCTACCTGAAGCTGATTTACGATTTCTTCAAATGGATACTCTCTGTTTTCATAGGCATTGAAAGCATTGGTGTTTACAATATTAAAAAGTTCCTTAAAGGTATTCTGCGCTTCAAAACGGGTTCGCAAAGCAATTGTATCTGCGTAAAAACCTATTTGATCTTCCAATTCAGAAAAATCTCTTCCATACACGGGAAATCCTAAAATAATATCTTTCTGTTCACTAAACTTATAGAACAATAAGTTAAACAAAGTCATCAATCCTGTAAACAAGGTTCCGCCTTCGTTTCTGCAATACGTCTTAAACTCTTTTACCGATTCGGCTTTAATGGTGCGTCTTAGCATCCCCACTTCAGAATTTCTAATCACCGGTCTGGTATAATCTTCAGGTAACTGCAGCAAAGGCAATTCTCCCCCCAGCTGATTGATCCAATACTCTTTTTCTTTACTTAAATTTATATCCTCAAAACGTTTGCTTTTCCATACCGCCACATCTTTATATTGTATTCTGAGTTCCGGTAGTAAAGCATCCATCAGCATTACTTCGGCTTTATAGAAAAAGAATAAATCGCGTATCAGAATATTGAATGATCTGCTGTCGCAAATGATATGATGAATGATACTATAAAACAACCATTTATCTTCCTCTAAACGAATTAAGTAAAATTTCAATAAAGGACCGGTCTGCAGGTCAAAAGGTATTGCCCTCTCCTCTTTAATGAACTTGCTTAATCTTTCTTCGGAGGTATCCTGACCTCTAAAATCGATGTGATTGATCTTAAAATTTAGTTCTTCAGGGCTTTTGATCCACTGGCATATTTCACCGCTTTCATTTTCAGCAAAAACAGTTCGAAGACTTTCGTGTCTGGAAATCAATTTCTGGCTGGCTTTTTCAAGCGCTGCAATGTCTAATTCTCCTTCAAACTGAAAGCATTTTGACATGTTGTAAGCATAATTATCGCCCCAATTATGGCTCACAATCCATGATCTTGTCTGAGAAGGTGTGAGCGGATAGTACATCAGATCTGCGGGTGCCAATGGTATGCTGGCTTCAATCCCGGTTTCCTGCTGCTGTTTTAAAAATTCTACGATTTCAGATTTTCGCACTTTTATCTCCTCCATAACGGCCTCTGAAATTTCTTCACTTGTATAAGAAATTTTAAGATTATCTTCAGATAACTGGATAGTAATATTTTCTTCCGTTAAATAATTCAAAAACTGTAGTGTATCCATAATCAATTCGATTTAAGTAAGTAGAGTAAATTGTCCTAAGAATATTTTACGATTCTATGATTCAGAATAATGGGGCTAAATGGTAATTGTTTTTACTTGTTGGTATGCTTTGTTCTTAATTTCCTCAACGGTTTCGATTACCTCTCTTACGGAACTATGCTCCATAAAATCCATCAGAGACAACTCGACCTGCAATTCATTTTTAATTTTATTGAGGATTAACATTCCTTTCAGGGAATCACAACCTATTTCGAAAAGGTCTTTATCCAAATCAAATTTTTTCTCTCCAAGAAATTCAACAAACACAGACTGAATAATTTCTGATGTAGTTTCCTTTTTTTTCTGCAAAACATTCACCTTCTCTCCAACCTCTATTTTTTCCTCTTTTTTAGCCAAAAAAGTAAAATTTTCGGGGGTAAGATTGACCACATGCGGATATTCGTTTTTATCGAATTCATAAACCGGCAGGGTGGTTTTTGCGGGGTGATTGTCATCATACGTTTCTTCCCAATCGATATTTTCTCCTGCGAGCCATAATTTTCTTAAAGTATTTTTTAGGATATCATCTGCATGAATTGCTTTATCCGTTTGCGATAAGGAAATAGTGACATGACTATTTTCCTCAAAATTTTCAGCCAAAGTGGTATTTAAAAACTGTGTCAGACCTGTGCTGTCGCCCATTTCCAAAAGAACAGCTGAATTGTTTTGCACAATATCACTAAAGGATTTCGACGCGTTAATTTTCAGACTTCTGCCATTCACCCAATATTTTTGAGGAGTTAAAATTCCTTCATTTATAGTGATGTCTTTGGCTGTTTGTACAAAAGGAATCTGAGCAGGTTGTATGCTTAATTCCTTTTCATCGTACAGCATCATCCCGAGTACTTCGTTTAACTGTAATATTCCGGAAACACAGGCTGCGGTATATTCTCCTATTCCAACACCTGAAGTAAAATTGATCCGTATTCCATATTCTTTCAGCAAATTGGCTAAAGTATAACCGGATAGTACCGTAAACACTTTGGCGAGTACCTTGTCTTTTGATTTACCACTAACCGCTATTTCATTCATCCATTTTTTCAGGTCATAATTGCCTAGCTCCACTGTTGCAATACTTTGGTCTATTTTATTTCTAAAGCCTGCATTTTCTTCATATAGATTACTGTAGAATTGGATATCTGTATGGTTGGTATGAGGAAAAAATAAGAGTATCGCTTTTTTCTTTTCATCAACCTTCCCTATATTTTCTTCATTGCTTAAAATATCGGTATACAAGAATAACTCTTCTTTGTTCGTACAGCTTATTGCGGCTCTGTAATCAAAATGTCTTTTTCCGGTTTGAAGAGTATAAGCAACTTCGTGCAAATCAATGTCGCTTTCATTTTTTAGAAACTCCTTAAATTTTAAAAGGTAATTTTGAAGTGAACTCTTTGATTTGGCCGAAAAAAGGAAAAGATTGGATGTTTCTTTTGTCGCATTTTTATCTTTTCCCGGGGCTTCTTCTAAAACCAGATGCACGTTTGTTCCTCCTATTCCAAAAGAACTTACTCCGGCTCTCAGAGGCTTATTATTGACCGATTCCCATTTGTGAAGCTCTTTTTGGACATAAAAAGGGCCTTCATTAAAATTGATTTTCGGATTTGGATCGCTGTAATTAATCGTTCCCGGTATCTGACGGTATTTTAAACTAAGTGCTGTTTTTATTAAGCCTACAACTCCTGCTGCCGTATCGGTATGCCCAATATTGTTTTTTACTGAACCCAGTAAACAGTTGTGTTCTTTATTATTTTCAAAAGCCATGTTAAGTGCTTCTACTTCAATCGGGTCTCCTAAGGTTGTACCTGTTCCGTGTGCTTCTACATAGCTCACGCTATCAGGTGCTATTCCGGCCATTTTATGCGCTAATCTTATACATTCCATTTCTCCTTCAATACTTGGGGCTGTATATCCTACTTTTCTGTTCCCGTCATTATTGGCGGCACTTCCTTTAATTACGGCATAAATATGATCTTTGTCTTTGAGGGCTTCTTCCAGTCGTTTAAGTATTACAATTCCAGCGCCTTCACTGCCAATGGTTCCTGTTGCTTTTTCATCAAATGCTCTGCAATGTCCGTCTTTTGAATAAATAGATCCTTCTTTGTATTCGTAACCGAATCTGGGCTCCAACATTAAAGAAATACCTCCGGCCAAAGCTACTTTCGCTTCTCCAAATAAGAGCCCGCGACAAGCCAGATGAACGGCTGAAAGTGAAGTCGAACAAGCCGTATTGATTGAAAATGAAGGGCCTGTCAGATTTAATTTATACGACGTTAAAGTGGGCAAATGATCTTTGTTGGTTATAAAATCAAGTGTAAGAGGATCTAATTTACTGCTGTCGCTATTTAGAGCAACATGTGCTTTCCAAGGCAAATCACCTCCACTACCCGCATAAATACTGATTGCTGATTCTGACAGGCATCCGGCATCTTCCAGAGCTTCCCAGGCCGATTGTAAAAACATACGATGTACCGGACTCATAAGTGCTGCCTCATAAGGTGTAAATCCGAAAAAGGCAGCATCAAAACCTCCTTTATTCCCTACTTCTGCTATGACCGGAATGTGTACATTTTTGCTGGTTTCATTTTTAACAAAGCCTCTTTTAAGAAGTTCTTCTTCTGATAAGGTATAAACGGACTCTTCTCCTTTTGAAATATTGTTCCAAAACGTTCTCCAGTCATTTGCTCCCGGCACGTGACAGGACATTCCTATTATCGCAATTTCTAAACCCGTATTATCGTTTGCTGCCATTTGATTTTACTTTATTGAGATACTCTTAATTTGTTTGCTGCTTCTTTTTTAAAATTGACAGGGTCTGATTGGCGATGTCAACCGATTTGGAATTTTTTTCGTCTACTAGCTCAAGACCTGGCTCTACATCTTGCGTAATATGATGGGTAAGTGCCTCAATATTGCTAAACTTAAATGCATTAAGTACTTTTAAATTTATATCCAATTCTTTGTTGATGAGTCGTACCATTTTCATAAGGGAAATGGAATTACCTCCTATTTCGAAAAAGTTGTCCTGTATACCAATATTCTCATTACAAAGGATCGCTTTCCAGATGTTTAGTATTTTTGCTTCCAACTCAGTCTTAGGCAAAGTATACTGTTCGCTTTTGGTGGTTTGCTGTCCTAAAGTCAATAAGGCTTTCACATTTGTTTTTCCATTGATCAAAACGGGAAAGGTTTTCACCCAAACGATCTTTGAAGGAATCATATACGACGGCAATTTTTGCTGCAGCTGTTTTTTTAATGACTTCTCGTCTAGTTCTTCAGCTCCGGTATAAAAAGCAACGATTCTTTTCTGATCTACTTTTTGGTTGTCCACTAAAACTATGGCCTTTTTGATGGTTTCCTGTTCCTGAAGTGCCGTTTCAATTTCACCAAGTTCGATGCGATACCCGTTTAATTTAATCTGACTGTCTTTTCGGCCAATGAATTCAATTACTCCATTAAAATGCCAGCGGGCTAAATCGCCTGTTTTATAGAGTTTCTTTCTGGAAAAAAAATCAGTCATAAAAACCTCTCTTCCAATGCCTCCATCATTTACATATCCGTTTGCAACTTGCTCCCCGGCAATACAAATTTCTCCCGGAACTCCTATTGGCACCAGATTATTTGCGGTATCCAGCAGGTATATTTTCGAACCTTTGTTAGGTACGCCTATGAGTTGTGGATTGTAACTTTTTTGTTTCTGCACATAAGTTTGTCCTGTTATAAAAATGGTTCCCTCAGTAGGTCCGTACAGTACATGAAGAGAAGCATTAGGGAATATCTTTGACAAATCTTCCAGAGTTTCGTTTGAAGAAACTTCTCCTCCCATAAATATTTTTGTGACCTGTGAGAAACGATCTGCCATGCCAAAATCAATACTATAATCCAATAACTGTCTCATTAAAACCGGTACGGCGTGGAAGCCATTGATCTTTTCAATTTCTTTGCTCAAAAGTGCAAGATCGTGTATGGTCTCAGAATTTAATATCGTGATGGTTCCCCCTATCGTTAAAGGATAAAAAACTTCGAAGAAAAAAATATCAAAAGAATTTGAAGCTAAAACCGGAAAATGTGTCTTACTGTCTGTTCCGAATTTTTTTCTGCAATTGGTCAAAAGCACACTGAAATTGCGATGTGTTACCATAACTCCCTTAGGCTTTCCTGTAGACCCCGAGGTATAAATCGCATAAGCAATTTGAGAAAGTTCTATTTCTCTGTTTATCGCAGTGTCATTCTGAGTAGAGTTTTCAAATTCTTTGATCGTATCTTCATTGACTACTACTACACATTGACTGCTTTCTGTTATGATTTTTTTTCTTTCTTCCGGAAAATGAATGTCAATTGGAACATAAACGGCACCCAATTTAAAAATGGCCAAAATCGTTACGATTAACATTTCTGATCTTTCTAATGCGACTGCAACAAAATCGTGCTCTTTTATATCATAATTCTGAATGAGAAAATGTGCCAGTTTATTACTTTTTTCATCTAATTCCTGATAGCTAAGAGATTCTTCCTTATACTTTACAGCCGTTTTATTTGGATTTTTTAAGACTTGTTTAGAAAAACAACCAATGATCGTATGGTTTGCTGTAATATCAAAAGTCTCTCTGTTGAAATCAAAAAATAATTTGTTTCTTTCTTCTCCCCCAACTAAATCAATCTCAGAAAATAAACTGTCGGGATTTTCCAGAACCTGAAGGTAGAGGTACTCAAAACATTTTTTTAAGTTTTCTATAAATTCCGAACTGTATTTTTGAGCATTATAGGTAAACCTTAACACGGTATTAATCCCCGGAACTATGGCCAGAGAAAAATTATAATTTGTTTTTTCAAATGCTTCTACTGCCACTACTTCTAAAGTGTCCTGAGCCGAATTAATCAACTCATCTTCTGCATATTCCTGTGAAGGATAATTTTCATAAACCACCAAAGTATCAAACAACTGCTGTCCGAGATTACTATTGGATTGTATTTCTGCCAATTGAATATAATGATTTGGAATACTTCTTATGGCTTCTTTTTGGGTATCAATCAGGATATTCTTTATCGTTTCTTCTGCATTAAATTTTATCCTTACGGGAATCGTATTAATAAAGAGCCCCAACATTTCCTCTATTCGATCTACTTCTGAAGGTCTGCCTGACACTACACTCCCAAAAACAACATCATCGGTATCATTATATTTGGCAAGCAGTATTCCCCAAATGGTTTGAAAAAAGATATTTTCGGTAATTCCTAATTCCCGGCAGAGTGCTGTAACAGTCCCTTTATTTTTTTCGGATAGCGTATAAAGTACTTTAACTTCCGTTTCCTGACGATTCTGATTGTCGGGGTTAAAAAATGGTATTCCGGTATTAGTTTCAAATCCTAAAAGATATTCCTCCCAATAAGCCGCTATACTTTTTTTATCCAGTTCCATCAGCCACTTGCTGTAGGCTGAATAACTTGGCGGTGCAGATAGCTTAATCTCCTGACCTGCCAATAAACATTTGTAGGCGTAAAAAAAATCTTTTATTAAGAGTTCGATACTCCAGCCATCTAAAATAATGTGATGGTAACTCCAGATAAACTCAAATACATTTTCCCGAAGCTTAAGCACAGTTAATCTTATTTGTGAGCCTTTATAAAGATTAAATCCTTTATCTCTGTCTGATTTTTTAAAATTCTCCAAAGAAAAATTTTCATTGGCGCTCTCGTCCCGATAATAAAAACCGGAAGGAACACTGTCCAGTACCACTTGCAAAATATCATTTACGGTAGTGTTGTTAAAACAGGTTCTTAGTGTATCGTGTCTTGACACCAAAAAATCAAATGTTTTCTGTAATAACTCGACCTCAACTTTCCCATAGATGTGGTAACAGGATTGTTCAAAATATTCATTTTCTGATATTTGCCAGCGAAAAAAAATTCCTTCCTGTAGAGGATTCAGTGCATATATTTCTTTTATTTTCATAGATTAAATACGGTTCGATTTTAAGGGGGCTTTAGGTTTTATTGTTTTTGTTTTTTATTGCATCAGATGGTGATGTTTTCGCTTTCGACATCTTCCAGTTCTTCGTTATTGGCCCAAATGACATTGTCAATTTCGTTCGCCAGACTCTCTATGGTTGGATTGTTGAACAAATCAGATATGGTAAGTTTCACCTCTAACTGATTGTTGATAAGGTGGAACATTTTTACAGCTTTTAAACTGTGTCCGCCCAGATCAAAGAAGTTATCTGCGAGTCCTATTTTTTCTATTTCTAAAACAGCCTCCCATATTTTAGCCAGTGTTTTTTCAGTAGGTGTCACGGGTTCCGTATAGGCTGCACGTTCTGTTTCCAGCTCGGTAATTTCAGGAAGTTTAGCTCTGTCCACTTTTCCGTTGATGTTTAACGGAAACTCTCGCAAAAAGACAAAATGATTGGGGATCATGTATTTTGGCAATTGGGTTCTGAGCCAGTTTTTTAAAGTGTTACTTTCAAGATCTTCATCGGTAACCAAATAGGCAATTATTTTTTTTTCTGCTGCTGTACCGTCTGTTATGACCACCAATGATGAAAATATTAATTTGTGGGTACATAAGATGTTTTCAATTTCTCCGAGTTCGATTCGGTAACCTCGTAATTTTACCTGATTGTCTTTTCTTCCTACGAACTCAATTGTATTGTTATGGGTCCACCTGCCTAAATCACCCGTTTTGTAGAGTCTTTCCTCTGTTTTATAAGGGTTTGTTATAAACTTTGAATGGGTCAGTTCAGCATTATTCAGATAACCTCTTGCCAGACCATCACCTCCCACACAGATTTCACCAATGACTCCTTTAGGTACCAGCTGGTGGTTTTTATCCATGATATAAACGGTACTATTACTTATCGGAACACCTATCGAAACGGATGTTTTTATTGGTAAGTCAATGGTATGGGTTATCGAAAATGTTGTGTTTTCGGTAGGCCCATATCCATTGACAACTACTAATTCAGGATAAGTACTTTTCAGTTTCGTAATATGGTGTGGAGATAAAACATCTCCTCCGCATAGTACTGTTTTTAAGTTTTTGAATAAGATTAGGTTTTCGTCTACTAACTGATGTAACCAGCCTGCGGTAAACCACATCATGGTGACTTTTTCGTTTGCAACCACCTCGTTCATCCCTCTTACAGACAATAGTGTATTTTCATCACAAATGACCAGAGTTCCTCCGTTTAAAAGCATTCCCCAATACTCGAAAGTACTGGCATCAAACGAAAAAGCTCCTGTAGCCAGCAATACTTCTTCTCCGCTAAGGTGTATGAAATTGTTATTTTTAACTAGCCTGACAACGCTTTGCTGTTCTATTAAAACGCCTTTTGGCTCTCCGGTAGAACCGGAGGTGTACATGACATAAGCCAGATCGTTTGCTTTCGCATAAATGCTTTCAAACTTAGACGAATAATCGGCCTGTGATTGTACAAAATCTTCAATTAGATCCACCGCAATCAGGCATTCGGCATTCGCATCTTTAATGATGTAACTGATTCGTTCCTGCGGATAATCGGCCGAAATGGGTACGTATGCACAACCCGATTTTAACAAGGCTAAAATGCTTATGATCTGCCATTCATTTTTTGGCAAATAAATGGCCGCCAATTCTCCTGTTACTTTGTAATTTTCTTCTAAATAATTGGCCAGCTGATTGGCAACATTATTGAGTTCGTGATAGGTATACTTTTGTTTTTTGTATACCAGAGCTGTTTTTTCGGGTGTCAGGGCGACCTGCTTTTCAAACAATTCGATAATCGATGAATCTTTCGGATACTCGGTTTGATGACCGTTTAATTCTTCCAGTAAATGTTTTTTCTCTGCTGCTGTCAAACAATCGATCGCACTTATTTTTTGGTCTCCGTTTTGGGTAACCTGTACTAATATCTGCTCTAAATGGTTAAGCAATGCCGTGATTTTTTCTGAAGAGAATATATCAGTGTTGTATTCTAATGTCAGGGTTAGTGTCGAATCGGTCACTAAAAAATCGAATGTCAAATCAAATTTGGCAGAGATTCCATTTCCTACAGCATCAATAATCGCATCATAAGACTCTAAATCTGATGTCTGATTGTTTTCTTCTCTGGCGGTAACGATGATGTCAAACAACGGATTTCTGCCGGCATCGTATTTAATGTCTAAAAGTTTAATTAACTCATCAAGTGGAAATTTTTGATGTTCTTTGGCTTTGATTACATTCTCTTTTACTTGTTTTAAAGTTGCTATAAACGAAGCACTTTCATTTAAATGGGTTCGCAACGGAATGGTATTGGCATAAAAACCAATCTGATCAAACAGTTCCGGATAGTCGCGATTTACAATTGGACTTCCTGTGATGATATCCTGATCTCCGGTATTTTTATAGATTAAAATATTGGTTACCGCTAAAAAGACCATGAAACGCGAAACTTCTTCGTTCTCGCATAAGCTGTTTAGGTCTTTCAAAATACTGCCTTCCAAAACTTTTGATCGTACTGCGCCGTTATGTGTTTTGATGTTGGGTCTTTTTTGATCTCCCAATTCACTTACTATTGGCAGATTGCCTTCAAATTGTTTCAGCCAGTACTTTTTATCTGCTTCAATTGCTTCACTTTTAATAGTACTTTGCTCCCAGGCTGCATAATCCTTGAACTGTATGGCTAAAGGCGGTAAAGTAATTTCTCTGTTTTTGCTATACTTTTCATATAAGGCGTACAGTTCTTTTACAAAAACATCGGTTGACCATCCGTCGAAAATGATATGATGAAAAAGAATACTGATGATCCATTTATCTTCTTTAACGCTTATCAATGCAGCTTTCATCAAAGGAGGCGTTTCTAAATTAAAAGAGACATCAGCTGTTTCGATAAGTGCTTTTTGTAAATCCTTTTCTAAGGTTTCGCTGTTACGCAAATCCAAATATTGAATTTTTAAAGGTTCTGTTTTTTCGATCGGAATGATGATTTGTCCCGGTTCACCATTTTCATTGGTAACAAAAGCGGTTCTTAAGATTTCATGTCGCTCTATTAAATCGTATACTGCTCTGGTAAAAAATTCCAGGTTTACGGCTTCATTTTTAATATCTATTATTCTAATATTGTAAGCTTTATTTACCTGAGCGTCTATAGAACATATATTATACATTCGATACTGAGAAGAGGACAGAGGATAACTTGGTGCTATTGCTGCCTGTGGAATTGTTAGGGTGTAGCTGTTTAAAGAACGATCAATATAGGCAGCCTGTTCTTCTATAGTAGGATGAATATATATTTCTTTTATGTTGAGGTGCATGCCGAAATTCACAAAAATCTGATTGGACAGCTTGATCATTTTTAAACTATGTCCGCCTAAATGGAAAAAGTTGTCCTGAATTCCAACCGCTTTTCGGTCCAGAATGCGCTGCCATATTTCGGTTAGTTTTATTTCAGTCTCCGTTACAGGCTTAACGTAATCTACTTTCCTTACGGCATTGATATTCAAAGGATTTGGTAGTTTTTTAGCATCTACTTTTCCGTTTACCGTTAACGGAATCTCCTCTAGTTGTACATAATAATCCGGAATCATAAAAGAAGGCAATATTCCTTTCAGAAAATGTACCAGCTCTTGTGCATCAATTTGTTTTGTAGCCTTTAAATAGACTACAATTTCTTTCTCGCCGCCTGAGACTGTAATGGTTTTGGCAATGGTAAAATCTACGTATTCATTTGACAATAGAGCATTTTCTATTTCCTCTAATTCAATTCTGTATCCTCTTACTTTAACCTGATTGTCTTTACGTCCGACAAATTCTATTTTGCCGTTTGGAAGTCTTTTGACCATATCGCCTGTTCTGTAGAGCTTTTCATCGGTCTTAAAAGGGTTTACGACAAACTTTTCGGCTGTTATTTCTTCTTGGTTCAGATAACCTCTTGTTACCTGATTTCCGGAAATACACAATTCTCCTATGCTGTAAATCGGACATAATTTTAAATGATCGTCCAATACATAAGTTGCATTATAGGCGTTACTTTGTCCTATTACTGCATTTGGAAATTGTTTAACGTTAGGCAAATAACTTTCAGAGGTAATAAAAATAGATCCTTCGGTTGGACCGTACAGTACGTTTATGACCGCATTGGTAAATACTTCTCTTATTTCTTCGAGAATCCCGACAGGTACTTTATCTCCTCCTATAAAAATTGATTCTATATGAGGATAGGATTGCTGGGTATTGTTCGTTTTTATATGATCAATAACCGCTCGCATCAGCGTTGGTACGGCATGAAAACTATTGGTTTGTCTGAGAATTTTTGAAAGATCCTCCATGTCTTTTATTTCATCATTGGATACCATCACTACTTTTCCTCCTGCCAACAGGGGATGAAACAATTCAAAAAGAAAAATATCAAACGAATTGGAGGCCAGCAAAGGCAGTAAGGGCTTTTGAGAAATGACAAAACTGTTTTTTGTATTGACCAGCAAAGCACAAATATTTCTATGCTCGACAAGCACTCCTTTTGGTTTTCCCGTCGACCCTGAAGTATAAATAAGATAGGCTAAATCGGATGGTGAAATTTTGACCTTTGAGATCGTCGTATTTGCTTTAGGATGTACTTTGAAACGATTGATAAATTCCTCATCAATAATAATCGAACTGTTACTATCTTCCAATATATAATCTACTCTGTCCTGTGGTAAATTAATATGAAGCGGAACGTATACAGCACCGGCTTTTAAGATTCCCAACAGCGCAATAACCAGCCAGTCATTTCGATCCAGCTGCATGGCAATAAAATCTCCGGGCTGTACTTTATATTCTGAAATAAGAAAGTCTGCAAACTGATCTGCAATTCCATTTAACCCGGTAAAGCTATATTGCTCTTCTCCATAAACTAAAGCAATCTGATCCCGATTCTCCTGCACTACATTTTCAAACAACTCCACCAAGCTGTATTCCGCAGAAGCTTCTTTCAGCATGTCATGACCGGACAAAGACAACACGGCTTCTTTTTCTGATTCTTGCAAAAGTTCTATTTCAGAAACCGGAATATCAAAGTTTTCTGCTATAGTATTTACGACTTGTTCAAAATGATTTTTAAGCGCTGTAATATCCCTTTCATCATATTTTTTGGCGTTAAAGGTGAAACGGATACTGATGTCTTTTCCTGGTACAATTGCCAGTGAAAAATCATAGTTTTCTCCCTCATAAGATGCCGCTTCTAACAATTTTATATTTGTTTTTTCACTTTCGGCTATACCTTCGGTGGCCATATAGTTTTCAAAAACAATGATATGATCAAACAACGACTGACCGTTGTTTACGCTACGCTGTATGTCACTAATGGCCTGATAATGATAAGGCAAACTTTGTATGGCCTGCTCCTGTGTCTGCAATAAGATTTGCTTTACGGTAGTCTTATCGTCAAAGGAGATCCTTACCGGAATGGTATTGATAAAAAGTCCGATAATATTGGCAACATCATGAATTTCTGCAGGCCTGCCTGATACTACTCCACCAAAAACCACATCATTTGTATTGTTGTATTTGGCTAGTAAAATTCCCCAAATCGTCTGAAAAAAGACATTTTCGGTACTACTATTCTCCTGACACAAAACAGCCAGTTTTTCTCTTAAACTTCCACTAATCGTGTAAAAAATTTCTCCCGGACTAAAGGTTTCTGTATGCTGCTTTGGAAAAGGTAACGTACTTAAGCCCTGAAAATCTTCCAGATAATGGTTCCAGTATTGCAATGATTTTTCTTTGTCATTTTTCATCAACCATTTCACATAGTCTGAATACGAAGTTGCTTTAGGTAAAATGTTTCTTTTCCCTTGAAGTAAACCTTCATAAAGCGTAAAAAATTCACCAATCAAAATACCGATACACCAGCCGTCCATGATAATGTGATGATGGCTCCAAATTAATTCATACTGGTTTTCACTCGTTTTTACAACGGTAAGACGCATCTGTGAACCTACAGTCAGATCAAAGCTTTTTGCAATATCCTGCTCTTTTACTGAGGCTATGGTCTCGCTTGTATTTCCGGTAATGTCCAGAAAAGTAAAGTTGGATGGCACTTCGTTTTGAACAATCTGCAAAAGATCTTCCCCTACATTATCCCGAAAACAAGTTCTGAGCACATCATGTCTTGCAATCAGCTGATCGTAACTTTCTTTAAGATAATTGATCTCCAATTCAGCTTGTATTTTATAAGATGACTGCTCAAAATACATGGATTTAGAAAGTTTCCAATGGAAATAAATTCCTTCCTGCAATGGTGTTAACGGGTATATATCTTTAATTTTCATAGCTTTTTAGTAGTACGGTTACAGCATTTTGTTTAATTCTTCCAGACTGCTCAGGTCCAAACCTTTATAGGTAAAATCAACAGGGGTTAAATGGGTTTCTTTTTCTTCGGAAAGACTGGAAATCAAAGATTCCAATTCGTATTTATACGCTTCTTTTAAGTTTTCTATGGTTTCATTTCTGAAATAGTTGGTATTAAATGAAAGCATAATCTGCAACTGGCCATTGACTAAAATTCCCGATACATCCAGTGTTCCCGTTCTTTCGGTATTCGCTGCGATTTCTCTTCCTTTTGGAATATCTGCAAACTGAAAGATTTGATCTTCTTGGTTTGATTGTCCTAAATCAAAATCACCCAGGTAGTTAAAGGAAACATCTGCTTTTACATTTAATTCGCAATCTTTTAAGTATTTCAAAATCCCAAATCCAATGCCTTTGTTTGGAATTCGATGCAGCGTTTCTTTTACTTCTATTAATTGACCAATGTTATCCTGTTTCTTTTTAAGAGTGATGAGTACGGGATATATCGTGGTAAACCACCCCACCGTTCTGGTGATATCTATCTCTGAGTTAATATCTTCTCTTCCGTGACCCTCGAGTTGAATCGCTACCTTATCGATATCAAAATTTTTACCAATTGCAAGCGATAAACCTGCTATTAAAACATCGTTAATATTGGTTTTATAAGCTTTGTGTGCTTCTGTCAATAGTTTTTCGGTAACGCTTGGATCGAGTTGAAATACTTTTGTCTCAAAATCTTTATAAAAATTATTGCCTTCATAATCAAAATCTTTTGGGAGTTCGGAAGTACTGAACTGTGTTGCTTCGTTTATAGAAGACCAATACACTTCTTCTTCCATCATGGTCATTGAATTGGCGTATTCCAGTTGTTTTTCCTGCCAGTATTTTAAAGAATGTGTTTTTAGAGGTAATTCTAATGCTGCTCCTCCTTCATACTGCCCGTATAAAGTCATTAAATCTTCTAAAATAATTCTCCAGGAAACACCGTCAATCACCAGGTGATGAGAAAGCAGCAACAAATAATCAGTATCTTCTCTTTTGAACAACACTGCTTTAAACAAAGGGCCTTTTTCTAAATCGAAAGAAGATTGATACCCATCGCAAATGGTCTCAAATTCAGAAGCAGTAACATTGGAGTGAACGTGCAGTTGGAATTCAAATCCATCATTTTTGATTTCCTGAATCCATTCGTTACCTTCCTCTTTAAATACCGCTCTTAAAACATCATGCTGTACGGTAAGCTTTTGAAAGATCTTTGTCAATCCTTCTTCAGACAAAGACTTCGATGATTTTAATAAGATCGATTGGTTAAAATGATTTTTATACTGTGAAGTCACCTCAAAGAAATATTTCTGAATTGGCGTAAGCGGAATCGTTCCTTCTACTGCATTTTGATCGATCTCCTGCTTTGCCAGTTTTACATGAAGTGCTAATTCCTGTATGGCAGTAAATTGCATAACATCCTGTACTGTTACTACAAAACCAAGCTGTTTTAATTTGGAGATAATTTGTATGGCTTTTATCGAATCTCCTCCCAATGCAAAAAAATCATCTTCTATACCTATGCTTTCTTTTTGCAGAATTTGCTGAAATACATGTACCAAAGCAGCTTCTGTTTCATTAGAAGGCGGTACATACGAGTCTCCCTTTAAGGTATGTTTATTGGCTAAAACGACTAAGGCCTTTTTGTCTACTTTACCATTCGGCAATAACGGAAATTCATTGGACTGTGTATAGCTTGTTGGTACTGCGTATATTGGTAATTGTTCTTTCAGGTGCTTTTTCAGATTGTCAATATTTATTACAATATCGGTTAGTATATGCCCTACCAAAGTACCTTCACTGTAGGTAACAACTGCTCCGTCAATACCTTTAAAATTCAAAAGCGCATTTTCGATTTCGCCTAATTCCAGACGATTTCCTCTTATCTTGATTTGATTGTCTTTTCTACCTAAAAACTCAATATTACCATCTGAAAATCTCTTGGCCAAATCTCCTGTCTTGTACATTTTTGTTCCGGTTTCAAACGGATTATCGACAAACTTTTCTTTGGAAAGCTCCGGATTATTCCAGTAGCCGCCTGAAAGCCCTTTACCGGCAATATGAATTTCTCCAATCAGACCGTCAATGGATAATTCATTGTTATCATTCAGAATATAAACCGAGCTGTTGGTTATTGGTTTTCCGATAGAAGGGATAAATTCCACAGTCGGTTCATACACATAATAACTGGCCCAAACGGTACATTCTGTAGGTCCGTATTCATTAAAAAGTTTACAGTCTTTTAGTGTAGTCACCTTCTGGTGCAGATCAACCAGCTGTTTGGTACATTCTTCCCCTGCTACGATTACTGTTTTTAACTTATTTGGATGCTCTCCTAACTGGTTAAGCAATAGCTGATAGTAAGAGGGAACGGTAAGTAAGTGAGAAACCTCTTCTTCTACCAGAATATCTATTATCGTATCGACATCCGAAACTCTGATTTTAGGGGCAAAAACCAATTTAGCTCCTCCCGTAATTGTCCCGAAAATTCCGGCAACAGAACTGTCAAATGAAATCGAAGACAGTAATAAAAATGCCGCTGCATCAGGATAAGTCTCCAGTCTTGCGATAGTAGAAAACATTAAATTTTCGTGATTGATCACGACTCCTTTGGCATTACCTGTAGAACCCGAGGTATAAATTACGTAAGCCGCATCAGCAGGATTCACTTGTGCCCCGAATACAGTACTTTCGGCCGTAATCGAATCCATTTGAATGTCTGTGGCAAAAAATTCTCCTGTATAAAAGTCAAGGTCAAAAAGATAATCGGATTGCGTGAGCAGAACGTTTAATCCACTGTCCTCAATAATATGCTGAATTCTTTGTTTTGGATATTCCGGATCGATCGGCACATAAGCACTTCCTGTTTTTAGAATTCCCAGAATGCAAACCAGTACATTTTCAGAATTATCAATCATTAATCCAATAAAATCGTTCTTTTTGAGGGTGTGATTGGCTAACAAATAATTGGCTAATCTGTTCGATTCTTCGTCCAGCGCTTTATAGGTGATTTTTTTATTTTTGAAAGCCACTGCTATAGCTTCGGGTTTTTCCTGTACTTGCTCTTTAAATAAATCGAGTATTGTTTTGCTTTGGTCGTACGCCAGCACATCACCTTTAGAAAGTTGCAGAAGTGCTTCTTTTTGCTGTTCTCCGATGTGTTCCAATTTATAAATTTGTTCCTTTGGATTCTTTACAATAGAATTCATGATAACCGAAACATGATCGGCAATCTGATGTACTATTTTTTCTGAAAAAACATCCGTATTGTACTGAATGTTCTGCACTAAATGGTTTCCGTCTTTGTAGAAACTGAAAACCATATCAAAACGGCTGGTTTTTAGTTTTTCTTCAAATTCATATTCCCAAACCTGCAAGCCTTCCAAACTTTCGCTTTTTTTAGAATTGTCATTTTCTCCGTAGATCACCTGAACGTCAAAAAGCGGATTTCTGCTTGGGTCTCTTTTTAAGTTTAGCTCTTTCACAAGTGTCGCAAAAGGAAACATTTGATGCTCATAGGCACCTACTACCTGTTTCTTGGTGTATTCTAATAATTCTAAAAAAGTATTTTCTTTTTTAAACTGCATTCGAATGGCCAGCGTGTTACCATAATACCCTATCTGATTTTGCAGATCTTCGTCTTCCCTCCCTGAAACCGGGGTTCCGATAATGATATCTTCCTGAGTAGAGAATTTGTATAATAACGTATTAATTACAGCGGTTAATCCCATAAACATGGTGGCACCGTTTTCTCTTATCAGTTTTTCAAGGTCTTCTGATAATTTGGCGTCGATTCTTTTTTCTACTGTTCCGCCATTGAATGTTTGCAGAATTGGTCTTTTTTTATCCACCGGCATCGTAAGAACCGGCAACTCTCCCTGAAACTGATCGAGCCAATAATTTTTTAACTCTTCGTATTTTTTACCGGTAAGCTGTTCATTTTCCCAACTGGCGTAATCTTTATACTGTATTCTTAACGTATTTAGTGTATTAGCTCTGTTTTGCTTTTTAGAATTGTAGAGTTCCAGTATTTCGGCAATGAAAATATTCATTGACAAAGCATCCACAATAATGTGATGTATGGTATAAATAAAAGCCCATTTGTTCTGTGCTAACTGGTAAAGCTTCGTTTTAAAAAGCGGTCCTTTTGATAAGTGAAAAGGAATTAAAGCTTCTTTGGCAACCTGTTCTTTTAAAACTTCATCGGCATTTGAAACGTTTTGTAAATCCGCATGTTCAATTGAAAAATCGATTGATTCTATTCCTTTAACAATCTGATTTGCTCCTCCGTTACCGTCTTCTTCAAAAACAGTTCTCAGACTCTCATGTCTTGATACGATTTCCTTCAGAGATTCATTTAACGTATTTTGATCCAGTACTCCTTCAAAAATATATCCTCCAACCGAATTATACGCCACATTTCCTTTTTCGGACTGGCTTAAAATCCAAAGTCGTAACTGTGAGGAAGACAGGGCATATTTTGCATCAGGACTTATAGCGGCTTTCGGAATGGCAACTGCTTTGTCGTATTTGTATTGATTAATAAAACGAATTAAATCGGCTTTGTTTCTTTTAATCTCGTCAATAATATCGGGAGTCAATGCACCTGCAGGAGCCTTAATGTCAAGATTCTCGTCTTTTACGTCAATGTGAATGTTTTGTTCTTTTAATTTTAAATATAAATCTGATGCCATAAGATGAATTATTTAAGAAAATAAATGGATAGTAGTCTTTGTTTTGGGGAGGATTAAAGGGAATTAGTACAGCAGTACCGCTTGTTTAAACAGTTCTTTTTCGGCAAATAGTCTTTCTGCTACGATACCTCTGTTTCTACAGTCTTCGATTAACATGTTCGATTGCACAATTGGGTTGGATTCATCTGTATATTCAACATCCAAAATGTGTCGCACCCATGGTTCTTCTCCCATGGCATACACATAAACTTCTTTAACATTAAAACAGTTTACCATTTTGATTCCTTCGTCGTAATTGCTGCCTCTTCCTCTTCGGCTGAAGTCTTTTTCGCGTTCCTGTTTGGTGGTAAAAATGGGACCATACACCCACGAAGCCGGTGCTCCGTCGCATTCCATTCCCATGAACAGCACGTCTACATCACCAATAATCTCATGAACATGTTCGTACAATTCCGGCGACTGATTGCAGGAATCTGCTACTGCCAATAAAGAATAACCGTCTAATTCAACGTGATACGAAAGTTTACTGTTGATGTGAATGTCATGATGTTCGCCGATAAATGGAATTCCTGTAATTTTGATACCATCGATAGCCGAAATGGTTTGCAATTCTTCTAATTCTATAATATTCTCAAATCCCAGATTTCGTAACAGTAAATTCAATGACGGGTCCTGAATGGCACCGCCTATGCTTTTACCCACAACTATATTTTTGACTTTGTGTCGTATTTGCAGCATCGTTTCCATCAATATGTGGTCGTGATGTCCGTGAGTGATCAGTACATAATCTATTTCGTCCGGCAAATCATCATAGGTAAATCGGGACACATCAGATTCGTAAGTATAGCTTAAAACCGGATCGAGCACGATCGAGTGTTCTTTGGTTTCGATCAGAATACAAGCATGTCCGAAGTACCGGATGCGCATACTGTCTCCGGTATATTTTTCATACTTTTTTGGCTCTTCTGTAGTAAATAAATCTCTAAACAGTGCCTCATCGTTTTGATCAATATTCAAAAGTTCTTTGATGTATTCGAAAGTTTGAGGCTCACGTTTCATCTTGAACAACTCGTCGATTTGTTTCGATTTAAAAGGTAATTTTAATTCCAATGCTGCTTCCAGATTAGACAATCTTGGCGTGGAGAAGATAAAAGGCCGGTCGGCATCCTTATTAATTAAAGACAGCTTCACCGTCTGAAAATCTTCTACATAATACGGACTGGCATAAATAAGAGGCTCATAAAATCTGAAATCCGGTCTGTGATGCCTGTCATAATACAATTCGACATACCCTCTGATTGCCGATGGAACTTCTTTGTACAGCGGCTGCATCAAATGTCCAGTTGCTTTTTTCTTAAGCAATTTGTCCAGTTCTTTTACGGCATCTGTAAACTCAAAAAGCGGGGCTGCCATTTTCTTTGTGTTTTCCAACAAAGCTGCTACTTCATCAACATGCTTTTTGTCTAAATCGATAAAAGGACCTCCTCTAAAAGCAGGATCCTTCACGGCAGTCTCATGTATGCTTGGGTCGTTGATATACGATTCCATAATCGGAATGTATCGGTTTACCACATTAAACCCCGTTAGAATTGGCGGGATAATGTGATGCCATGCATACCAGTTTGAAATTAACGGTTCTACTTGTACGTTATTTTTCAGATATATTTTTGGAGTAGCCATTTAAATTTATTTTATAGTTTTAAAAAATGGGATTAGGTTATAGGGAGATATTTTCAAAATCATCTGTAATCACGACTTCCGCATTGACGAGCTGCGCCTTTTTTATTTCAGCTGCCATTTCTCCTAAAGTGGCATTATTGAAAATCGAAATCAGATCGAGTTTTGCGTTAAATTCCGCTTTTATTCTCGTGATTAAATAAGTGGCTTTTAAACTGTGACCTCCTATTTTAAAAAAGTCGTCCAGTACTCCCACTTTATCGATTTCCAGCACTTCTTCCCACAATGCGGCAAGTTTACTTTCTGTTTCGTCCCGGGGCGCCAGGTAGTTTCGGGAAACATTTTCGGTTAAAGACTTGTTCTGCAACAATTTCTTTTTGTCTGTTTTTCCATTTAGAGTCAGCGGAAATTCTTTCAAGCTTATAAAGTGAGACGGAATCATATATTCCGGCAGTTTGTCTTCTAAAAATTCTTTAATATCATCACTGTCTGAAACCGAATCGGCTTTTAGCACAAAAAAGGCAACGGTTTCTTTAATTCCTAAACTGTCTTCTTTCACCACTACTACAGCATCTTCGATTGCTTCGTGTTCTTTGATAACAGTTTCTATTTCGCCCAGTTCGATTCTAAATCCTCTCACTTTTACCTGATCGTCATTTCGTCCGGCATATTCAATCGTACCGTTAGGGAGCCATTTTCCTAAATCACCGGTTTTGTATAGTTTTTCGCCTTCAGCAAATGGATTATCGATAAACTTCTGATTGGTTAATTCCGGCTTGTTCAAATACCCTTCGGCTAAACCGGCTCCGCTTACATAAATTTCCCCAATGGCTCCAAGAGGAAGCAATTTTTCGTTGGTTCCGAGAATGTAAATTTTAGTGTTGGCGATTGGAAATCCGATAGGAACATTAGAAAGTTTCTGTAGCTGATTTTCATTCACTTTATAAATCGTAGCACAAATACTGGTTTCTGTAGGGCCGTAAGCATTAAAACAGGTACCACCATAAGTCAAATATTTTTTAACTTCTTCGGTAGGAGCTGCTTCTCCGGCAGTTACCAGCTTTTTTTAAACTTTTAATTTTGTCCAGCTGCAGTAATTTTAAATAGGACGGAGAAATGGTTGCGAAATGAATTGCGTGTTCTTCGATATAATTTTCCAGCTCTTCGGTGTCTTTTTTTACCTCATCGGTTATGATGTGTAACTCTCCGCCCGAAGCCAAAACCGTAAAGATTTCTGAAATCGAAGCATCAAAAGAAAACGAGGCCAACTGAAGGGCTTTTTCTTTGTTTTCATTCCCAAAAATTTCCATCTGAGATAAAATTGTATTTGAAATAGCACCCTGTTTTATCGAAACTCCCTTAGGAAGACCGGTTGAACCGGAAGTATAAATCAGATAGGCCAAATCATCGGCACTGCTATTCGATTGCTCCATAACACTGCTGTAGAGCTTTTCCATCGATCTGAAATCATAAATTTCATCAGAATCGATAACCAGCTTGCAATCGCTGTTTTCAATGATGTAATCGATTCGCTCTTCGGGATAAGCAATATCAATGGGTACATAAACTCCTCCGCTTTTTAGAATCCCAAGCAATGAAATAACATTCCACTCGCTTCGGTCTAATTTAACACCAACAAATTCATTTGCCTTTATACCGTATTTTTTCTTTAAATAATTCCCAAGTTTGTTGGATACCTCATCCAATTCCTGATATGTTATTTTTTTATCTTCAAAAACCAATGCGGTCTGCTCTGGTGTTTCTAATACCTGCTTTTGAAACAGACCAATTAAGGTGTCGGGCTGCGCGCTATAATCTCTTGCCGTGTCATTAAAGACATGAAGTAGTAAATTTTCTTCCTCCGTATTCAGGAATGATAATCCCGATAAACTTTGATCCGCGTTTGCTACTACCTGATGCAACAGCACTTTTAGGTTAGAGATTAACCTCACAATGGTTTCTCTAATGTACAATCCTGATTTATATTCAATTTTACCTTCTAACTGTCCCTCGCTTTCTATGAAGTTGAATACTAAGTCGAACAGGCATTTTTTCAGGGTTACGTCATCGTATTCTGCGATATGCAAATCATCTATTTCGAGTGCTTGTTTATCGGCTTCTATCGAATTGTCTCTCAGTACAAACCAAACGTCAAACAACGGATGGCGGTTACGGCTCAATTGAAGATCTAAATTAAGAACGAGTTCGTCAAAAGCGACCATTTGATTTTCCTGTGCATCGATAACACTTTGTTCTACCTGATGCAGTAAACTTATAAAATCGTGATCTTCATTGAATACTGTTCGCAAAGGAACAGTGTTGATGTAAAGCCCGATCTGGTCTTCTAAATCGGTATGTATTCTGCCTCCGATAGGCGTACCAACGGTAATATCCTGTTGATGGGTATATTTGTATAATAACGTTTTAACCAATGATAAAAGTCCGGTAAAAACGGTAATCGAGTGGCTCTCACAGAAGTTTTTAAATTTTGAAAAAGTCTCTTTCTCAATTGTAAAATCAACTGAATCTCCGTCATATGCATTGATTGCTGCTCTTGATTTATCGGTTGGAAAGTCTAATACCGGAACTTCTCCCTCAAACTTTTTTAACCAATGCTGCAGCTGATTTTTATATTCCTCCGACTGAAACTGCTCGGTTTGCCATTGCGCATAATCTTTATACTGAATTTTTAATTCAGAAGCTGCAATTGCTTTTCCCTGGGATAGATTTTGATAATTCGAAACAAATTCTTTCGTCAAAATATTCATAGACAATCCGTCACTGATGATATGATGCATTACAAAAGAGAACATCCACTGATCGTCTTTGATCTGATACAATTTCAATCGCAGCAAAGAATCTTCTTCCAGATTAAAAGGTTTATCGATTTCCTGGTTGATTCTAGCATCAATTATCTCCTGAGAATATTGATTTGGTCTGAAATCTTCAATCGTTAAATTCAGTAAATTTTCATTAAAGACTTTAATATATTGCTTCACGATACCATTTTCATCCAGTCTGAAAACCGTTCTCAGACTTTCATGTCTTTTCAGAATAGCCAAAAAAGCTGCTGCAAATACCGAAATGTCCAATACACCGGTAAACGTAAAAGTCTTGTACATGTTGAGCGCTATACTCGCATCGTCCAGATGCGACAACAGCCATAATCTTCTTTGCCCTGACGAAAGCAGGTAACTGCTGCTTTCCGGTACTTTTTTAATTTCCTGATAAACAGTCGTAGTTGTCCCTGCTATTTTTTTGGCCAGACTTTGAATGTTTCTGTTTTCGAAAATATCTCTCAGATTGATTTTCACATTAAATTCTCTGTTGATGCTATTCGCTAAATGTGTAGCACTTAAACTGTGACCGCCCAGTGTAAAAAAATCTTCGAGTATCCCAATCTTGGTCTGATTTAATATTCCTTCCCAAATTACTACCAGTTTTTGCTCCAGCTCGTTCTGTGCAGGAACGTAGGCAATGGTTGTTTTTAGGCTTAGTCCGTTACTTTGGCGTAGTTTATTTCGGTCAGCTTTACCGCTATTGGTTAAAGGAATTTCATTTACTACCACAAAATTTGACGGGATCATATAAACAGGAAGTTTAGTTCCCAGCCATAAGTTGAGTTCTTCCTTCACCAATTCACCATTTGCTACAATATAGCCTGTCAGATATTTATCTCCGCTGTTTTCATTAGTATGGTCTAAAACCACAGCCGTTTGTATTTGTGGATGTTGGTTTAATACTGCTTCTATTTCTTCCAGCTCTATCCTGAATCCTCTGATTTTTACCTGAAAATCTTTTCTACCTAAATATGCTACATTTCCATCAGGCAGCCACATGCCCAGATCTCCGGTTCGGTACATTTTCACTCCGGGTTGAAATGGATTCGGTACAAACTTTTGATGAGTCAACTCCGGATTGTTTAGGTAACCAAGGGCCAGTCCTTTTCCGGCAATGCAGATTTCTCCCGCTACACCAATCGGCTGAACGGCATCGGACTCGTTTAAAATATAAAGCTGTGTGTTCCAAATTGGTTTTCCAATCGGGATTATTTCATTGCCTACACTCGTATTAAAGAAAGTAACGTCTATAGAAGCTTCTGTCGGGCCATAAAGATTGTAAATGGGTGCAGCCGATACTTTATTGTACCATTCCTTAACGGTCAATGGTGTTAAAGCTTCGCCACTGGTTATTACGGCACGCAAACTAGACAATTTGCCCGCTAATTGTTCTGTGTTAGTTACAGAAGCAATAAAAGTATTAAGCATACTTGGCACAAAATGCAGACTGGTTACGTCATTGTTTTGGATTAAATTCAGAATGCGATGCGGTTCTGAAATGTCTTCCTGTTGGCAAAGTACCATTTTGGTTCCCCAGCACAAAGGCATGAAAATTTCCCATACCGAAACATCAAAGGTAAAAGTGGTTTTTTGCAGAATAACGTCTTTCGAAGAATAGTTGTATTCGTTCCACATCCAGTCAATTCTGTTGGTTACTCCTTCATGGGTAATCATACAGCCTTTCGGATTTCCGGTTGATCCGGAGGTATACAGTACATAAGCCAGATCGGTAACTTTATTGTGATTTTCAGGATTGCTTTTAGGCAAAGAAGCCAACTGTTCTGAGATACTTTCTAAAGTTTCCTCATCAATTAAAAATTTACACTGACTGTCGGCTATAATGAAATTGATTCTTTCTTCGGGATATTGCGGTTCTACCGGAATATAAGCGCCTCCGGCTTTAATGATGGCCATAAGGGCGATAATCATTTGCTCGCTTCTTGGAAGTTTTACGACTACAAAATCACCTTGTTTGATGTTTTTTTCTTCCCGTAAATAATGAGCCAGCTGATTCACTTTTTCATTCAGTTCCTGAAAAGTAAATTCTTTCTCTTTGAAACGAAGTGCTGTGTGATTGGCAAATTTCTCTACTTGTTCTTCGAATAAAACATTCAACGGAACACATCCCTGATTATCGAATTGTGTAGCATTGAAATCTAAAACCAATTTTTTCTTTTCGCTCTCAGTTACCAGAGAAAGGCTCTCTATTGTTTCTGACGGAGTGTTGCTTACTAAGTTTAATAAATGCTCAAAATGTACCGTGATTTGTTCTATAAAAAACGTGTCATACAAATCGGTATTATAAACAATACTCAATTCTAAATTTTCATCTACCTCAACAAAATTGAAAAGCAAATCAAACTTACTGGTTTTGTTTTCTGTCTCTAAAGCCTGAACAGTTAATTGATCTCCGATGTTTTTTACGTTCGTACTTTCGTTGTTTTGTAAAATCAGGAAGATATCAAACAATGGATTTCTGCTTAAATCGCTCTCCAACTGTGCTTCTTCTATCAGTTTGTCAAAAGGATACGATTGATAGTGATAAGCTTTTAAAGTGCTTTCTTTAATGTCCTTAAGAAAAGATTCGAAACTGTCTTTCGGATTCATCACTCCTCTTAAAGCAATGGTATTTAAATACAGTCCCAACTGATTGTGAAGTACCTGTAACTCACGCCCTGCTATTGGCGAACCCACAATTAAATCTGTCTGGTTGGTATATTTGTAAAGTACTATTTTTAAAGTGGCCAACAATCCCATGAATAAAGTACTCTCGTTGTCCAGACAAACTCTCCTGAACTTCGTACTTATTTCTTTACTTATGGTTCTGTAAACGGTATCACCATTATAGTTTTTTAAAACCGGTCTTGTTTTACTGAAAGGAAGCTGTACTTTAGGGATTTCACCTGAAATCTGCGACAGCCAATATTCTTTGTGCGCTGCAAAATAATCATCACTCCATAATTTTTGCTGCCAAACTGCGTATTCTTTGTATTGTATCGTTAAGGGTTCTTTAGCAACATTTACGCCTTTTTCTAATGCTGTGTAGTTTTCTAATAACTCATTTATAAGTACTCCCATCGACCAGCCGTCACTGATGATGTGATGAATCATAAAGAAGAATATCCACTTCTGATCTTCTATTTGATAAACGGTACTTTTTAGCAACAGCTCTTTTTCTAAATCAAAAGAATAAGACATTTCTTTGCTAATTAGTTCTTCTGCGCTCGTTGTTTGATTTCTTAGATCTATTTCTTCTACCTTAAATTGTATTGCTGCGGCCGGGATTATTTTTTGTGCAACGGTATTCTCCTTATTGACAAACCTGGTTCTTAGAATTTCATGACGTTCGATAATCAACTGAAAAGCATGCTCCAATGTTTTAACATTCAGATTCCCTTCAAAAGAGTATAAAGCCGGAACATTATAGGCTTTACTAGATTCTTCCATTTGACTTAAAACCCACATTCTGTATTGTGAAGAAGATAATGGATAATACTCTAAATCGGCTGTTTTTAGTATTTCTGGCCATACAGGTTTTGATGCCTGCAGCTTTTGACTGTTCAGTAAAAAAAGAGTCAACTCTTCTCTGTTCTTTTTTATTTCTTCAATTAAACCGGGAGCAATAGTAGATTTTTCGGCAAAAACCTTCAGTTTATTATCTATGAGTTCAAGTAAAATTCCTTCTCCCTGTAGTTTATCAATTAAGTCTTTCATTGGTTTATTTTAATTTTCAGAGGATATTTCAATTATTAAAGTAAAGCAGTCTTATTATAAGTCGATATCGATTTCCTGAAGGTCTTTTTTGTTTGCTGTCAGCTCTTCTTGTTTTTGAATAAACCTGAGCTGTTCGGCCATCGTTTCGATAGTTCTGAATTGAAATACATGTCCGATACTCACTTCAACGCCAAAGCTTTCCTGAATCATATTGGCTAATTTTACGGCTCTCAAACTGTGTCCTCCTATTTCAAAAAAATCATCGGTTACACTGATCTTTTCGATCAACAATATTTCACTCCAAATCTCAGAGAGGGTTTTCTCTGTTTCATTTCGGTAGGATATGTATTCTCTTTCTAATTGCGACAAATCAATTTCAGGAAGAAGGTCTTTGTCAATCTTTCCATTTTTATTCAAAATGAAATCTTCCACTTCGATAAAATAAGTTGGAATCATATAAAAAGGAAGTCTTTCTGCCAGATAAGCCTTTAACTCCTTTTGATTCATAACCTGATTGGACTTAACATAAGCCACAATAAATTTTTCGTCTGCTGCCTCTGATAATTGTTTCAATACCACCACAGCCCCATTGATATCTGGGTGTGCATCTAAAGTTTTTTCAATATCGTTGAGTTCAATTCGGTAACCGCGAAGTTTGATCTGACTGTCTTTTCTTCCAAAAAATTTGATATTTCCATTCGGCAACCACAATCCTAAATCACCGGTTTTATAAACTCGTTCTCTATTCAAACTCCTCGGATTCAGAAACTTTTCGGCATTTAATTCTTCTGCATTTAAGTAGCCTAATGAAAGTCCGTCACCTGCCAGGTATATTTCTCCAACAACTCCCAGCGGACACAGCTCTAAGTTTTGATCTAAGATGTAAGCCTTCGAATTGTTGATCGGTTTACCAATCGGAATATCCTCTTCTACCGGTGCTGTAATTTTATAGGTTGCCGAAAACGTAGTGTTTTCTGTAGGTCCGTAACCGTTAATAAGGTTCAGTTCCGGGTAGGCTTCCAGTAATTTACGGATGTGTTTAGCTGATAATTTTTCACCTCCTGCCAGTACATTGATTAATCCTTCAAAAAGGGATACGTCCTGATCAGTAAACTGGTTTAGCAGTCCCGATGTAAACCACATGGTATCTACTTTTTCTGTTTTTATTAGCGAAGCAAGTTTAGTTGTGTTTAACAAATCTTCTTTGTCGCATAAAACCAATTTTCCACCATTAAGCAATGCTCCCCAAAACTCAAACGTCGAGGCATCAAAAGAAACAGAACCTGTAGACAAGATAGCGTGTACCCTATCAAAATCGATGTAATTGGTGTTTTTAACCAGTCTGGTAACCCCTTTATGCGGTACTAAAACGCCTTTTGGATTTCCGGTAGAGCCGGAAGTGTACATGATGTATGCCGGAGCATCGGGACTGTTCGTTATTTGCGGGGCTGGAGAATGATTTTCTAAAGCGTCTAACTGAACATCAATGGCGATAATACTTCCTTCAAAAAAGTCAAGATCAAACATATAATCCATCTGGGTAATGATGACTTTTGCGCCGATATCATTGACAATAAATTCTTTTCTGATCTTAGGACTTTCCACATCGATTGGAACATATACTCCGCCGGCTTTTAAAATCCCGAGTATGGTACTGATCAAAAGTTCTGATTTATCTAAAATGATTCCTACTTTTTCTCCACTAGTCACTCCATACTCTGTGATTAACAAATGTGCAATTTTGTTTGCATTACGATCTAATTCCTCGTAAGTCAATTGTTGGTTTTTATATACAACGGCTATTTGTGCAGGCGTTTTTCTAACCTGATACTGAAAGGCTTCGACAATGTCCAGACAAACCTGAGAATTAAAGGTTCCGGCACTAAAATCTGATGTAAAAAGCTGTATCTCGCCTACTGATAAATAAGGCAGGGAAGCAATAGAATTATGCGGATTTGCAATTACGGCATTCAGCAGGTTGTGAAAATGTTTCTGAATTTGACGAATAAAAATGGTATCAAAAATGTCCGTATTGTAGACTAAGCTAAATTCCAGTCCCTTTACCGTTTCTACAAAATTGAATGAAATGTCAAATCGGCTTACCGTTGCTTTTATTTTTTCATAGAGGGCTATTTCAAGGCCTTCAGTATTGAGAACTTCTAATTTTTGATCTAAATCGGCATTTTGTAAAACAACTGTAGCATCAAATAAAGGATTTCTGCTGATATCATGTGTCAGATTCAAATCACCAATTAATTGTTCAAAAGGATAAATCTGATGTTCGTAAGCTTCCTGTGTTCCTTTTTTTACCTTTCGGAATAAATCAATTATGGAATCTTTGTGTGAAAACTGACTGCGCAATGGCAATACGTTAATGAAACAACCGATTTGCCCGTCTAAATCAATATGATTTCTACCGCTAATTGTAGTTCCCAGTATAATATCTTCCTGATTGGTATATTTATAAATCAGAACATTTGTCACGGTTAGCAACCCCATGAACAAAGTCAGGTTTTCCTGATCCAGTATATTTTTAAAATGTTTTAATGTTCTGTTATCAATATTTATGGTAATTGTTTCGCCGTTATAGGATTTAATTTTAGGACGAATTTTACTTTTTTGAAGGTTGAGCACCGGAAGCTCTCCTGAGAATTTCTCCGTCCAGTAGGCTTTATGAACCTGCAACGATTCATTCTCCAGTTGTTCATTCTGCCAGGCAGCAAAATCTTTGTATTGTATTCTGAGCGGTTTAAAATCTAAAGCAAGTTTATTTTTATGGGCTTTGTACAAATGCAGCAGCTCTTCAATAAAGACCTCCATAGACAGTCCGTCGCTAATAATATGATGCATCACTGCTACCAGTATCGCTTTGGATTCTTCTACCTGCAATACACTTACTTTTAAAAGCGGTCCTTCCGATAAATTAAATACTACCTGAATGAGGTTGTTAATGGTCTCTTCTAATTCCTTTTCTGAACGATGGTAAAAATCAACGAAATCAATCTCAAAATTACTTTCCGATTCAGGCAAAATAAATTGTCTTAATTCCTGATTTTCATCTTCTTTAAAAGTGGTTCTGAAACTTTCGTGTCGTTTAGTTATCGTTTTAAAAGCAAAAGCTAAGGCCGTTTGATCCAGATCTCCCGTCAAGGTGTAGATACTTGGAATTGTGTAGGCTTTGTTGGCTTCCTGAAACTGACTCAATGCCCAAAAGCGCTGTTGCGATGATGACACTGCATAATTTGACTGCTCTGTCAGGGCTTCTATTTCCTGAAATACATTCTCCTGAGCCCGCAGTATCGTTTCTGAGAGCGCTTTAATGTTTCGGTCTTCAAAAACGTTTCCGATATCTATTTTTATATTTAAGTTTTTATGAATGGTCGACACCAGATTCATTGCCTTGATACTGTGTCCGCCAATGTCGAAAAAGTCATCGGTTATACTGATGTCTTCTTTATCAAACAGTTCTTTCCAGATGTTGTGCAGGGCTATTTGGATTTCGGTTGTTGGTAAAACAAGCTCTCTGGTCGTTTCCGTATTTGATTTTGCCAGTTTGTTTAATTCTTTCTGATCAACTTTGCCGTTTCTGTTTAATGGAATTTGTGGCACCTGAGTAATATGAGCCGGAACCATATAATTAGGCAGTTTTTGTGTCAGGAAAGAACGAAGCTCTTCAGTATTAATAGTAACATCGGCAACAAAAAACGCTGCTAAAAATTTCACATCATGGCTGTCTTTGTTTACAAGAATTACAGCTTCGGTAATACTATTGAAACTCGTTATCTTTCGTTCGATTTCACCTAATTCAATTCTGAAACCACGAATTTTCACCTGACTGTCTCTTCTTCCTAAAATTTCTATGGTACCGTCAGGCAGCCATTTACAGATGTCTCCGGTTTTATACAACAAAACGTTTTCCTGATAAGGATTTTCAACAAAACTTTTTGAGGTAAGTTCTTCTTGGTTTAAGTAGCCCGCTGCAACGCCTTCGCCAGAAACATACAACTCTCCTGCAATACCAACAGGCTGTAATTTCATACTCTCGTTAAGAATGTAACATTGGGTATAGGAAATTGGTTTTCCAATCGGAATTCCTGATGCTTCTTCTGAAACTTCTTCAACAGGGTAAAAGGTCGAAAAAGTAGTATTCTCGGTTGGGCCATAAACGTGTACCAGTCTTCCGCTTCCGAAATGATTGACAAACTTTCGCACATGAGAAACGGAAACCATCTCTCCGCCAAAAAGAATTTTTCTCAAATTTTTAAGACTGTCAATGTCAGTATCCACCATGGAGTTGAACAAAGCCGTTGTCATAAAAACAACCGAAATTTCATTTGCCGTAATGGCCTGAAACAACAATTCAAAATTGAGCACTAAATCTTTTTCCGGAATGTGTAAAGTTGCTCCATTTAATAATGCTCCCCAAATATCAAAAGTAGAACCGTCGAAAGAAGAATTTGAGATGGCCAGAATACGGTCCTGAGGATTAATTTCGATATAATTGGTTTCTTTCACCAAGCGTACGATACTTTTGTCTTTTACCACAACACCTTTAGGCACTCCGGTTGATCCTGAAGTATACATGATGTAAGCGATATCTCCTTTACTATTGTTTTCCCAGTTTACATCGGAAATATTTTCTTCATTAAGCATTACGTCTATACTAAATAACGGAATATCGTAATGAAGCAGGTCGTTCAGATACTCGATTTGAGTGATGATCACTTTGGGCTGTGTGTCCGACAAGATATAATCAAGTCTTTCTGTTGTAAGATTATAATCCAGAGGCAAATAAGTAGCCCCCAGTTTTAATGCCGCAGCAAAAGAGAAAATGGTATTGTCCGAATAATCAGTCATGATCCCGATAATATCCCCGGATGTAATTCCGTACTCTTTTTGCAATAAACTCGCCAGATGATTCACTTTTCGGTTTACGGCTGTGTAGGTGTATTTTTTTTCTTTATAAACTAAAGCAATGTTCTCAGGTGTTGCTTTTACCTGCTGTTCAAAAATCCCGATAACACTTGCGTTGATCTTCTTATCAGATTCACCTGAAAACTCCTGTAACTGCTGTTTTTCAGAGGCCGTAATGAATTCAATATCATCAACCTTAGTATCAATCAGCTCACTACTATTTTCAAGTATATACGTAAAATGCTCCACCATATTTTGAATGAAAAGTGCATCGTATTTCGCAGCATCAAAATGTATGGTAATTGATTCCTTACCCGCAGTGGTGTCTTCTATTTCCAGACAAAGTTTGGCCTGAGCCAATAGATTATTTCTGTGATTTAATTTCTGATATACAAAACCATATTGAAGATAATCTTCAGAAGTCAGTTCAATATTTAGAAATTCTTTTTCAATTAATTCAAAATCAATAGTATCATAAAGCAGAGTATCTTCAATTTCTTTTTTGGTTGCGTTTATCGCATCTCTTAGTGAAGAAACATTGGATATAGCGGTATGATAAAACAGTAAGGTATCTTTTTCCGGCTGTACTCCTTCCAAATTGAAAGGGGACGAAGCTACCCAGATACTTTCGTTATTAGTATATCTTTTTAATAGTGTATTAAAAACAGACAAATAAATAGTCGCTGCAGCAATGGCATTCCCTCCTGATAATTTAGCAATCTTATCCAGACTGCTCTTTTTTAATAAAAGGCTATACTGACTGGAAGGAACTTGCCCATATCTGCTCAGTAAATAACTGCTGTCGTTACTGTATTGCTTTATTTTGTTCAACCAATAATCTTGTATGATTTTTTTATCTTTCATGCTGTAGTCTGATTATATTGTAGGGATTACAAAAGGTTTATTTGAATGTTGTATTGATTTTACAGGATCACTAAAAATTGATTTCGATATTGATTCTGGAAGCTTCCAGTTGTTTTTCACGTTCGGTTTTAAAACTGTAGTCTCCTATTTCATGTTCTATGCCTTTTGACAATTCTTCGAGAAATACCAGATAACGTTCGGTAAAAAGAGCTATGGTGTCTTTGCTAAAAACCTCTTTTCTGTATTCAAGAGTGAAATTGGAACCGTTTGAAATCACCCACAAGTCATATTTAACCTGTTCTGTAGCTACACTTTGCGCTTTTGCCTTAAGATTTTCATTGATTGTAAATTCATCGTGAGTAAGCTCATTCCAGGTAAAACCGGTATTGATAAAATTGGTTCCTCTGTCTCCTCTTTCAAATTCTAAATCTCTCAGAATTAAATCGATTGGGTACATTTGGTGCTCAAAAGCTTTTGACAATTTGTGCTGAACCCCTCTGATTATGGTTTCGAAATTTTCATTTTGATGAAGTTTAACTCGTATGGGCAGCAGGTTAACATAGTACCCCAGCTGATCTTCGAGATGGGCATGAGCCCTTCCGGCAAACGGAACTCCTAATACAATATCCGATTGCTCTGTTTGTAAATGCAGGAAACTGAAAAATGCGGCTAAGTGAAATGAAAATTCAGTGACATTAAGCTTTTTAGCGATCTTCTTTATGGCTGAATTGACCTCGGCATTCAGGGAAAAATCAATTTTATTGTCTTGATTTTCAATATCATCCGGAAGCAGATACTCATATTTATAATGGAGCGGTTTTAAATGCCCCTGCAGCTCCTTCATCCAATAAGCATTGGTTATGGCGTTTGTTTCAATCTGAGTTTTCAGCCACTGACTGTATTCTTTGTACTGAATGTCTAATTTAGAAGAAGGCAGAACCGCCTCTTTTTTCAATATTGAATTGTAATTACTACTGATCTCTTCTATCAGAAGCTGCAATGACCAGGCATCGGATATGATATGATGAATTACAAATAACAAAACATGGTGTTGGGAATCGATACGAACTAATTTTGCCTTGAATAAAGACCCTTTGAACAAATCAAATTCAAAATTGCTTATTTGCTTAATTTCCTGCTGTAGTAACAGCTCTTTGTCATTAAAGTCGCTAAAATCTTCGCATCCAATCGAAAGTTTAAACTCTTCAGATGGTGTAATGAACTGTCTGATACTTTTTTCGTCATCTTCTTTAAAAACAGTTCTCAGGATTTCATGCTTTTTGATAACCCGATAGAAAGCTTCTTTAAACGCAATAATGTCAAGCGTTCCATGAAAATGATATACCGCCGGAATATTATAAGCCACTTCATTCCCTTTAAACTGACTTACCATCCAAAGGCTTTTTTGTGCATACGACATCTCGTATGAAGCCGCCGCAGGAACTGCTGTAATAGGTTCAAAATTATTAGAGAACGATCTCTTTATGAGTTCGGCCTGATCTCTTAAAACGGAATATTCAAACAGCTTTTCAAAAGGAACGGTAACCTGTAACTGTTCGTTTATTTTATTAATCAACTGTCCCAGCTTGAGACTGTGTCCTCCCAGATTAAAAAAATCATCGGTCGCACTGATGGTCTCTACTGCTAAAATATCTTTCCAGATAAGTGCTACTATTTTTTCAATCCTTCCTTTTGGCTCCACATAACCACTATTCGTCTCGTTAGTTTCATCGATATTCGGAAGTGCTTCTTTGTCTGTTTTTCCATTTGGAGATAACGGAATAAAAGGAACCTCAACATAGTATTGTGGCACCATATAAGCAGGCAGTTTGCTTTGTAGATAGGCTTTTAAATCATCTTTAGAAATAGCATTAACAGTTGTGTAATATGCCACTAAAGTATCAGCGCCTTTAAACGGTTTTACCGCCACCACAACTTGTTTTAGATCTTCTGAAAATTGCAGGAGACCATTTTCTATTTCGTCCAGCTCTATTCGATAACCTCTTAATTTTACCTGATGGTCTTTTCTGCCCAGGAATTCAATATTCCCGTCCGGAAACCATTTAACCATATCGCCCGTATCGTATAAAACACTTCCTTCAACAAATGGATTTTTGATAAATTTAGCGGCCGTAAGTTCTTCTTTATTCAAATATCCCAGAGCTACTCCTTCGCCGGCTAGATAAAGTTTTCCAACAATACCCAGTGGCGTAAGCTGTAGATTTTTGTCTAATACATAAGCCTGTGTATTGGAAATAGGTTTTCCAACCGGGATTGTTTTGTAGGCCTTTCCTTTTTCTAACTGGTAATACGTACTATAAGTCGTATCCTCAGAAGGTCCGTACAGGTTTCTGATTTCTGCTGTAGTGCGCAGCAATTCTCTGGCGATATCTACCGGAAATGGTTCACCTGCTAAATTGATGATACTGACATTTTCTAATGAAGAAAAATCTTCCTCCATCAGACTTCGTATACTGGAAGGAACGGTATTCAGTAAAACTTTTTTATCAGTTTTTAATTCTTTACTTATCTCCAAAGCATTGCTAAGGAGTTTTATAGTCTTACCAACAGATAACGTAAAAAACATTTCATAGGCCGAAAGATCAAAACAATGTGAGGTTACGGCATAGACCAAATCAAAACGTTCTGTATTGAATTCTTTTTTAGCCCAGTACAAGAGTGCTGTAACATTTTTATTGGTTATCAGAACTCCTTTTGGTTTACCTGTTGTTCCCGAAGTATAAATAACATAAGCCAAATCTCCGGCTCTGTTTATTTTTGGAAGATTTTCGATACTATAGTGTTGTTTCTTTACCTGAAATTTACTCCATTCGTTTTCGTCAATTACAACTTTGCAATTACTATCTTCTACAATATATTTTATGCGATCCTCAGGATAATTAACATCCATCGGAACATAAGCTGCTCCTGATTTAAGCACTCCTAAAATGGTTATGAGCAAACGCTCGTCTCTTTTTAAACGAACACCGACTAAATCGTTGCGGCTGATCGTATAATTTTCTCTCAGATATTCCCCCAATTGATTGGATTGCTCGTGGAGTTCTTTATAAGTCAACTGTACATCATTAAAGATAAGGGCGCAATTATTTGGCGTTTTAGCTGCCTGAGATTCAAGGAGGTCAACAATAGTAGCTTCTTTCGGAAAGTATATTTCAGTAGCATTGAATGTTTTCAGTAACAATTCCTTTTCTGTTTCCTCTAAATATTCAATCGCATCAATCGTAACGTTTGCATCATTGAATACAGTCGTTAACAAATTCTCGAAATGTTTGAAGATTGCCTTAATCCAAAAGGCATCGTATAAATCGGTATTGTATTCCAGACTTAATAACAACCTTTCCTCCTGCTCCGTAAAAATAAAACTAAGATCAAACTGAGCAGTATTTCGTTTCACTTCATAAGGCTCTATCTCAACTCCCAGCATTGGAACATTAGTCGATAGGGTGTTTAATTGTGCCTGATTTTGCAGTATGACCAACACATCAAACAAGGCCGATCTTGAAGCGTCTCTTTTTAAATTAAGTTTGTTGACTAAAGTACTGAAGGAATAATTTTGATGTTCATAAGCCTCGATTAAGATCTTTCTTTGCAGCTCTAGTAAGGTCGAAAAACTATTCGTTCCGTTTATTTCGGTTTTAATCGCTAACGTATTTAAAAATAATCCCAGCTGGTTTTCCAGATCCGGGTGCTCCCTTCCGGCTATCGGAGTCCCCAGAACGATCGTATTCTGATTTGTATAGCGGTACAACAAAGCGTTGATTCCGGCCATTAGCGTCATGAACGGGGTCACATTATTCGTCTTGGAAAAATGTTTTAATTTTGATAAAAAGGCCTCCGAAAATTGATACGAAAGTGTATTACCATTATAAGTTTGTCTGACCGGACGGCTTCTGTAACTTGGCAATTCCAAAACAGGAATATCTTCTTTAAATACAGACAACCAATAATTTTCTGAATCTAAAACTGCTTCTTCGTTTTCCTGTGACTGTAACCATATCGCATAATCTTTAAACTGAATTGCCGCAGGTGAAAAATCAATCGGTTTTTCCTGAACCAAATTATTATAAGCAGCTACAATCTCAGCAAACATAAGCTCTAACGACCAGCCATCACTTATGGTATGCTGCACCACCAATGACAGAATATGTTCGTTCTCTTCTGTTTTTAATAGTGCTGCTTTTAATAATGGTGCTTTCGTTAAATCAAAAATAGCCGCTTGTTGTTCCTTTAAATATTGAGAAATCTCTTCTGTGCTCTTATTCAGATAATTTTCGTGAGTAAGGGCAAAATTCCATTCGCCTTCTTCTAAAATGTACTGACTTATTTCGCCATCATAGCCCGCTTTAAAATACGTTCTTAAAATTTCATATTTAGCGATTAAAAGACGGAAAGCTTTTTCGAGTTTTGAAACTTCCAAATCTCCTCTAAATTTTAAGGCTCCGTGCATGTTGTACGCACTATTACCGCCTTCGAACTGACTCAGTACCCAAATTTTATGTTGTGAAGAGGTTAACGGGTAATATTCCTGCGCTTTCGCTTTGGGAATTACCTTATAACCTCCTTTTTGTATTTTTTGACTTATCTGTGCAATAGTAGGAGTTAAGAAAAACTCTTTATAAGAAATAGATCCCTCCAACTGTTTGTAAATAAGATTGATCACCTGACCGATCATTAAACTGTGTCCTCCCAAATCGAAAAAGTTGTCTTCGACACCTACTTTTTCGATCCCTAAAATTTCCTGCCAAATAATAGTCAGTGCTTTTTCTGTTTCACTTTTCGGGGCTACATAATTTGCATTGGATACCTGATTCAATGGCAAATTTTCAAGAACCTTACGATCAATTTTTCCGTTTGGTGTCAACGGAATTTTGTCCACGCCAATCAAATAATGCGGTATCATAAAAACCGGAAGCTTTTCCTTAAGGTAATTTTTTAAAATTTCGTGATCTGTCACTTTAGTTTTAGTGAAATAGACCACCAAACTTTGCACTCCGTTTTTTTGTAATACCAGAGCAACGGCTTGTGTAATATTTTCTGAAAAAGAGAGCACTGCGTTTTCAATTTCTCCCAATTCGATGCGGTATCCTCTTAATTTTACCTGATAATCTTTTCTTCCCAGGAAATCAATAGTTCCATCCGGAAGCCATTTGGCCATGTCTCCGGTATCGTACATTAAAGATTTCTCTTTAAACGGATTCGGTATGAATTTTTCAGCAGTTAGTTCAGGACGATTCAAATATCCTTTTGACAATCCATCACCCGAGATGTACAATTTTCCGGCTACACCAACAGGAACCAATTCTAATTTTTTATCCAGTAAGTAAACCTGAGTATTCGCCAGCGGCTTCCCTATCGAAACTGAAGCCGTGTACTCTTTTTGCGCTGATAATCTATAAACTGTACTGTACGTTGTATCTTCAGATGGCCCGTATAAATTTCGTATCTCGGCATTAGTCTGTAATAATTTCTTAGCAATATCAACCGGAAAAGGCTCGCCTGCCAGATTTATTATCGCGGCATTTTCTAAACGGTATCCGCTTTCTATAGTATTACGAATGCTCGACGGCACGGTATTGATCAATACCTTTTTATCGTACTGAAGTGCTTCTCCAATTTCGAGTGCATTGTCCAGAATTCTTATTTTTTTTCCAATAGATAAAGGATAAAACAATTCGTATACCGAAAGATCAAAGCAATAAGAAGTTGCCGCATAAACCACATCAAAAGCAGCAGCATTAAACTCCTCCCGAGACCAATAAAGTAAAACAACTGCATTATGATGCGTAATCATAACCCCTTTCGGATTTCCGGTAGTTCCCGAAGTATAAATGATATACGCTAAATCAGTGGACTGATTTAGTCTTTCAGGATTGTCTGTTTTATAATTGTCTTTACGACTGAGAAAATTTCTAAATTCATTTTCATCTATAACCACTTTACACTGACTGTCCTTTTCGATGTATTTGATTCGCTCTTCAGGATAATTAACATCGACAGGCACATAAGCTGCACCGGATTTAAGAATCCCTAATACAACTACTGCTATAAATTCGTTTCGTTCGAGCTTTATTCCAACTAAATCATTAGGCTGAATATCATACTCTTGTCTGAGATAATGGGCCAACTGATTCGCATGCTGATTCAGATCGTTATAAGTTAATTCCCTGTCCTTAAAAATAACAGCTGTGTAAGTTGGTGTTTTTGCTGCCTGTTCCTCAAATAACTCAACCAGCGTTTTAGTCGGATATTTTTTTACAGAAGGATTAAAAGAGTCTAACAATTCTTCTTTTTCCAACGGAGTAACAACCGGTATTTGATCAACCGAATCATTCATACAATGCTCAAGTTGCAACAGCCAGTTTGCATAAATACTTAAAAAATGAGCTGCCACATGATCCTCCACAAACGAAACATCGTAGGAAAGAGATAGCTCCAATTCTGTATCGTTTTTGTTTACTGATAATGAAAACGGAAAGTTATTTTTTGTGTGAGCTGATTTTGAATTGTAGAAAAAGCCAAAAAGCGCATATTCAGCAAAAGGATATTTTTCCTGTAACGTATCGTCGTAATCCGAATGTTTATAAACTTCCTGTAGTTCCTTTTTAACTTCCCCTAAATAATCTTTAAATGATTGACCAGATGCGGAAATACTTTTAAACAATAATGCAGTTTCAGCATCAGTAGGTTTCGACATAAAAATGAAACTCTCCACTTCAAAATAACGTTGCAGTAAAGCAGTGTAAACCGCAATTAAAACAGTTAGTTCTGCTATTGCATTCTCACCGGTAAGTTTTTTAAAAAACGAAAGATTGTTGGTATCAACTTGTATCTTCTTACTATTCCCATTTTCCGCCTTAATACTATTAATCACGGGGTTATTCTTAACTTTTGTTACCCAATAGTTCGAAATACTTTTTTGTTCGATGGTTGTCATTTAAAACTCTAATAATTTGATGGACATTTACTTCTTCAAAATGTGATGAAAAAAGTATAAGAATTCTGTTTAGTTATAAAAACTGTCTTTTAATAAAATAGATCTAAATCATTACCGGCTATAGTTCTATTAATTATATGGATACTATAGATATTTAAACTATTACTCTTCAGCAGGAAAAAGCTCGTTCTTATTCAGAGTTTAACTCCATCATAATCGAAAGCCGGGCTTTTTACGCTCCATAATGTTAATTTTGCAAATAATAGGATGGAATTGTAGCGGTGATATTTTTCTGCAGCGAATCAATTCTAACCACAATTTTATTGGTGTTGTTTGTATTTAGTACTTCACATTCTAATCCTTTTAAGGAACCGTAAGAGATCGTTTTAAAATCTCCAACACTAAATTCTTCAACATGCGTTTCGACCTCAGTAACGTCATTATTTAAAAGCAAAAGTTCAATTTTTCGCATTTCTTCATCACTGACTTTGGCATACTCCATTCCAAAACGGATGTACATGCAGGCCCCATTAACGGAAAGCGTTTTATAAAAATCTAATGAAGAATTTATCTTTACAAAAACATAAGAAGGGAAAAGCAATTTCTGAATACTCTTTTTTCTGTCCGTACGTGCACTCTGTACGTGAATGGTTGGCAAAAAAGCTTTAATAGACAGATATCCAAGCATATCAAATACTTTTCTTTCATGATGACATTTAACATATAAAACGTACCAACCATTGTGAATTGACTTCATAAATAACACTCCATTTTTTTAATAGCTTCGCTGTCCTCGGTTACGAGGATACTCTTCTTAATGCGGATTTGAAAAATTAAAACACATTTTATTTACGGCTAAAATAGTAGTAGTCTATATATAAAAATTACGGACTTTTTAAATAAAAACTACGGGCTTTCATATTAAAATGCGTCAAACACTGATAATAAATCAAATACTCGTTGTTTCTGTGTGGAAAGCGAAAACGATTATAATCCTCTAAAAACCAACCACTAAGAAAAAGTCGATTTAAACATTTTGGTTAAAAAAAAATCGGAGGACGGAGAAGTATTTTGTTTTAAAAAAAACAAACCCGACAAGTTTTGAAAACCTGTCGGGTTTATATTTCACGATATAAGTCAAAAATTAGTCGTTTTCCGGCATCAAGTCAGCTCCCGAATATTAAACTGGACTTCAATTTTGGTTCCTTCTCCAATTTGTGATTCAATACTAAATTTACCTTTTAGCGAACTGGTTCTTTCTTTCATATTGCTCAAACCAATACCCTCTTTTTTAGTTGAAGTATCAAATCCCTGACCATTGTCTGTAATTGACATTCTTAGAATACTATTAGCCTCAAACTGAATTTTAATTTCACATTTTGTGGCATTCGCATACTTGTTGATATTTAAAATCGCTTCCTGAATAATGCGGTATAAATTAATCTTATAAATGTTTTGAATAGCCGACCATTCAAAATTTTCGTCGGTTGTATAGCTAAATTCAGTATCACTAATACCCTTTTGACCTTCGATTAAACTTAACAGTAAAACATTGAAGTCATTACCATCTAAAAAAGAACTATGGCTCAGATCATGTGATACCATTCTAACCTCATTTTCTATATTTTGCAGTTCAAAAATATATTCCTTTCTTTTTTCAATTATCTCCTTCTCTACCTTAGAATTAAAAAAGCCCAGATTCATTCGGACTCCATAAATTCTATTCATAATTCCGTCATGAAGTTCTTTTGCAATTTTAGATTTTTCATTATCTCTTGCATTGTTTATTTTTTCATGCTGTTCCATCAGCAATAAATAGATTTCCTCGTTTGCAGACTTTTGCTTTTTAAGGAACTGAAATTCTTTATTTTTATACTTGGAATATCTTAAAATAACAACAATCAGCAATACAAAAATTGACGCAAATGAGAGGATTAAAATATAGAAATTTTTCTTCGTCAGAATCTTATTTTCGTCTTCAATTCTGGAAGTTTCATACTCAATTCTTGCATATTTATTATGTGCATTTTTTTGAACAATATTGATACTATCACTCAAATTAATGTACTCATTTGCATAATAGAGGCTATTTTTCTTATCCAGAGTAGAAAGCAGTTTTAATGACGTTAAAATTTCATTACTGTTCTTAATTCGCGTAGCTAACAAATTGGCTTCTTTTAAAACTTCTATTGCTTTAGCAGTATCTTTTTGTGTGAGGAAATACTCTCCAATGCGGATCTTTTTATATAAAATATCTGCTTCATCTCCTTTATTTTTCAAAATCTCTAATGATTTGGAGAACATTTCATAAACATTGTCGTATTCCCCGATTTTCATTTTAGAATAAGCCAGATTACTCAGAACATTAGCATACAGACGAGGCCAATTTTTCTCTAAATCACTTGAAAGTAAACCTTGCAGCTTTGCTATAGACTTTAAATATTCTCCTTTTAAATCATACAGATTACAAATATTAATCGTAGCGGTAACATTGTAATTGGTTATTTCATCTTTGTCAATATGATTCAGCTTTATCTTTTCCAGATTATTCAAAGCCATACGATGGTACCACAATGCTTTATCATAATTGACCAGCTTTTCCAGGCAATTCCCCATTAAGGCATTACAGCAATAGAGCAACTGTTGATCTTTAGATTCTTTTAAATACTGTAAAGCTTTAGAGATTTCGACTTCGCATTCGATATAATTTCCGTCATAAAACAAAACATAAGCTTTGTTAAATAACATCCGTCCCGTATTATCGTAATCCGATAATGTAGAATATACTTTTTCGGCTTGCAAATAATAAAAATAAGCGCTGTCCTTTTTTACATTTCCATAGCTGTCGCCAATATAATAAAATGCTTTTGCGATTCCTTCTTTGTCATCAACCTCTTTAGATAACCTCAAAACCTCTAAACTGGCTGCTAAAGATTTCTTTGGGTTTTTATTGTAGTAATATTCTGTAGACAGCTTAAAATGAAGATTTCTGGTAACAGAATCATTATTCTGATCCTTTAATAAATTAAATATGGAATCTAAATATTTTTCTTTCTCCTTACCATTTAAATGCTTACCATCAAAGGAAATAGTGATTTTATCATTAGCATTCGCGAATTCATTTTTCCTGCAGGAAAAAAAAGTCAGCACAAGTAATAAGCAAACTATTTTAAAAGGTGTCGTCAAAAGTTTAAGTATTATTTTACAATTTCAAATATAGGGTTTTGAAATAAAAAGACTATAAGATTTAAAAATAAATCAAATAGTCTTTTTTATAAACACAAAAACATTTAGTCTTTTCTGGTTGGTCTTGTAATTTCGGGATCACCCTCAGTATTTAACAAGTCAATATCCGAATTAGTCGTTCCATTTACCATATTATTTGCTTTTGGATCCAGTTTTTCATGCAATTTTTTTGATTGACTACTCTGAGTTTTCGGCGTTTCGTAATCATCATTTGTACATGAAAAAGTTAACAATGCTACAGCAATTAGCAATCCCGGAATAAATAACTTCGTTTTCATAAAAATAACTTTAATTGATTATTAAAACAAAAAAACACTAAACTCCGGATTAAAATGTACGGTAAATCCGTAATATTTCATTTAATTCATGTTAAAATTGGGACTTACACTAATTATCAGTCATTCAACTAATCTCTTAAGTTGTAAAACAATCAAAATTCCATTACGGAAAAACCGTAGTTTTTCTTACATTTGTTTCCAATAGAATTAAACAAATTATGAATCTTAATATTTTGATCGTCGACGACCATCCAATGACGGTGGACAGCTATATCAATCTCTTATCTGATGGTGAGTTTCAGCAAAATTTACCAAATTTTATTAAAAGTCATAATTGTGAAGATGCTTACAATAAAATCATTCTTCATCACAAGCAAAATATTAATATAGATTTTGCTTTACTTGATATTAATCTGCCGCCCTACAAACAATCAAATATTAATGACGGTATAGATCTGGCCTATTTAATCAAGGAAAAATTTCCGAATTGCAAAATAGTACTCCTTACTATGCGTAGTGAACCTTTGACTGTCGACAAAATAATAAAAGGAATTCGGCCTGAAGGTTTTATATCCAAAAGTGACATCAATTTTGAACAGTTCCCTGTAATTTGTAAAAACATTATTAAGGGCGAAATATTCAGAAGTGATACCATTGTTGAATCTCAAAGAGAACTGTTTAAGAAAAATATAAATTGGGACAATCACGACAATCAAATTTTAATTCTAATCTCTGAAGGCGTAAAAACAGTAAATCTTCCGGAATATATCCCTCTTTCAATGAGCGCTATAGAAAAAAGGAAAGCCAACATAAAAGATCAGTTATTAAAAGGAAAAGGGAGCGACAAAGATCTAATTGAAAAGGCTAAAACGCTGGGATTATTATAACAAGGTCAGTATTCTCCTTATTTTATTTAAAGACACAAAACAAAGGAGGCTGTCCTTTCAGACAGCCTTCCATTCAATCAATTTCTATTTAAAATCGACTATTTTATTATCTTTTTATCTGGCTGTGCCACACCGTCTACTTTCACCTTCAAAAAGTAGAAACCGTTGGTAAGATTACTGCCATCTACAGTTATAGTGTCATCATTGGCATCGTATGATTTAACAAACATCTTCTGTCCTAAACTGTTATAAATTAACACCTCTACTTTTTTCCCTGAAAATGAATCAGAACTAATGTTTATGACATCATTAAACGGATTTGGATAAGCTTTAAAAGCTACTTTGTTTTCAAAATCAACACTGCCCAAAGTAGGAAAAGTAAAAGGATTAACTGTAGCGGGCGTTGTAATTAAAGCTTGCGGTCCTGCACTGTAGGCATATCGTATTACTGCAAAACTTTTTCCGTCTGTACTTACGGCTGCTTCAAAATAACCATAATAAGGAATGCCGTTTTTAACAAATGTAAATCCAATGAATCCCGTTTTTCCATTCCAGTTATTATAAGCAGGACTGCTAATCATTGCATCTCCTGACGAATTCCAGTTGTTGCTTCCTCCAATTGTCTGATTGGTTCCAATAAAACTAATTGAACTTGTTCCTGTTTCACTTACTAAACCGTTATTGGTCAAAAATTTCACGCCCTCTTCGCCATACTGCAGCTTAAATTCGGTATCGTTTCCATCTACCTCGGCAGTAATTCTAAAGGATCCCGAAGGACTCGCAGCCGAAACTACTATCGGGGTCGGTAAATCTACTTTAACCACCACATAAGCATTTGTAAAAGTAAAATCAGTAGTGAACGATTTATTTTCTAAAACTGCTGATCCGCCGGTAATAGCCGGATCTAAAAAGGTAATTGTAGCTGTAGTGGCATTGGCTGCCTCATTAACAATGACTTTGCCCTGATAACTTACCTGAACCGTAGTGTTATTTACTACACTCACACTAGCAGTTAAACCCGATGGTAAACCTGTTATAGTAAAATCCGTCCCCTGAACTAAATTGCCTGAACTTTTTGTAAAAGTTCCACCATTTGTTGTCAGCTGTACCGTTACTGTGGTTGTAAAAGTTCCGTTATTTGTTAATTTATCTTCAGCGATTGTTGTCGGATTGGTACTCATCTTAACCACACCCAACTGGAGAGGCGTAGTAATTGAAGCTGTAGGAGCTGTATTATAGGCATATTTACTGATCGTATAACTCTGGCCATCGGCACTTACAACCGTTTCAAAATAACCATAATAAGGCACTCCATTCTTCGTATATTTAAAACCTATAAAACCTGTTTTGCCGTCCCAAACTGTATAAGTACTGCTTCTTAAAGTAGGAACTCTTGTCCCGTTCCAATTGCTTGCTGCACCAATTGTAACGTTATAGCCTAAGTACGAGATATTGTTAATTCCTGATTCGCAAACCAAATCCTTATCATAATTTTCTAACTTTAAGTCATTGCCGTCAATAAATAACCCGTAGCTGGTATGATCTGCATCTGCCGTAATATTAAACGGATTCCATTTAGAACCTGTAACAGATACTGTTAAAGGAGTTGGAAGATCAACATAAATAATTTTATAAGCGTTCTTAAAAATAAACTTAGTTGTAAAATAATCCGTATCAAGAATCGCAGCTCCTCCGGTAATTGCAGGATTCAGGAAAGTAACAGTCGCCGTGACTGTATTTGAAGCTTCATTGGCCGTCGCTTTACCCGTATAACTCAACTCAGCTGTTGTACTGTTTAATAAAGTAATTACAGGAGTCAAACCTGCTGGCAATCCTGTAACGGTAAAATCTGTTCCCTGAACTAAATTGCCTGAACTTTTTGTAAAAGTCCCACCGTTTGTTGTTAACTGAATTGTGATTTTTGTTTCAAAACTTCCATCATTAGTTACAGCATTTTCATTGATTTCATCCGGTGTGGTGGCTAAATGAACAGAAAGATCTGCCGGAATATCCTCCGTAAGTATACCTGCCAGAGGTTCTGTATTGTAAGCATATTCTAATAATGTGTAGGCAGTTCCCTTAGCATTTACTTTCACCTTAAACCAACCATAACATGGTTCATCAGCTATTGTAAATTTAAAACCAATATAGCCCGTCTTACCATCCCATGATTTATAACCCGCATTTCTTAAATTGTGCAGATCAGGATAACTGCCCCCTTCAATAAAATTACTGTTGCCATCAATAAGTTGATTGGCTCCAATCAAACTCATGTTTAAAGAATTACCCTCACAAACAATAGACTTTGTATAGGTTTCTAATTTAAGATCACCCTTATCCACAAAAACTCCATAATCCTGTTGATCGGCATCCGCTGTAATTCTGAAGAATTTCCATGTATTTTCAGCATCCACGGTATAATTCAGATCTTTCACATGTACAATCGCGTAAGGATCTCTGAAATTAATTTTAACAGCTGCAACAGAAGTTGACAATACTGCCACCCCACCTGTAATAGCAGGATTTAAAAAGGTTACTGCTACCTGAGTACTATTTTCTTTCAAATGCACCGCAGCATTTCCTGTAAAAGCCAATTGAACTTCGGTAGTACTTATTACATTTAGTTTAGCCGTCAAACCAGCCGGAACACCTGTGATCGTATAATCAACTCCGGGAGTTAGTACTCCTGAATTTTTGACAAAAGTTCCATTGTTCGTCGTTAATTTAATAGAAGAAATTTGAGAAATGCTTCCATTATTAACAGCACTCTCCGAAAGTGAAGCCGGAGAAACGCTTAACGCCACTTTATCTGTGATTCCGGTATAAATGGTTCCGCCCGGTTGTGTATTATAAGCATATTCTACAATACTGTATCCTGAACCGTCTGCAGCAACAACTGCTTTTAACCAACCGTAACATTTTTCTCCATCAATGGTGTATTCGAAACCTAAATAATCCGTTTTTCCATCCCATGCCTTATAAGAAGAGGTTCTAAGATCTAATTGGTTCGGATATGCTCCCGGCGCTGTAAAATTACTGGTTGCATTAATTGCGGCATTAAAGCCGAGAGGAGTAATATTATTAGTTCCTGTATTGGTTACCAGTCTTTTTCCGTAAGTTTCAACTTTTAAATGATTGGCTGCAAATCGCCACGCACCATATTTTACATCATCTCCTTTTTCAAGCGCAAAATATTTCCAGGTAGACGTTGGCGTAACTGTCATATCGGGTATATCCACATAGAAAATACCGTAAGGATCTCTAAACTTAAAATTCCAACTCAAACCATCACAAAGCATACCACTCACTCCACCATTTAATGCAGGGGCTAACAATGTAATTCCACCGCTGGCAGTATTACTGGCGTTATGATTCGTCGCCGTTCCGCTTATAGTAACGGTAGCCTGATTGCTACTGTTTATAACAACCGCAGCACTTAAACCAGCGGGCAGATTAGAACTAAAATCTACCCCGGAAGTTAAAGCTCCCGACGATTTCGAAAAGACGGTTCCATTTAAAGTAATTACAGCGTTGCCAGTAACCGTTCCGTTATTAGCAATATCTTCTTTAAAACTTGTAACATTTGTGGTTACACTGCTTCCGGTAGAATTAACACCGGTATCGATCAAATTTTGTGCTGACCATAAAGTTTTTCTTGCAGCGTGTTGTAAAGCGGCAAGCATTCTCGCTACCTGTCCTTGTGTAAACATCTTACTGCATCCTTGTGCAGCATTGTACCCCATATAATTCTCGATATTTACTTTGTCACCGTCGCAATTCGTTCCCGGTACACAGCCTAAAGAATGTTTTCCGTCTTCTTTTGGAGTATCATCCACTTCATCAGTCCCTGTGCAGCCACCATCAAAAGTATGGATCAAATTCAGGAAATGACCAAACTCGTGAGTCAGTACCGATGCAAATTCTTTATTGGTATTTTCTCCCAGATAAGCTCCGTTATAAACGCATCTTGCCAATTTATTATCGGACATCCACGAATCCGGATACCAGCAAACTCCTGAATTATTGGTAGCTCCATCAGCATACAAATCATTCTGAATGTAAACGTTCATGTACTTGTAATTGTCCCAGGCATCTGCCTGAATTTGGCTATCGTACCCACTCCCGTTACCATATCCGTCTTTTTTTCTTTCAAAAATTACACCGGTGGTACATTTTCCATTGGGATCTATCTGTGCGAGTTTAAACTCAATATTTAAGGTTCCCCTTCTTGCCTGAAAAAAGGGCTCTACGGTATTGAAGTCATCATTCAAACCCTGAAAATCCTCATTAAGATGTTTTAAAGCTGTTTGTATTTTTTCAAGAGTAACTGTTTTACCATTAAACGATGTACCATACACGTGAAAAACAACCGGTATGGTATAAGTAGTATTTACCGAACTTTTATTGGTTTTCAGCTTTTTAGCATATTCTTTACTAAAAAAATTAAACGCTTTACTTTCTTTCAATGAACCGGGGTGGTTCTTTAATTGTAATTCATTGACCTCTTTTGTACGACAGCTGTGTGAAGGCTCGATTAGATCCTGTGCTTTAACTCCCTGCATACTCCAGAGGCAACACAATACTAATAAAAGTAGTTGTTTTTTCATAATACTTGTTTTGGTTTAGTTTTGTTATTTTGTTAATTATTTACAGCACACATAATTTAAATCTTAATTTATTACGATTTAAATCAAGATACTCCACTTATTATATGAATTAACTTTTCAAATCTAACTTTAACCCAAATGTTATCTTTATGCTATATTAGTATGAAATGATATTATATTATTGTTTTTCAGGGCGACACGATTTTTTAACACAACTTATCTTCTATTTTTTAAAGTTCAGTCTAAAAATTGAGAAGTTTTTTTCATAAAAAACGCTAAAAAAAGCCCTTAAATGAAGTTTACAAATTGGTTTTGAATACTTTGCATTTTCACTTTTATAAATCCGGGATTCTAATCTGATAAAATGATTCAAACACAACAATATAAAATAAGAAAATACGTTCAAACAGTTCTAACTTTAATTACATTATGGAATATTCAAAAAATTACACTGCTGTGGATGCACACATAGACATACAAGGAATTATGGACGGTTTATACTACCCTTTTTATATGGAAGAATGCCGTCATGACTTTGTTCGTGAGGTTTTAGGTTTTGATTTTGTGCAACAGGCTCAAAATGGTGTGTTTATGGTTTTATCCGAATACAGCATCAAATTTATCCGCTCGCTAAAAAAAGACGACAATTTTGATGTTACTTGTGCTGTTTATACTGATGCTCAGGGATTACCACGTTTGCATTTCAAACAATCGATTATAAAAAACGGAAAAACAATGGCTACGGCTGTATTTACAGGAACCTGTATTCCCGCTACCGGAGGCCGACCTTATTTGCCTGAAGAATTGAAAAGTAATTTTGTTGATGCACCTTCATTACAGCTATAAGTAGAGAAAAATCTCTTCCGAAAACAGAATATAAATCAATTTCTCTTCTTTGGAATTAGGCTTGTGCCCTTTCAGGGCTAAAACAATCATTATCAATATCCCTTTCATAGTGCTTCGCACTATGCTAGTGCAAAGGCTCTTTCAGAGCGATAGATGGTATTAAACAGGTTATGCAATACTTCCTTTACCACAAAGCTTTTTTAAATTATAAAACTCCCGGCATAGAAAAATATCTTGCTATGATACCTGAGAGTAGTTAAAACAAAAAATCCCAAACTCCAGTTTTAAATTGGAATTTGGGATTTGAAATTTATTCTTTTATCAGATCTAGTCTAAAACGAAGCTTACATTTACATTTGCTGTAATTTCAATTTCTCCAACTGCAAGCGTTTCATGTTCAGCACCACCGTTGGTATCCATAGCCATTGATTTCATAGCTGCATACATCGGTCTAGGATTGTATACTTGAGAATTGTCTGAAATTGCAATTGCTTTACCTACTTTTTGTCCTAAAACTGAAACGTAGTCTTCCGCTTTTGCCTTAGCATCTTTAATCGCTAATTTACGAGCTTCTGATTGGTGTTGTGCTAATTTAGAAGATTCAAAAGAAACATTATCGATACGATTGATTCCTTGTTGTACCAAACCTTCCATTACTTCATCGTACTTAGATAAATCTTTCAATACAATTTCTACAGTCTGAGTAGCATTATAACTTGTTTTCTTTTTTTCGTAATCGTATTGCGGATTAAGCGAAACTTGTTTCGTTTTGTAATCAGCAACAGGAACATTCATTTTTTTAATAAATTTCAAAACAGCGTCAATTTTTTCGTCGTTTTGTTTTTTGACATCTTTAGCATTATTCCCTTTTGTTTCCACCGTAGCTGAAATACAAACCTGATCTGGTGCTATTTTTACTTTTCCTTCACCACTTACATTGATTTGAGGAATTTGTTTGACTTCTTGTGCGTAAGACATAGACATAAACATGATGGTTAAAAATAATACTACTTTCTTCATTTTTATTATATTTAAATTATTTGATTAGTGACCTTTCAAAAGTTGTGCCATTGTTACAATTTCCCCAATTTAGCCATTACGAAAAGGATTAAAATAGGGATTGCCAACAATATTACCATTAAACTATGATCTACAAATAAAGAAGGCTCTTTGATCAAAGTTATGAAATATCCGCCAATAGCACCTCCAAAATGTGCTGTATGTCCAATATTATCATTTTTAGCCTTCATTCCGTATATCGAATACAATAAATACAAAATTCCAAATAAATAGGCCGGCATTGGTATGACAAAAAAGATTCCCAACATCATATCCGGCTGTAACAATATGGCGGAGTATAAAACTCCTGTCACCGCACCCGACGCCCCTACTGCACGGTAACTATAATCGTTTTTATGAAACAGCATCGTTAATAAGCTTCCGAAAATTAAACTCCCGAAATAAATTAACAGAAAAGAAAAATTACCCAGCCATTGCAATACCACCGGAGCAAAAAACCAAAGTGTAAGCATATTAAAAAGCAAATGCATCATATCGGCATGTAAAAAACCGGATGAAAGCATTCTTATTTGTTCTCCCGAACGAATACTTCCTACATGAAACTCATATTTTCTAAAAAAAGCAAGATTGTTGAAACCCTGATAACTAATCAAAACATTGGCAACTATAATTCCAATCAAAATGGTATTCATAAAAAACTTTTAATGTGAATTGTAAATATAATCATTCTTAAACATATGTTAGCATCAATTCAAAATATCGCTCGTAATTCATTTTTGCTTTATATTTGTAAAAAAAACAATACATGCAATTTCTCGTTTATATAATAGCCTATCCTTTTCTATGGCTAATCTCTATTCTCCCATTCCGAATATTTTACTGGTTTTCTGATTTTGTTTGTTTTCTGATTTACAGAATCGTAGGCTATCGCAAAAAGGTAGTACGTGAAAACTTAAAACTTACTTTACCACATTTAAACGATGCTGAGCGAAAAGAAATCGAAAAGAAATTCTATAGCCACATGTGCGACATGTTTCTGGAAATGATCAAAACGATGAGCATTTCACCTGAAGAAATGGAAAGAAGATTTAAAACTACGAATATTGAGATTGTAAACGAGTATGCGAAAAAAGGTAAAAGTACCATTCTGGTAGCTGCGCACTACGCCAGTTATGAATGGCTTTTAACCATGAACACTAAAATTGCTTTTCAGGGTATAGCAGTCTATAAAAAAGTGGCCAACCCCTACTTTGATAAATTGGTTCGAAAAATACGTTCTAAATACGATACGGAACTAGTCGAAACCAGAAAAGCGATTCCAACAATGGCTCAAAACCAGCGTAACGGAATTTTAAGCATGTACGGTTTAGCCAGCGACCAATCGCCTAAACTGGACCGAATTTTCCATTCGATGAAATTTATGGGAATTGAAGTTCCAGTGCATACAGGTGCCGAAATGCTGGCCAAAAAATACGATCTGAGTGTTATTTTTGTAAAAGTAAAAAAAGTAGCCAGAGGGTATTACGAAGCTACCTTTGTACCGATTGCCGATAATCCGAATGATTATAAAAATTTTGACATTACGGAGAAATACTTAAGAGAAGTAGAAAAACAAATTTATGAAGCTCCTGAATTCTATTTATGGACGCACAAAAGATGGAAACACAGGATAGAGTAATTTTTTTATGAAATGTGAGATGTAAAATGTGAATTGTGAGTTTTTAATGTTCAAACCTAAAATACTTTTTCACTTTTGAGTCTTCAAAATAAAAAAACACCTTTTTCAATATGAAAAAGGTGTTTTTTGTTTGTAATCACAATGCGCATTAAATTCCTGCGATCGCTTTTATTTCATCAATAATTCGAAGTGCCAATACATCGGCTTTTTCCTGAGAAGGAGCTTCTGTATAAATTCTGATGATCGGCTCTGTGTTTGATTTTCTTAAATGAACCCATTCTGTAGCAAAATCAATTTTCACACCATCAATTGTACTGATATCTTCGTTTTTGTATTTTTCGGTCATGGCTTCTAAAATTGCATCAACATCGATTTGTGGTGTTAATTCAATTTTATTTTTACTCATATAATATTCCGGGTAAGAAGCACGCAATGCCGAAACTGACATATTTTTATTTGCCAAATGGGTTAAAAATAAAGCAACTCCCACCAAACTATCTCTTCCGTTATGAGATTCCGGATAAATAATTCCACCGTTACCTTCACCTCCAATAATAGCATTGTTTTTCTTCATTAACGCTACCACGTTTACTTCACCTACAGCACTTGCTTCGTATTTCCCACCATGAGCAACAGTTACATCGCGCAAAGCACGGGATGATGACATGTTCGAAACTGTATTCCCCGGAGTTTTACTCAACACATAATCAGCGCAGGCTACCAAAGTATATTCTTCCCCAAACATTTCCCCATCTTCAGAGATAAAAGCCAGACGATCAACGTCCGGATCAACAACAACTCCTAAATGCGCTTTCTCTTTCACTACTAATTCAGAAATATCCGTTAAATGTTCTTTTAATGGTTCCGGATTGTGAGGAAAATGTCCGTTTGGTTCGCAGTATAATTTTACGACCTCCACACCCATTTGTTCCAATAATTTTGGAATAATAATTCCTCCTGATGAATTTACACCATCAACAACTACTTTGAATTTTGCCGCTTTTACAGCTTCAACATCAACCAAAGGCAAATTCAAAACCTCGTCGATATGAATATCCATATAAGCATCGTTTATTGTAATCTCACCCAAGCTGTCAACATCTGAGAAATCAAAAGCCTCTGCTTCTGCGATTTCAAGAATTTTCGCACCTTCTTCTCCGCTTAAAAACTCCCCTTTTGCGTTCAACAATTTCAAAGCGTTCCATTGTTTCGGATTGTGAGAAGCCGTTAAAATAATTCCTCCGTCTGCTTTTTCTAACGGAACAGCTACTTCTACTGTTGGTGTTGTAGAAAGTCCTAAATCAATTACATTAATTCCTAAACCTATTAGTGTATTAACTACAAGATTGTGAATCATTGGTCCTGAAATTCTTGCGTCACGACCAATCACCACCGTTAATTTTTCTTTTGATGTGTTGTTTTTCAAAAAAGTACCGTATGCCGATGCAAATTTTACAGCATCAACAGGAGTCAGGTTATCTCCTACTTTTCCACCGATTGTTCCTCGTATTCCTGAAATAGATTTTATTAAAGTCATTTTTGTGAGTTATGGTTATTTTTTTATCACAAATATAGAAAAGTTACTAAGATTCTAAGGTGCTAAGATTCTAAGTTTTCAGATTTTAAACATGAAGCTATCTGTCATTCATTAAAACGATGTCAAAAAGTTTTTATACTTTTACTAAAATTACGCAGTGTCTTCACAACTAAGAACCTCACAAACTTTAAAAACACATGAATTTCCTAGCTCATATCTATCTTTCAGGTGAAAATGATTTGATTAAAATTGGCAACTTTATGGCCGATGGAATTCGCGGTAAACAGTTTGAACATTTTCCGGAAGATGTTCAAAAAGGAATTCTTTTACATCGTTTTATAGACACTTATACTGATTCTCATGATATTTTCAGACAAAGCACCAAACGTTTACATGAGAAATACCATCATTATGCAGGCGTAATTGTTGATATTGTCTACGACCATTTTTTAGCCAAAAACTGGGAAAAGTATTCCGATGAAAAACTAGATCGTTTTGTGAACCAATTTTACAGATCGCTGCATGAAAACTATCCTATCCTGACTGAAAAAACACAAGATATGATGCCGTATATGATCAAACAAAACTGGCTTTTGAGTTATCAGACCGTTGAAGGAATACATCAGATTTTAACCCAAATGGACCGAAGGAGATCAAAAAACCAATCCAACATGCAATTTGCTAGTGCTGAACTAAAAGAATTCTATCCCGAATTTGAACGTGAGTTCACGCTCTTCTTTGAGGATATGAAAACCCAGGCCAATCAAAAATTACTTTCTCTATAATACTGCTTTTCACCAAACAAAAGCACCAAATAATACCTTTTAATTTTACATCAACATGAAAAAAATAACTTTCTTATTTACGCTAATCTACATTAGCTGTACTGCGCAGCAAAACCCAATAAAGCCAACCGGACTTGTAGTTTCGAAAGCGATGGTGGTTTCGGCACGTGCAGAAGCTTCTAAAGTTGGGGCAGATATCATGAAAAAAGGCGGTAATGCCTTTGACGCAATGGTGGGTACCGAACTGGCACTGGCTGTTGCTTTTCCGTATGCAGGAAATATTGGCGGTGGCGGTTTTATGGTTTACCGAAAAGCCAATGGTGAAGTTGGATCATTGGATTATCGTGAAAAAGCACCACTGGCTGCAACAAAAGACATGTTTCTTGATAAAGACGGAAATGTCATTAAAGGAAAAAGCACCGAAACGGCTTTAGCGATTGGTGTTCCGGGTACTGTTGCCGGAGTTTTTGCGGTTCATAAGAAACTAGGATCTCTGCCGATGTCTGAAATTTTAAAACCTGTTATTGCCCTTGCCGAAAAAGGTGTGATCGTAACCTTAAAACAGCAAAAGCAATTGGAGGCTTATCATGACGCTATTGTAAAAGTAAATGGCCCGAATACGCTTATGGCAGGAAAATTTAAGGAAAATGACACAATCAAATATCCCGCTCTGGCCAGCACTTTAAAGCGTATTCAAAAGAACGGAAAAGATGAATTTTACAAAGGTCAGACTGCTAAAACTTTAGTAAATTATATCCAGAAAAAAGGAGGAATCATAACTCTTAAAGATTTAGAAAAATACGAAGCCAAATGGAGAAAACCATTACAGTTTGATTATAAAGAACTGAAAATAACATCCATGGCGCCGCCAAGCAGCGGCGGAATTTGTCTGGCTCAAATTATGAAAATGATTAGTCCTTTTTATTTATCCAAAATGGGGCACAACACTCCGGAATCTATTCAGGTGATCGTTGAAGCTGAACGAAGAGCTTATGCGGACAGAAGTCAGTTTTTAGGCGATCCGGATTTTGTAAAAATTCCGATGAATGCTTTATTGTCGGATACCTATTTAAAAGACAGAATGTCGAGTTTCAATGCTGAAAAAGCGAGTTTATCCTCTGAAATTAAAGAAGGAAAAGTAACGTACAATGAAAGTACCGAAACGACTCATTATTCGATCGTGGATGCACAAGGAAATGCCGTTGCCGCTACCACAACTATAAATGATGCCTTTGGATCAAAATACTACTGTGATGAATTAGGTTTCTTTTTAAACAATGAAATGGACGATTTTAGTGCAAAACCGGGATCTCCTAATATGTTTGGTTTAGTAGGAAATGAAGCCAACAGTATTGCACCTCAAAAAAGAATGCTGAGCTCAATGACTCCAACAATTATCGAAAAAAACGGCAAACTGTTTATGGTGGTAGGTACTCCGGGCGGATCGACTATTATCACATCGGTATTACAGGCAATTTTAAATGTATATGAGTATAATTTAAGCATGCAGGAAGCTGTCAATGCTCCACGTTTTCACCATCAGTGGCTTCCGGATCTGATTACATTTGAACCTGGTGCCTTTAGCAACGTTACAATTGACAAGCTAAAAGCAAAAGGATATCTGATCAATGAAAAAAATGCTCCCGTAATTGGTAAACTGGATTGTATTTTGGTTCTTCCGGACAATTCTCTTGAAGGCGGGGCTGATTTTCGTGGAGACGATACTGCAGTAGGTTTTTAATTTAGTTCCTTATTTTTATTTATTTATAACATTATAGACTAAATTTGTATTTCCCTAACCATTTACAAACGGCATGCTAAAAAAATATTTTAGAAAACTAGAAAACATTATCGCTTTAGGACAATCGTTAATGACTCCGAAGCAATTTATTTTCCTGTCAAGCGTTTTAATTGGTATTTCCTGCTCTTTGGCGGTAATTGTTTTAAAAACTTTTGCCCATAGTGTTTTTTCATTTGCCACTTATATCAACGGAATTTTAAAACTAAGCTTTATTAATAGTATCCTGCCAATTATCGGTATTGTACTTACTGTATTTGTGATCAAAAGGGTTTTGAACGGTAGCATCGAAAAAGGGACTTCACAAATACTATATGCCGTTGCAAAAAAAGCAAGTATAATTCCCAGAAAACAAATGTATGCACAAATCGTTACTAGTTCGTTAACGGTTGGTCTGGGAGGTTCTGCAGGTTTGGAAAGTCCTATTGTGATTACAGGAGCTGCTTTTGGATCAAATTTCGCCCAAAATTACAGACTCCCTTATAAGGATAGGACTTTGCTCATTGGCTGTGGTGTTGCTGCCGGAATTGCTGCGGCTTTTAATGCTCCTATTGCAGGAGTTCTTTTTGCCATTGAAGTTTTACTGGTAGACGTAAGCATTTCTGCCTTTACTCCTATCATGATTTCGGCTGCAACAGGCGCTTTAGTTTCAGCTATCGTTTTAGACGAAACCATTTTATTGTCTTTCAAAAAACAGGAAGCTTTTAATTATCATAATATTCCGTTTTATGTTCTTTTAGGAATACTAACTGGCTTCATGGCCGTTTATTATGCCCGAAATTTTCAAAAAGTCGAGCATTATTTTGCCAGTCTAAAAATAGGAGCCTATAAAAAAGCCTTAATAGGTTCCTCGTTATTGGCCTTACTTATTTTTATTTTTCCAACATTGTTTGGTGAAGGTTACGAGAGTATCAAAACGCTATCTGAAACGGATCCGGGGAAAATACTAAACAATACTTTATTTGAAGATTTCAGAAACAATCAGTGGGTTTTACTGTTGTTTGTAGGATGCACCATGATGGTCAAAGTTTTTGCCTCGGCACTTACCCTCGGAAGCGGCGGAAATGGTGGTAACTTTGCTCCCTCTCTATTTCTGGGGTCCTATTTGGGGTACTTTTTCTCTAAGTTCATTAGCCTAATTGGTCTGTCAAAACTTCCTATTAGTAATTTTACAATGGTTGGAATGGCCGGAATCTTAAGTGGGTTGTTTCATGCCCCGCTAACCGCCATTTTCTTAATTGCCGAAATTACGGGTGGTTACAGTTTAATGATTCCCCTAATGATTGTATCTTCGATCAGTTTCGCCATTTCAAAACGTTTTGAAAAATATTCCTTAGATGTTAAGGGATTAGCTAAAAAAGGGCACGCTTTTACAAGTAATAAGGATTCCAATATATTATCGACTTTAGATATTGATACGATCATCCAATGCGATTACCTAACGGTGCATCCGGATGAAAATTTAGGCAAATTGGTCGATCTTATCTCACACTCCAACCAAGTGGTCTTCGCCGTGGTAAACAATGAGAAGGAGCTCGTTGGTATTGTTCATTTTAATGATATACGTGAAATTATTTTTAATGCTTATCGTGTTAAATATACTGCCATTAAAGATGTAATGAAAACACCGTTAGTCACTATTTCTTCTTCTGACAGTATGGAAATTGTGATGAGTAAATTTGAACAATCCAAAACAGCCTTTCTTCCCGTTATCCGCAACGAAAAATATTATGGATTCATTTCCAAATCGATAGCACTTGAAGCCTATAGAACCAAATTGCGTTCTATGACAATTGAGTAGTCTTAATATCGGATAGGTTAAAATTTTGGATTATCCGATATTAAGAAGTACTTTTGTTGGGTAATGTGGGATATCGACTTAACATATAGAACTGAATTTCAATCTACCTTTGATCGATTGTATCAAAAAAGGCTTGATCTGCAAAACAGCAGACCACTGCCCAACATTGCTTTGCATAAAATCAGAGAAAGTTTATCTTTAGAATGGACCTACAATTCAAACAGTATTGAAGGAAATACGATGAGCCTTCGCGAAACCCAAATGGTCATTCAGGAAGGTATTACCATCAAAGGAAAATCGCTTCGGGAACATTTTGAAACCCACAATCATGATAAGGCGATTGATTATCTGTATGAAATTATCGACGATACCTACAAACTCCGAAGCATTGATATTTTGTCGATTCACGGATTGGTTTTGCGTTCTATTGAAGATGATTTTGCCGGCCGTTTGCGCAATGGCGGAGTTCGAATTTCCGGTGCAAATTTTATGCCGCCCAATGCCAACAAAGTTTCAGATTATCTCGATGAATTAATTGATTTTATCAATACAAATCCATTAGATCTCAACGATATTGAATTGGCTACGATTTATCATCATAAGTTGGTCTGGATTCATCCTTTTTTTGATGGAAATGGCCGTACAGTGCGCTTAAGTATGAATTTATTGCTAATGCGTTGTGGCTTTCCTCCGGCAATTATCCTAAAAAATGACCGAAAGAAATATTACGAAGCCCTTAATCAGGCAAACAATGGCAATTATCAGAAATTAACCCTTTTGATGTGTCAGGCTCTAGAACGAACTTTAAATATCTATCTAAATGCAATGCCGGGCAGCGATTACGATTATCAAAAAATATCCGATATTGTAAGCGAACCTGAAACTCCATACGGTCAGGAATATATAAGTTTACTTGCCAGAACAGGTAAAATAGATGCTTATAAAGAAGGCCGAAACTGGTACACTACCAAAGAAGCCATCGAAGAATATATGCTTACACGCAAAAGAAAACGCTAACTTTGGTTAGCGTTTTTTGTTACTATTTGTAACATAAACTTTTACAATCCAGTATAAAAAGAACAAATCAAAGTGGTAACTTTGCCTTTTGCTCAAATTTATGTTAGAAAAAGACAACACTATTGAAGTTCTTGGTGCAAGAGTTCATAATCTAAAAAATATAGACATTTCAATTCCGCGTGAAAAACTGGTAGTAATTACCGGTCTGTCGGGCTCGGGAAAATCATCTTTGGCATTTGATACTATTTATGCCGAAGGACAGCGTCGCTATGTAGAAACTTTTTCGGCTTATGCCAGACAGTTCCTTGGAGGCCTGGAGCGTCCCGATGTAGATAAAATCGACGGACTTTCACCCGTAATTGCTATTGAACAAAAAACAACCAGTAAAAGTCCGCGCTCGACTGTTGGAACTATTACCGAAATCTACGATTTCCTAAGACTTCTTTACGCCAGAGGTGCCGACGCGTACAGCTACAATACGGGAGAAAAAATGGTTTCTTATTCTGACGAGCAAATCAAAGATTTGATCATACAGGATTTTAACGGAAAACGCATCAATATATTAGCTCCTGTAATTAAGGCCAGAAAAGGTCATTATGCAGAGTTGTTCCAGCAAATTACCAAGCAAGGTTTTCTAAAAGTACGTGTCAATGGTGAAGTTCAGGATTTAGTTTCCGGAATGAAACTAGACCGTTACAAAACGCACGATATTGAAATTGTAGTCGACAGAATGCTGATTGAAAATACTGAAGACAATCAGAAACGTCTTTCTGAAAGCATCAATACGGCGATGCATCATGGAGAAAACGTCTTGATGATTTTGGATCAGGATACTAATGAAGTACGTTATTTCAGTAGAAACCTGATGTGCCCTTCGACGGGTATTTCGTATCAAAATCCCGAACCTAATTTATTCTCCTTCAACTCTCCGAAAGGAGCGTGCCCACATTGTAACGGCTTAGGAACGGTACACGAAATCAATGTCAAAAAAATTATTCCAAATCCGAAATTATCAATTAAAGCGGGAGGTTTTGCTCCGCTTGGCGAATACAAATCTTCCTGGATATTTAAACAATTAGAAGTTATTGGTGAAAAGTATGGTTTTAAAATAACGGATCCTATTGAGAAAATTTCTGAAGAAGCCATGAATACAATTCTACATGGCGGAAAGGAGAAATTCACCGTAAATTCTAAAGACCTTGGCGTAACCCGTGATTATAAAATAGATTTTGAAGGAATTTCTCATTTCATCAAAAATCAGTATGACGAAAGTGCCTCTACCACTATCAAACGTTGGGCAAAAGATTTCATGGACGAAGTTAATTGTCCCGTTTGCGAAGGATCCCGTCTGAAAAAGGAAGCTCTGTTTTTTAAGATTAATGAAAAAAACATCACCGATTTGTGTGATATGGATATTTCTGATTTAACCACCTGGTTCCTTGATTTACATACACATCTGACTGACAAACAACTTCTGATTGCTTCAGAAGTCGTTAAAGAAATCAAGGATCGTTTAAACTTCCTGATGAATGTTGGTTTGAATTATCTGGCTTTAAGCCGAAGTTCAAAATCACTTTCGGGAGGCGAAGCGCAGCGTATCCGTCTGGCAACTCAAATTGGATCACAACTGGTGGGTGTTTTGTATATTCTGGATGAACCAAGTATTGGTTTGCATCAGAGAGATAATGAAAAATTGATTAAATCACTAGAACAATTACGTGATATCGGGAACTCGGTTATTGTGGTTGAACATGATAAAGACATGATCGAAACTGCCGATTATGTAATTGACATTGGTCCAAAAGCTGGTAAATATGGTGGTGAAATCATTAGCATTGGAACTCCAAAAGAAACCTTAAAATCTAATACTATTACCGCTCAATACCTGAACGGTAAAATGAAACTTGAGATTCCGAAGGAACGTCGTAAAGGAAACGGTAAATCACTAAAACTTACAGGAGCGACCGGAAACAACCTGAAAAATGTTTCTATCGAATTGCCTTTAGGACAATTGATTTGCGTGACAGGTGTTTCAGGGAGTGGAAAATCAACTTTGATTAACGAAACACTCTATCCTATTTTAAACGCTTACTATTTTAATGGTGTTAAAAAACCACAACCGTATAAAAAAATTGAGGGATTAGAACATATCGATAAAGTAATTGATATCGACCAGAGTCCGATTGGAAGAACTCCGCGTTCGAATCCGGCGACCTATACCGAAGTTTTTACAGAGATTAGAAACCTGTTTACTATGACTTCCGAAAGTATGATTCGTGGTTATAAAGCAGGGCGTTTTAGTTTTAACGTAAAAGGCGGACGCTGCGAAACCTGCGAAGGATCTGGGGTTAGAACTATCGAAATGAACTTTTTACCAGATGTCTACGTAGAATGTGAAACCTGTCAGGGCAAGCGTTTTAACAGAGAAACACTGGAAATTCGATACAAAGGAAAATCAATTTCAGATGTTTTAAACATGACCGTTGATGAGGCAGTTCCATTTTTCGAAAACATTCCCAAAATCTATCGAAAAGTAAAAACTATTCAGGATGTTGGATTGGGATATATTACACTCGGACAACAAAGCACAACATTATCCGGTGGAGAAGCACAACGTATCAAACTGGCTGGTGAGTTATCCAAAAAAGATACTGGGAACACCTTTTATATTCTGGACGAACCTACGACTGGATTGCATTTTGAAGACATTCGTGTTTTGATGGACGTGATTAATAAATTGGTAGACAAAGGAAATACAATCCTGGTAATCGAACACAATATGGACGTGATTAAACTTGCCGATTATATTATAGATATTGGCCCTGAAGGTGGAAAAGGCGGCGGACAATTAATTGCCAAGGGAACTCCGGAAGAAGTTGCGAAAAGCAAGAAAAGTTATACCGCTAAATTTTTGAAAAAGGAATTAGAATAATAAAATCATTGTCAGGGTTTGTAACTTTGGCAATGATTTTTCTTTTATCAATTGATATAATTGCAGAAAATACTATTGACCGAACCTACGGTTCTATCTATTATTTCGTTTGATTTATATGACGGATTAAAATCCGTCTCTACAAAATGGATCGAGCCGATGGCTCTACTTGCGTGGAAAAAGAAATTCCGCAGGAATTATATTTTTATTTCAACGAATTTAAATTCGTTGAAATAAAAAATCACATCAAAACAAGTTCCAAAGGAACGACCAATTTATGCAACAGATTTTAATTCGTTGAAATAAAAAAACCATCGCAGAAGAGAGTTCCATCGGAACGATATATATTTATCCGTAAATCAAAACCTTTCCAGACAAGATAAAGAATAGCCACAAAATTCTCTCAATTTACTGATAATGAACAACAACTTATCAAGCCCTTTTATTTAGATGCTATATTTAAATTAATAAATTTTATTTTTTGCCCCAATTCACAAAAAAAGGCTTAATTTAGCTAGCCTTTTTGTCAAAATCTCAAATTTTGACAGTGCTTTTTTTGATAGAAAAACAACCACTCGATCGAAAATATGTAAAAAACAGGCACCGCTCTTTTGTCCATGCTAAAAAGAGAACAATTTTAAAAAAATATAAATTATAAAATACCTAAAATGAGATTAGAAGATTTTGATAATGACGAGGATAAAGTAATTCAGGACCGTTTAAAACAAAAAACGTGGAATGAAATCAGAACGAATGACAGCTGGGCGATTTTTAAAATCATGGCTGAATTTGTAAACGGTTACGAAAGTATGGGGCGTATTGGTCCATGTGTATCAATTTTCGGTTCGGCAAGAACAAAACCAGAAGACAAATACTATTTATTAGCCGAGAAAATTGCTTATAAAATCAGCAAAGCAGGTTACGGAGTAATCACAGGAGGTGGTCCCGGAATCATGGAAGCTGGAAACAAAGGAGCTCACTTAGGAGGTGGAACTTCAGTTGGACTAAACATCGAATTGCCTTTTGAGCAACATTTCAATCCTTATATCGACCACGATAAAAACCTTAATTTCGATTATTTCTTTGTGAGAAAAGTAATGTTCGTAAAATATTCTCAAGGTTTTGTGGTAATGCCGGGAGGTTTTGGAACTCTTGATGAAATGTTCGAAGCCATCACTTTGATTCAAACTAAAAAAATTGGAAAATTTCCAATTATACTAGTTGGAGTTGAATTCTGGTCAGGATTAATCGAATGGGTTAAAACTGTACTGGTAGAAAAAATGCACACGGTTAGCCCTGAAGATTTAAACTTATTTAAAATTGTAGATACTGAAGACGAAGTAGTTGATGTATTGGATAAATTCTACAAAAAGTACGATTTGAGCCCAAATTTCTAATAGAGACATCTGTCTTTTAAACGAATTTGAAAATTTAAATTTCGCACTTAGCCGTTAAAAACTGAGACAAATATAGTACTGTATATGATTCAGTTAAATAAAATACTACAAAAATTAAAAGCTGTTTTTTAAACAGCTTTTTTTATACTATTTTTACAAAAAACCAGAATCATTATTTACTTGTGAGTTTATTTATAATTTTAATCATTTGCTCTATCCTTGAAATCTTTTTATAAAATTATATTCTATCTTTTTGTTCTATTAAGCTCGATAAAACAATATGCACAACATCAGTCTAAGATGGAAGTCGCTGTTAACATAGAACTCAAAACCCTGAATATCAAACAGGATATCACATATCACAACACTTCAAATGATTCTTTGATTTCAATAGTTCTTAACGATTGGAACAATGCTTTTTCTGATAAAAACACACCATTAGCCAGACGATTTTCTGATGAATTTTACAGAGGTTTCCACTTAGCAAAAACTTCTGAAAGAGGGAGCACAACTGTTTTGAGTCTTACTGATTCAGACAATTCCGCACTTGAATGGGAAAGAACTGGAAAAAATCCCGATTATATCGTAGTAAAACTAAATAAAAAATTACGTCCGGGTGAAAAAATTGACTTGCACTTAATTTATATTACTAAAATTCCAAGTGACAAATTTACTCGTTATGGTTTTGATCAAAATGGAGGAATGAATTTAAAAGACTGGTTCATAACTCCTGCCCGTTTTGAAAATCACCGTTTTATGAAATACGACAATTTCAATTTGGACGATATTGCCAATGCAAGTACAGATTATGAACTTGAAATAAAAATACCCAACCAGTATGCTATAACGACTGATTTGAATCCGGTTTCGGAAGATACTACTAACTCTTCCTTTAAAACGTACCAGTTCTCAGGAAAAAACAGAACTGATTTCAGTCTGTTTATCGAAAAACAAAATGGTTTCACAAGTTACGATAACGGATCGCTTGAGGTACTTACAAATCTTAAAAACAAAAGACTTACCGAAATTCAGAGTGCGATTATCATCAATAAAGTAGTCACTTTTGCGAACTCTTTTATTGGAAAGTATCCACACCAAAGAATCACTGTTTCTCAGGTAGATTACGATCGAAATCCATTCTACGGACTGAACCAGCTGCCTTCGTTTATCAGTCCGTTTTCAGACGAATTTGTTTTTGAAATTACATTCCTAAAAACCTATCTGAATAACTACCTTAAAAACAGTCTGCGTCTGGACCCCAGAAAAGACAACTGGGTTTATGACGGGATTCAGATTTATGCGATGATGAAGTACATCGAAGAAAATCATCTGGATCAAAAAATGCTTGGAAGGCTCTCTGACATGAAACTCTTTTCTGGTTTTAACATCACTAATTTGACTTTCAACGAGCAATACAGCTATTACTATATGTTAATGGCTCGTAAAAATCTGGATCAGCCGCTAGGAGATCCAAAAAATACCTTAATAAAATTTAACGAACAAATTGCGAGTAAATATCGTGCAGGTTTAAGTCTTAGCTATTTAGATGATTATTTAAATCACAATATTGTACCCGAAAGTGTGCAGGAATTCTACGATTTAAACAAAACGGAACAGACTAACCGATACGATTTAGAAAAAATACTAACCAAAAAAAGTCCAAAAAAGATTGACTGGTTTTTTAACACCATTATAGGATCACGTGACATCATTGATTATAAGTTCACCCATGTTTCTAGAACGAAAGACACTGTCGCTTTTCGAATTAAAAACAGAACCGGTATCTATGCTCCTATTCCTATATATGGAATTAATAAAAATGAAGTTGTTTTTAAAGAATGGGTCGAACCTAAAACTGCCGATTCAACCTATATTTTTGAAAGAAAAAATGCTGACAAAATTGTCATCAACTATGACAATGAGGTTCCGGAATACAACCAAAGAAACAATTGGAGGTCCATAAAAAGTTTGGTTATTACTAATCGTCCTATCAAATTTAATTTTGCCAAAGATCTCGAAGATCCTTATTACAATCAAATTTTATACATACCGACTCTAAATTATAACTATTACGACGGTCTGACTCCCGGTATGCGTCTTCACAACAAAACAATTTTAGACAAACCTTTTACGTTTGATATCGAACCGGCTTATTCCATTAATGCGAAAACTTTTTCCGGTTCTTCCTCATTTTCCTGGAATCAATACTACCGAAACAGCACCTTATATAATGTACGCTATTCGTTAAGCCAAAATTATTACCACTACGCTCCTGATGCCACCTATTTGAGGCTGAATCCGATGGTACAGTTTAGAATACGTGAAGAAAATTTCAGAGATAACCGAAAACAACTGATCATGTTCAGGCAGGTTATTGTAAATCGCGAAGCAAGTACTTACATCAAAGACAATTCCACTCCAAATTATTCTGTTTTTAATGCCCGTTACGTTAACACAAAAATGGAGCTGGTAAATCATTTTAATTTTATGACGGATGTTCAGTTCTCAGGAAAATTTGGAAAAGTAGCTGCAGAAATTGAATACAGAAGACTTTTTGAAAACAATCGCAAACTAAATTTAAGATTGTACGCCGGAAGTTTTTTATACAATCGAACAAACTCTGATTATTTTAGTTTTGGTTTAGACCGACCGTCTGATTATATGTTTGACTACAATTTTTTCGGCAGATCAGAAAGTACCGGAATTTTCAGTCAGCAATATATAATAGCCGAAGGTGGTTTTAAATCTAAAATAGCACCAAGATATGCCAATCAATGGATGGCTACCCTAAATGCGAGCTATGCTATTTGGAACTGGATTGAGGTTTACGGAGACGTAGGTTTAATGAGAAGCAAGCATCAAAGTGAAAATTTTAGATATGATAGTGGTATCCGGTTAAATTTAGTTCCGGATTATTTTGAATTATACTTTCCGGTTTATTCTAATAACGGATGGGAGATTTCGCAAAATAAATACAGTGAAAAAATACGATTTATCGTCACATTTTCACCAAAAACATTACTTAATCTTTTTACTAGAAAATGGCTTTAATCGAATGAATTAGTTATAAAAACATAAATTATTCTCACTAAAAAAACAAAAAAACTAAATATCACTTAAAAAACACGCCCTGTTTTAGCAATTTAATTACATATAATTAAATTATATTTACTTTAATGAATTATGATTATTGATACTTTTTAATTATTTTTGCTCCGAAACATTACCCATTTGAGATTATGATTAAAGAAAAAAATAATACTACACTTACTTTCGAAGATTTCAAAACTGAAGTAATGAACGACTATAAAATTGCGGTTACGAGCCGTGAATGTAGTCTTTTAGGACGTAAAGAGGTATTGACTGGGAAAGCCAAATTTGGAATATTTGGAGACGGTAAAGAAGTTCCGCAACTTGCTATGGCGAAAGCCTTCAAAAATGGAGATTTTCGTTCCGGATACTACCGCGATCAGACTTTTATGATGGCTATTGGCGAATTGACTCCAAAACAGTTTTTCGCAGGTTTATACGGTCATACCGATTTAGATTTTGATCCAATGTCTGCCGGAAGACAAATGGGAGGACACTTTGTAACACATAGTTTAAACGAAGACGGCTCCTGGAAAGATTTAACAAAACAAAAAAATTCAAGCGCAGATATATCTCCTACAGCCGGGCAAATGCCAAGGTTATTAGGATTGGCTCAGGCTTCCAAAATCTACAGAAATGTTGACGGAATTACTATTAAAGATAAATTTACAGTAGACGGAAATGAAGTTGCCTGGGGAACTATTGGAAATGCCAGTACATCTGAAGGCTTGTTCTTTGAAACTATAAACGCTGCGGGAGTTCTACAAGTTCCAATGGTAATGAGTGTTTGGGATGATGAATACGGAATTTCGGTTCACGCCAGACATCAGACCACAAAAGAAAATATTTCTGAGATCTTAAAAGGATACCAACGTGATGAGGATTCCAAAGGTTATGAAATTTTCAGAGTTAAAGGCTGGGATTATGCTGAATTGGTTTCGACCTACGAAAGAGCCGGTGCTATTGCACGTGAAGAACATATTCCGGTTTTAATTCACGTAAACGAATTAACACAACCGCAAGGACATTCTACTTCTGGTTCACACGAACGTTATAAAAACGCAGAGAGACTGGCTTGGGAAAAAGATTTTGACTGTATCCGCCAAATGCGTCTGTGGATGATTGCCATCAACATTGCATCTCCGGAAGAATTAGCTGAAATTGATTTTGACTTGAAAAAAGAGGTTCTTGAAGCTAAAAAAGAGGCTTGGAATTCTTTCATCAATCCAATTATTGAAGATCAGAAAAATCTGTTGGCTTTATTAGGACAAATTGCTGAAGCCAGCATCAATCATAAAGAAAGAATACAAAAATATATTTCGGAATTAAGCGCTATCAAATCACCTTTAAAAAAGGAAATGCTTGCCATAGCAAGAAAGATATTGCGTTTTATTGAAGTGCCAAACAGTAAGGTTTTATTATCCAACTGGATTACAAATTATATTGAAATTACACAACCAAGATTCAGCAGTAACTTATACTCTGATTCTGATTTAAATGTATTTTCAGTTGAAAAAGTACTTCCAAAATACGCCGAAGACGCGAAAGCAGACCTGGACGGAAGAATGATTTTACGTGATAACTTTGATGCCTTGTTTACCAAATATCCGGAGACTTTGATTTTTGGTGAGGATGTTGGAAACATTGGTGACGTAAATCAGGGATTGGAAGGTATGCAGGAAAAATACGGAGAACTTCGTGTTGCCGATATCGGAATCCGTGAAGCTACCATTATTGGTCAGGGAATTGGAATGGCTTTAAGAGGTCTGCGTCCGATTGCTGAGATTCAATATTTAGATTATTTACTATATGCCATCCAAATCATGAGCGATGATTTGGCAACATTACAATACAGAACGGTAGGAAAGCAGAAAGCACCGTTAATCATCAGAACCCGCGGACACCGTTTAGAAGGTATCTGGCATTCAGGTTCTCCAATGGGAATGATTATTAATGCCATTCGTGGTATTCACGTTTTGGTTCCAAGAAACATGACTCAGGCTGCAGGATTCTACAACACCCTTTTAGAATGTGATGAACCGGCTTTAGTAATCGAATGTTTGAACGGTTACCGTTTAAAAGAAAAAACACCTTTAAACTTTGGTGAATTCAAAACGCCGATCGGTGTAGTTGAAACCTTAAAAGAAGGTTCAGATATTACGCTTGTTTCTTACGGATCTACTTTAAGATTAGTAGAGCAGGCTGCTGTTGAATTGTTAGATTTAGGCATTGACTGTGAAGTTATCGACATTCAGTCTCTTCTTCCTTTTGACATCAATAAGGATATTGTAAAAAGTATCGCCAAAACCAACCGTTTGCTTGTAATTGACGAAGATGTTCCTGGTGGAGCTTCAGCGTTTATTTTACAGCAAATTATGGAAGAACAGGATGCCTACCACCATTTAGACAGTAAACCGCAAACGCTTGCTGCAAAAGAACACAGACCGGCTTACGGAACTGATGGTGACTATTTCTCAAAACCTTCTGCAGAAGATATTTTTGAAAAAGTCTACAGCATGATGCACGAAGTTAACCCTTCTAAATACCCAGCTTTATACTAAGAATTTAGCTCATTATACAAAAACTCCCCAAAAGAAAATATTTCGTTTGGGGAGTTTTTTTTTAGTTTCAGGTTTGAAGTTTCAAGTTTCAAGTTTCAGGTTTGAAGTTTCAGGTTTCAAGTTTCAGGTTTCAAGTTTCAGGTTTCAGGTTTCAGGTTTCAGGTTTCAGGTTTGAAGTTTCAGGTTCCACATCTCACATTTTACATCTCACATTTCACAAGCTTCCTGCTTAACCCGCCTCGATCAAATATCCTTTAAAATAGCTCTTGCTTTTTCTAAATCCTCGGCAGTATCAATTCCGATTCCGACATGAGTGGTTTCTACCATTTTAATACGTTTCCCGAATTCTAAATAACGTAATTGTTCTAATTTTTCAGAAGCTTCTAAAGATTTCATCGGCAGACTGTAAAAATCCAATAAAGCCTGTTTTCTAAAAGCATAAATTCCAATGTGTTGGAAATAACGTACCCCAGCATCTTTATCTCTTGGATACGGAATTACTGATCTCGAAAAATACAAAGCAAACTGCGACTGATCGACCACCACTTTTACATTATTCGGATTGTTAATTTCAGTTTCATCGGTAATCTCACGCATTAAAGATGCCAGATCTATTTTGCGTTCTCTATCGTCTTTAAACACAGACAAAACCTGTTCTAAAGGTCCGGCTTCAGTAAAAGGTTCATCTCCTTGTACATTTACCACAATATCAACATCAAGACCCGCAACCGCTTCTGCAATTCGATCACTTCCCGATTCATGTTCTTTAATACTCCTAATAGCTTTCCCGCCCTGATTTACAATTTCATTATAAATTAAATCGGAATCAGTTACCACAAATACATCGTCAAATAATTTTGTAGCGACGGTTGCCTCATACGTTCTTAAAATCACGGTTTTTCCTCCTAAATCCTGCATTAGTTTAGCAGGAAAACGTGTTGATGCATATCGTGCCGGAATTACAGCTATAATCTTCATTTTATTTTTCTTTTATAAACTTCTAAACAAATGTAACTATTCAAAACTAATAAGTTTAAAAAAAATATTCATTGTCGCAATTTACAAATCTGAAGAACAGCCCCTTAAAAAATATATTATATTTATCAGAAAAAACCACTATGAAAAAACACCTGATTTTGCCCTTGCTTTTGTTAAACTTAACTTTTATTCCCTCGGCCTTCTGCCAAAAAAAATCTACTATAAACAATGCCTTTACAGATCGTATTTTCAACGGACAGGGGTATCAGCCTACTTCCAGCCTGAAATGGAAATTCAAAACCGATGGTAAAATTTTCTCCTCTCCGGTTGCAAAAAACGGTATTGTTTATATTGGCAGCGAAGATGGTTTTCTTTACGCTATTGAAGAAAACTCAGGCAAAACAAAGTGGAAATTCAAAACTAACGGAGCTATCCACAGTACTCCCGGTATCTTTGAAAATACTATTTTCTTTGGAAGTTTTGACGGAAATTATTACGCGGTAAACACTCAAAACGGGAAATTAATCTGGAAATTTAAAACCGGTGGAGAACATTGGTTTGGAGAAAAAGGCATATTTGGACTGAAGCCGGAAACCCAATACATGGAAGATTTATGGAGTTTTTATCTTTCGTCTCCTGTAGTTTACAAAAAAGAAAAACAAGCTGTTGTGTTATTTGGCAGTAGTGACGGGAATGTTTATTCGCTGGATGCCAAAACAGGAAGTTTAAAATGGAAATTTAAAACCAACGGGCCTGTACACGGAACTCCGGTAATCGATCAGAATAAAATTTACGTTGGCGGCTGGGATGCTGTTCTATACGCCTTAAACATAGAAACCGGTAAGGAGATCTGGCGCTTTGCAACAGGAACAAAACCAGGTTTTAAAGGAATCCAATCGTCGGCAGCTGTTGCAGATGGAAAAGTCTTTTTTGGAGCCAGAGAACCATTCTTCTTTGCTCTTGAAGCCGAAACCGGAAAATTGGTTTGGAAATACGATGCCGAAAATTCCTGGGTTTTAAGTACTGCAGTTATTCAGAATAATACGGTTTATGTAGGAACTTCAGACACCTATGCCCTACTGGCTCTAGATGCCAGAAATGGCGCCGAAAAATATCGATTTAAAACGAATGGCTACATCTATGATTCTCCCGCTATAGCCGGAAGTACAATTTATTTTGGTGATTTTACAGGCAATTTCTTTAGTCTGGACCTTCTTTCTAACGGGAAAAAATCTAAAACCATAAGTACTGAGAACCGTAAGCAATTTGCTGCTTCTGTCTTAAAAAATGATTTATTAGATTCTGGTCACGCTGCGCACTATACAGACCTTTCTATATATGAAAACAATAAAAAAGCAATGGATGAATTGTACAAACTGGGATCGATTGTTTCTTCGCCATTTATCAGCAACAATACGGTCTACTTCGGAAGTGCCGACGGTTATCTGTATGCGTATAACTTAGAAAAAGAATCATAAATTAGGATACCACAGAGATTCACAAAGATGCCACGGAGATTCGCAGAGTTTTTTTTGCGCTGCGTAATTTTTCTCACGCAGATTTTGCAGATTCAGCAGATTAAACTTAACAGAATATATTCAGAATTCTATGAAAAAAATCTGTTCGATCTGCAAAATCTGCGTGAAACTCTTCAATATTATCTTCAGAAACAGAAGAAAAAGAATCTTAGCGAATCTCCGTGGCATCTTTGTGCATCTCTGCGTAATAACCAGCAGAGATTTGTAAAATCACACTATAGTATTTTTACCGATGTCATACTCAAAGAACCGGCCAATAGTTTATCATTAAACAAACTAAGTTCTTCCGACTTTTCTTTTAATCCTAAAGTATACAGTAATGGCAGATAATGCTCGGGAGTAGGAATTGCCAATTGGGTTGCTTTATTCATTTTTTCGAAGTCAATCAAAGGCTGAAAATTATCGTCTAATAAGTAACTATTGATGGTTTCCCTCGCCTCAATTGCCCAATCGTAACCGTAATTGTCTTTATCAAAGTTCCTGAAATCGACCAATCGCAAATTATGAACAATGTTTCCGCTTCCAATAATCAAAACTCCTTTGCGGCGTAACGATTGCAGCTTTTGTGCCAACTCAAAATGATATTGTCCTGACTTCGTATAATCAATACTCAACTGAATCACAGGAACGTTCGCTTCCGGATACAGATGTTTGATTACGCTCCAGGCACCATGATCCAGTCCCCAGTGCTCGTCTAAATCTACCAGCACAGGTTCTAATATTTTTTTTGTCTCCTGAGCCAATTCCGGACTTCCTTTTGCAGGATACTGCACCTCAAAAAGGGCTTGAGGAAATCCTCCGAAATCGTGAATCGTTCTGGGCATTTGCATCGCAGTCACTTTAGTTCCGTTGGTAAACCAGTGAGCCGAAATACACAAAATAGCATTGGGCTGCGGTAATGTCTTTGCCAGATTTCGAAAACCGGTCACAAACTGATTTTCTTCAATTGCATTCATCGGACTCCCGTGTCCCAAAAACAAAACCGGCATTTTATCAGTATTCGAAAACGAAGATGAAATCGAATGTAAGTCGTTTAGTGTTGTCATAGTAAATGGTAATAACACGAATTTCACAGATCTTACCAATACTAAATCTAAAAAATTCGTGACAATTAGTGAAATTCGTATTTTATTCCTCGAAACTCTCGTCTTTAAAGCCTATCAAATATAACTTATTTTTAGCACGTGTCATAGCTGTGTACAGCCATCTGATGTAATCGCGGTCAATTCCGTTTGGTAAATATGGCTGTTCGATAAAAACAGTATTCCATTGTCCACCCTGCGATTTATGACAGGTAATCGCATAGGAGAATTTCACTTGCAAACCGTTAAAATATTCGTTTTCTTTTACTTTCTGAAACTTCTTGTATTTGGTACTTTCACCTTCATAATCTTTCATTACTTCCTCATACAGACGATTGGATTCTTCGTAGGTTAAGGATGGAGATTCACTTTTTATGGTATCTAAAATCAATACGGTTTCAAAAGGCTTTTGGTCCGGATAATCGACCATTCTAATTTTCACCTTTGCAAAATTAAATCCGTACAATTCTTTGATTCCAAAAAGCTCCAGAACTTCGATAATATCTCCATTCGCAATAAATCCTGCCTCATCTGTTTCTTTCAGCCAGAAATAATTATTCTTAACCACCATCAGAAAATCTCCTGCCGACAGTTCACTTTCTTTAAATAAAATTCTGGTTCGGATTTGCTCGTTATACTGATTGGCTCTTTTATTCGAGCGAACAATAAAAGCAGTATCTTCAATACTATAATTACTGTAAGCCATATTGATAGCATCCTGAATGTCATACCCGTCCGTCAATCGAACAATGTCTTTGAATCCTCTAACATTGAACCTAAATTCGGTAATAAAACTTTCCTTCAGCAATTCTCTTAGTTCTGTTGCATTGAACAAAATTCCAGAACTTTCTTCCTGACGCATTACCTCATCCAGCTCGATATGTTCGACTTCTTTACCATAGTGAATCCCTAAAGTATGCGTATCCAAAGCCGGGCTAATATCCATATTTACAGGAGGAAGCTGAGCAGTATCTCCTAAAAGAATCATTTTACAATTGGTTCCTGAATAGACATAGGTAATCAAATCATCCAGCAGTGATCCATTATCGTACAATTTTGAATCGGAATTATTATCAGAAATCATCGAGGCCTCATCGACGATAAAAATGGTGTTTTTATGTTTATTTAACTGTTTGGTAAAAGCTACACCTCCACCGGAAGATTTTTTCGGAAAATATATTTTTTTATGAATCGTAAATGCGGGTGTATTCGAATAACTGGCGATTACCTTTGCTGCACGTCCCGTTGGTGCTAGCAAGACAAACTTTTTATTAATATCCCCTAAATTGTTCACTATGGTTGAAATCACAGTTGTTTTTCCCGTTCCTGCGTATCCTTTCAAAACAAAAATGGTGTCGTTAGCCGGTTCGGTTAAAAAAATAGCGATTTTTTGAAAAAAAATATCCTGCTTATAAGTTGGTGCAAATGGAAACTTTTTTTGCAAAACGCCGTAAAACAATGCTGAATTCATAGGGTAAATTTAAGATACAAAGTTCGTCTTTTTAAATGGCAATGCCAATTTAAAATTTTAACCCCGGCAGAATTCATAAAGAACCCTAAATTTATTTTTCACAAAAAAACTTTTCTTAACTTTCTTTTAAAATGAATGTGAAATTGTTTTTTGAAATTGCAATTATTATTGTTCCTTTTTAATTTGTAAGTTTGTGGTCGCCTAAAATTCCTTCTTGTAAAACAGGTAACGAATTGTAAATCAATATGTCATTACAAAACACTAACATCACTTCAAAAAATTACAAAAAGCTTTCTATTCAGGTTTCTCTGACCGGATTGTCATTTTGTTGTTTTGACACTTTAAATAATACGATTACTTCTTTAAAAGAAATTCATTTCGATACGTTTCACAAAACGACTAAAGTTGAAGAATTGTTTGGAGATGCTTTTAGAAATCACCCGGAACTAACGGAAACTTACGATGAAGTTTTAGTGATTCACAATAACAATCTTTCCACTTTTGTTCCAACGGCTTTGTTTGATGAAAACTACCTTGGAAGTTACCTGCAATACAATACAAAAGTTTTCGAAACTGATTTTTTTGCTTACGATCAGATTTCAAAATACCAAATGAATGCGGTTTATATACCGTATGTTAACATCAACAATTTTTTCATCGATCAGTTTGGCACTTTTGATTACAAACATGCCAACAGTATTTTAGTCGAAAAAATTCTGGACGCTTCAAGAAACAATGACGATAAAAAAATGGTCGTTAATTTCAACCCCGGTCATTTTGAAGTGATTGTAGTCCAGAATCAAAAACTATTATTATTCAATTCATTTGAATATCAAACACCTGAAGATTTTATTTATTATTTGCTTTTTACTGCCGAACAATTAAGTTTGAATCCTGAAAGTTTTCCGCTTGAATTATTAGGTACAATCGACCAAAACGATGCGTTTTATGCCATTGCATATAAATACATTCGTCATATATCCTTTTTGGATGTAAGCACCTTACAGCAAAGAAATAGCTTCACCACAGCCGAAAATCAAAAACATTATATCTTATTCCAATCATGAGAATTATTTCAGGGAAATACAAAGGACGCCGCATTTTTCCGCCAAAAAACCTTCCTGTAAGACCAACAACCGACATGAGTAAAGAAGCATTGTTTAATGTTTTGAACAATCATTTTAGTTTTGACAGTTTAAAGGTTTTGGACTTATTTTCAGGGACCGGTAACATCAGTTTTGAATTCGCCTCCCGCGGAAGTGCTCCGATTACCTCAGTAGATGGTGATTTTGGATGCGTAAAATTCATCAAGCAGGTTTCATCAGAATACGATTTTGACATCGCGGCAACTAAAAGTGACGTTTACAAATTTCTGGAAAACTGTAAAACATCGTACGACATTGTTTTTGCCGATCCGCCTTATGGATTTGACCAGGCAGCATTCGAGAAAATTGTAGTAACGGTTTTCGAAAGAGAATTACTTCACGAAGACGGTATGATGATTATCGAACATTCTAAGTATACCAAAATGGATCATTTGAGTAATTTTTCTTTTCAAAAAAGTTACGGCGGATCTTTCTTTAGTTTCTTCGAATTGAACTCCACTGATGATGATGAAGAATTGCCAGACGATTCATCGACTAAAATAACAGAAGAAGACGAAGGATAAGCCTCGCTCTGCCAATACTGTCATATCGAGCGAAGTCAGACATTTTAAGTTTAAAACTTCGCTCAGAAAGACAATTTCACAACTCTTTTTTATCTTATACGATCTGAATTCTCCTCCATCCTTTTTCCTTTGAATTCGGATTCCTTTACTTTTCCAAAAGAATACTTTACAGAAACTGAAATCTCATGTTCATCAATCAAATATCTTGATTTTGAACTGATATTGTTAATGGTAAAAACTTCCGCTTCCGTTATACTTTTAAACACATTATTAAAACTTAGAGCACAGCTCCAATTTTTAAAGAACGTTTTAGAAACAGCCACATCTACGACCGTTCTTGCATTTCTTTCAAAAACTCCTTTGTACTGCTTTGCAATTGTCCTGAAACCAACCACTAATACATAATCTTTTGGAAGTCTAAATTCGTTATTGGAGTAATAATAAAAATAAGGTTTTGAAGACCTGAATACGGCCGAAGAGTCTTCAATTTTCTCTGAAACAAAAACCAAAGAGTTTGTAGTAGTCCAGAATCTATAAGTGAAAGGCAATTCAAAATCAAGAATCAAGGCGGACTCTTTCTCAAAATTCACATCTTTAAAAGTCATGATATTGAGTTCCTTATTAAAGAAAAAACTATTATAAACAGGGTTTGTATTTTGATAATACGTTAGCTTCACCGATTTATCATGATATTGAAATGTAGACGAAATCTCATTGACAATCGTGGGATCTAAATTAATATTTCTGGCATATAAAAAGTACGGATTGATATAGGTTGTTCCCTGACTTAAAGAAGAATAATTAGGTCTCGAGATACTTTTGGCATAATTAACACTAACACTCTTTAAGCTGTCTATCGGAAATGAAAGCTGTACTTTAGGGAAAAAATTAGTGTAATTTTTACGGATTAGAGGTGTCAAATCTGCTTTAAATTTCCCGTCTACCTTTGTATTCTCAACCCTTACTCCAACGGAGAATTCTACTTCTTTAATTTTTCCCGAAAATTGACTGTAACCTGCTAAATTTTGCTCTTTAAAATCATAATGACTAAACTCCCTTTCGTCATTTTCATAATGTAACAAATCAAAATCTGATTTGGAACCAGCAGAAGAATACAATCCTCCAATTTCAAATTTCATCTCATTTTCAAACTTCTTTTCAGCATCAATTCTACCCGAAAAGACATTCACCTTAAATTTTTGATCACGAAGCTGTGCCCATTCAAATTGAGTTTCGTTGTACTTATTCTTAACATTACTCCACAATGCCTGATCAAAATTAGACCACTGCAAGCCAGTAAAAACCTGTGCATCAATAGCTTTTATTTTTTTATTATAATTCAAAAAAGAGTTTACAAAATTCTTTCGGGTATCATTATCACTGTAGGTTAACACGTTATTTTCTATCTCTTTATTCTTATTATAAGTTATGGTATGAATAGGAAAAATATCTTTCTGAAGCTTACTGTTAACACTAAACGAAAAATAATCATCTTCATTTATCTTATAAAACAAACTGCCACCAAAAACAAACTGCCTTTTTTTAGAATAAGCCTCCACATCATATTTAGAAACAATTTCGGCTTCGGGAATTTGGTAATCAATACTGTGATTTTCCCAAGGTTGTAGCTGATTGTAATTAAAATTAGCCTTCCATTCCAGCTTGTTCTTTTTAAAACTGGTATTAAATCCGAGATAATTATTGTACTTTTTTTTAAAAGAAGCAACCTCAGAAATCTCCGTTTTAAAACGGTCTTTTTTACTAAATTTCCTTGTAATCAAAATTACAGCACGTCCTTCGGCCTCATATTTAGAAGATGGGTTCTGAATAATTTCGATCGTTTTAATATCGGCTACAGCCAAAGCATTCAAATCACTCATTCCTACTTTTTGATTGTCGATATAAATTAAAGGATTCCCTCTGCCCACAACAGAGATACTTTCTCTATCTGAACTGATTTGAACAGTTGGTAACTTTGCCAGCAAATCGACTGTATTAGGAATAACGTTATAAATAGAATTGGCAACATCAACTTTTACATTTCCGTTTGTATTGATAAAAGTCTTTTTATTCTGAGCAATCACAACTTCATTTAGCGTATTCGAAAGACTGTCTTTTGGGGTCTCGCTTTGTGCATATCCCGCTAAAGAAAATAAGAACAAAAAGAGAATTAAAAAAAGTTTAACCAGCAAGTTAATGTTCATTTTGGGTTTGATTTTAGTTTATAGTCCTGCAAAAATGCTTCTAAAAAAGAATTGCGAAAGTTAATTGAAGGTTAATGCGGCGTTAATGTGATTATTGTCTGACAAAAGGATTATTTTTGAATGAAGAATGGCCCGGAGATTTATACCCGTTTAATAAATCACATTGCAGTCATTAAAAAATTATAAAACACATAAATACATAGCTTTTAGTTGTCCTATAGAAGGTAAAAAAGAAATATCTTTCTTTCACATAAACGATGCGTATTTTAAATAAGCGAAACGTATTTTTTTAAGCAAACAAAACTATGTTTCTATGTGTTAACAAAACAAACCCGTGTACACCAGTTTAATCTGTCGTATCAGTGTGGCAATAAAAACAACTCATGAAACAAAGAATCAATTTACTAATAGCTTTTTCTGTTATCGCTCTGATTGTTTTATCAACAGTGCAATGTTATTTGGTAAAAACAACCTACGATTATAAAGTAGCGCAGTTTCACACTGAAATTAAAAATAAAATTGCTGGTATCTCTAATGATTATAGTGACATAGACTCGGTAATAGTCGCCAAAAAAGAAGCACTTTTCCAGCAATTATCCGAAAATTACATTGAGGGAAAAAACAACAAGTTTGAAATCAAAAAGTATATTTTGGAAAATGAATATAGCGACGCTTTGACACAAAAAATTCAGAGCAAGTTTAAAAGAGATTTACCCGAGTTAAAAATAAATTTTGCGATTGTCCTTAATAAATTTGTTCTGTACCAAAATCCCGCAAAAGCAGACACCATTTTCTCTGAAAAACCTTTTATCCAAAACAAACTATATGGAAATCTGATCTCATTAAACCATGCCTTTTTAGTTCGGAATTATGTTGGAACAACCAACGGAACTTTTGAAAATAAGAATTACAAATTATTGACTGAGGATTCGATGTATGTTTCTGTAATTGACTGGGAAATGATCATTTTAAAACGAATGACTTTCGTTCTCATTTTATCTTTACTTTCTATAGCAACTCTAATAACTCTTTTTTTTATTGCCATAAAAGCATTAATCAAACAAAAGAAGGCCAACGATGTTAAAACCGATTTCATCAATAATATTACTCACGAACTTAAAACTCCTTTGACGACTTTAGGTATTTCGACCAAAATATTAGAGCGAAAAGACATTCGGGATAATGACGAGAACTTTAATGCGATCGTCAATACAATTTCACGTCAGAACAATCGTTTACAGAATTTGATTGATCAGGTTATGGCCAATTCGCTGGCAGAAAACGGCATCGAATTGCAAAAAGAAAATATCGAAACCGAAAATTTTCTATTGACGATCGTTAATGATTTTAAAATCACCTATCCTAAAATCGACATTAAAACCAATTTTCAGACACAGAAAACAAACTTGCTTCTGGATAAATTCTATTTGACTACTGCTCTTCTGAATGTTCTGGAAAATGCGGTAAAATATGGTTCGAACTCCATTACATTAAAAACAAAACTGAATCAAAATCAATTTTCGATTAGTGTTGAAGATGACGGAATTGGAATTGAAAAGAGCAAACAATCTCTTCTTTTTGAAAAATTCTATCGCGTAGAACAAGGAAATCTTCACAATACAAAAGGCTTAGGTTTAGGATTGTATTATGTTGATCAAATTATAAAAGCGCATCAGGGCACTGTTAGCGTGGTGAGTGATCTTGGAAAAGGAACTCAGTTTACTATTTTATTAAAAGTTTAATTCCCTTATTTTGAAAAAATTACTTTTAGCCGAGGACGATTTTGATTTTGCTGCAATTTTAAAACAATACCTAGAATTGCATCAATTCGAAGTCATCTGGGCAGAAAATGGAGAAATAGCTTTAGACTATTTTTCAAATCATACTTTTGATATTTGTATTTTGGATGTCATGATGCCAAAATTAGACGGATTTTCACTGGCCGAAAAAATAATTACAATCAACCCTGAGATTCCATTTATTTTTCTAACTGCACGAAAGTTAAAAGAAGATAAAATCATCGGATTAAAATTAGGTGCGGACGATTATATCATAAAACCATTTGAAGTAGACGAACTCATTCTGCGTTTGCAGAATATTCTAAAAAGAATCGAACAAAAAAGGAGTCTGGATGGAAACAATATAATCGAAATTGGTTCTTATATTTTTGATAACGAAAGACTAACCCTAAATAACAAAAATCATGTCCAGCAGCTTACAGAAATGGAAGCTTCTCTTATTGAGTATTTATATCTGAATCACAACCAGTTATTAAAGAGGGACCAAATTTTAATGTCGGTCTGGAAAAAAGATGATTATTTCTCAGGCCGAAGCATGGATGTTTTCATTAGCAGACTTAGAAAATACTTTAATTCCGATCCGAAAATCAGCATTGAAAGCACCCGAAATATTGGATTGGAATTTAAAATAGAAAAACCTTGACCAAGCCAAGGTTTTTCTATTTTTTTGTTCTTATTTTCCAATAACCCAACCTAATGTAAAATTAGCTACCGGAACAAACTCTGTATTGTATTGATCAATATTTATTCCAGGCCCCAGATTAAATTCCATATTGAATTTTCGTTTGTAAGTACGTTGCAATCCCCAAAGTACTGCAATGGTTGTTGATGGTACATATTCTCGATATCGCTCGTTGGTAGAAATACTTCGAAAATTATACTGGGCATTTAGAGCAAAAAAATTAGCCGAGTTATGAGCTGTTCTTTTTCCTTTTTTAGCTCTCTTTTCTAAATTGTAATAATGGCGAAATTGCTCACTGATTAACGGGGAAAAATAGACGTTTGACTCGTTATAAAAACTGTTATAACTGTAACCAACTCCTACGCTAATTTCTGAATAAAGGGTGTTTTTAGTTGTAAAACCGTGCTCATAAACGAATCCGGGAGAGATCATGTTTATTTTGAATTGATTTTTTTCTACTGACGGTACTTCATCTTGTGCCTGAATCACATTGACAATAAAAACGGATAACAATAAGAGCAAATAATTTTTCTTCATTTTGGCTTTTAAATTAATTTTGCCAAAAGTAGCATAAAAACCATAGAATCAAACCGATAAAAAGAAAATATTTTCCTACAATTAAATCAACTTCTAACTCATTAACAACTAAGCCAGTACTATAAACAACAAGGTCTATGGCAGTAATACGTTAGATATTTTTTCGTACAGCGGCGTTTTTACGTCATATTTAACCCCTTCATTCAACACAAACTTAGTAAGTGAAAGGGCTTCGGTATTCTTGCCTGCCAATAGATCTCTGTGCATCGACGATGTAGCTTCACGTGGTGATTTTTCTAACTTACCTATAGTCTGGTTTACAATATCGTCCGGCAGTTTTAATCCTTTTGCTTTGGCAACCGCATCAATTTCCTGTACGAGTTCTACATAAACTGCCATCGCCTCCGGGCTGTCAATAATTTCGCCAATATGCAAATTAAGATAGGAAGTCGCCGAGGCCAATGCCGAAATAAAAATAAACTTCTCCCATACTGTCTCTTCAATGTTTTCTACCCAATAACTTTCAATTCTGGCCTGCTGAAAAATTCCTTGTAATTCTTCTAATTTTGAAGAAGAAACTGTCTTAGAACCAAAAAACAGCTTTTCATAAAAACCCATTTTTCGGATGGTTCCGGGTAAAATAATCATCGAAATGATATAAACACAGCCTTGCAAAATATCATTCTGAGGATATATTTTCTGAATGCGTTCCGGAGCATCGACTCCATTATACAATGGAAGAATAACCGTTCTAGCCACAATACAACTTTGAAGCGAAAGCAAACTTTCCTCAATGTCATAGGTTTTGGTAGCACAAATTAAATAATCCAGTTCACCTATTTCCTCCGGATTATTTGAAACCAGTTTTGGATGCACAATCATTTCTGATTCATCGGTTACTATTTTCAATCCGCTATCAGAAATAGCTTTTTGTGTGGCGCCACGAGCAATAAAAATTACTTCGACTTCATCAGATTTATAATAAGCTTTCGCCAAAAGTCCGCCGAAATAACCACCTACTCCACCAAGTCCTAAAATTCCAATTCTTTTCATAAAAATTCAATTTAACAAATTCTAAGTTTCAAACTTCAAATCCCAAATTCCAAGTTTCAAGTTTCAAGTTTTAAGTTTTAAGTTTCAGGTTGCACATCTCACATTTCACATCTCACGTCTCACAATACTATTCCTCTACAACAGGATCCAGGTTCAACTCTGTAAAATCACGTTCTGTTTTCGAAATGATAATCGTTGCCACTGTATTCCCTATCAAATTGGTAATCGCTCTCGCTTCGCTCATAAACTTATCGACTCCCAGTAAAAAAGCCAGACCTTCAACCGGAATTTTATGTAGAGCCGTTAAAGTCGAAGCCAGCACAATAAATCCGCTTCCGGTTACTCCGGCAGCGCCTTTTGAGGTAATCATCAAAATTCCGATAACACTTAAAATCTCAAAGAAACTCAAATGCACATCATACAATTGCGCCAGAAATATCACCGACATCGACAAATAAATTGAAGTCCCATCCAAATTAAAAGAATACCCCGTAGGAATCACCAATCCCACAACCGATTTACTGCATCCCATTTGTTCCAGTTTCACCATTATACTCGGTAAAGCTGCCTCAGAAGAGGAAGTCCCGAGTACCAGTAAAAGCTCTTCCTTAATATATTTCAAAACAGAGAGAATCCTGATTTTATAATATCTCAGAATGCTTCCCAAAATCAGAAAAACAAAAAGGGCCATGGTCAAATACACACACAACATCAATTTCCCAAGCGGAATAAGTGTTTGCAAACCAAATTTCCCGATTGTGAAAGCCATACCGCCAAAAGCACCAACAGGAGCGAGATACATCACATATTTTAATCCCAGGAAAACCACATTAGAAAAACGTTCTAAAACCAAAATCGTCTGTTCTCTTTTTTTATAAAAATTCAATGCAATACCACAAACAATAGCTGCCAGTAAAACTTGAAGTGTAAAATTGGACAAGAAAAACTGCAGCCATGAGAAATGCTCCGCAGCATGCGTTGTATATTCACTGGCATCTCCTAAAGTCAAACTGGATTTGTCGATTTTGCCGGGTTTAAAAAAATAGGCTACCGCCACGCCAATAGCCAAAGCTACAGTCGAAACCACTTCAAAATAACCTAGGGCTTTAATTCCAATTCGGCCCACTTTTTTCAGGTTTCCCATTCCGGAAATTCCCAGAACGATCGTCAAAAATATAATCGGACCTATAAAGAGTTTGATTAATGCAATAAACTTAGCTCCCAGTATTTCCATTTTCACACCATTTGCGGGCGAAAAATGACCGAGCAAAATTCCGGCAATAATGGCAATAAGAACCCAAAAAGTAAGATTCGTAACTATAAGCCTAAAAGTACTTTTTTTGGGTTGATTCGAATGTTTTGGAGTAGTTATATTCATGAAGGTAGATTAGAGAGTTTCACAAATATATAAAAAATGCAGACCTATAAGCCGGATTCTGTCCCCGATAAATCAGGGCCTTATCATTTATCTAGATTCCGCATTACTGCGGAACTCAAGCTACCTACCCTTCAACAACGGACGAGAAGCCCTTAAATGCTGATATACTTGGTATTTCACCGCATAGAGTTTACCTGGTTTCACTACAGCATTACCTGTACATACTTTCTGTTGCACTTGTCCTTGCGCTATTGCTAACGCCGACGGGTGTTACCCGCTATGCTTCTCTGTGGTGTCCGGACTTTCCTCCCTTCCGATGAATCGGAACGACGATAAGGCGGTCTGCGGGGCAAAAGTAACACTTTATCTACTAAGAATAATGATTTTAAATTTTAGATTTTCGCTCCATTTTCATAACAATTTAATTTTAAATTGGTTATCTTTAAAACCCATAATTTTAAAATTCAATTATCATGACTAGAATGTATCACTACGCAACTGTTTCAAAAGCTTTAGATCAATTGAATGAAAAAGGATTTACGTTTGATTTTAACTTAAACTCAGACCTGATAAAAAAGAATCCTGAAAAATTTGAAATTGTTCATGTGTATCGATACGAAGGGAATTCAGACCCCGGCGATGAGGCAGTTGTATACGGAATTAAATCAATCTCAGGTAAAAAAGGGGTTTACGTCGCAGGTTTCTCTGCCGATTCCGATCAGGAAACGGTAAAGTTTTTATCTGATTTAAGTATTAAGGGAAGGTAATTTTCGGGAGCCAATCCCGCTATCCGCTTTATCTTTTCCTTGCTAAAGGAGCAAGAAAAAGGATACCGCTCCTATCGGGGCTAGGGCAGATGGTTTCATAAGAAAGTTATGCTTAAAAAAGATGTCTTCCCAAGAAACGAGAAACAGCTGTAAACAGCTCGTCAAAGATTAACAATTTTCTTGACAGAGCTTACCATTAGGAGTCTCCCGTTTCTTGAGAAGGCATAAAATAAAAATCAAAATTTACTTTTCAAATCCATTCTTTCATGAAGGATTCTCACAATCTCAATCTCACTATTTGAAATAATTCGATAAAAAAGAATATGCCGATTTGTTTTAAAACCAAGCAATTTTTCGGTTACCAGATCATATTTTCTTCCAAGACCTGGATCATCTGCAACATCCTGACAAGAACTTAAAAGCTGTCCATAATATTTATCAGCCTGATTTTCTGACCATTCCTCAAAAGTATAATTCCAAATTTCAGCTAAATCTTCAACCGCTTTATTCGTTAAATAATACTTAGCCATTTCTCTTGTTTGCTTTTAAACTTTCGAGATGTTTCCTGGCATCAAAATTCTCTGCACGACCACTATCCAAACCATCCTGAACCGCTTTTTTTAAAATAAGCAAACGATTTTCTTCTTCCTCTAAAAGACGTAATGCAGCTCTGATCACTTCACTGGCATTTTTAAATCTTCCCTCGGAAAGGCTATTTTCAATGAAGTGCTCAAAATGATCTCCAAGCGATATTGATGTATTTCTTCCCATAATTTTTTATTTAGCACTGTAAAGTTACCAAAAATTGGTAACTTATACGCTAACTGAACAAAATCAGTGCAAAATTTTCTTTAAAAAAAGAAAACATCTACTGATGCTGGGACACATCATTGTACTGCCAAAGCACATTTATAATTTTCCATTCTCCGTTGGTTTTTACGATGTGCATGTAATCAATCCAGGCATCGGCCAATAATTTTACTGATGCTGTCCGTGCCGAAACATCCAATAACTTTATTTCCTTTCTGGGGTTTTTCGGGAATTTGTCTCCCTTCGCATTATACGTTTCTGCAAGGATAACCATATTCTCTGCAAAGTATTCTGATACATAATCTTTCTGAGCGGCTTTACTTCTAAAGACAGATCGTTTTACCAATCTGGGATGCAAAGCGCTTTCCATCAATTTCGGATTCGGATTGTGTTGCGCCTCGATGTAAGCCAAAGCAACACGTTTGATATCAAGCGAATCCTGAGCGGTTTGTGCCTGAAGAGCAGACGAAAAAAATGCAAATGCAATTACCAATAAGTAGTTTTTCATAAAAATTAAGGAGTTAAAATGAGATTGCGGCTAAGTTTACCAACGAGACACACGTTTCAAATATTTTGAAGTAAAAGCAACTTAAAAAAAGCAGGACAATCATTTTGGAGAATAGTCCGTCTTTGCCAAAATCCGGTCTTCAATATTCCCCACTACATTACCATATTTTGCTGTAAATTCTTTTTTAATCGCGATCCATTCCTGATCACTTTTAAAATCTTCCCAGGCTTTTTTCATAGTAGTTTCGTCCGGCCATTCCAGAAAATAAACAAACTCTGTTTTTTTGTCCGATTTGGATTCCCAGATCGAGCTGATCTTAAAATTATACTTCTTCATAATACGCATGGCGTGATCGCGAAAACGTTCATGGAACTGATTTTTATTGGATTCAAAAATTTCATAAACACGAAGCTGATAAATAGGCTCCGTAGTTTTATTTTGTCCTTTTGCAGTAAAGGTTATCAATGCTATTACAATCAAAAATTGTCGTTTCATAGTTTAAATTCCAATTAATTTCCAAAGTCAGATTCAAATCAAAACAGATTATTACGGTATTTTATCGTTCCTAAAATTAGTCCTTTTTCTTTACAAATAAACAATCCAATCTGAAGATCAAAAACACCTCCTCTAATTGACGCGAAAAAACACCGCCAACAAAACCTACAGTAACTCAAACACTTAAAAATCTTTGAATTTTTAAATTTTTAAATCACTAAATTATACCCTATATTTGCTAACGAATAAAATAGAATATGGAACAATTTGTAGTATCGGCGCGTAAATATCGTCCACAAACATTTAAAGATGTAGTGGGACAGAAAGCCATTACCAACACTTTGTTGAATGCTATTGACAGTAATCATCTTGCTTCTGCTCTTTTATTCACCGGACCGCGTGGTGTTGGAAAAACAACCTGTGCACGTATCCTGGCACGAAAAATAAATCAGCCCGGATATGATGATCCAAATGAAGATTTTGCTTTTAACGTTTTTGAGTTAGATGCTGCTTCCAACAACTCTGTTGATGATATTCGTAATCTGATTGATCAGGTTCGAATCCCACCGCAAACCGGACAATATAAAGTGTATATTATTGACGAGGTCCACATGTTGTCTTCGGCCGCTTTTAATGCTTTTCTTAAAACATTGGAAGAACCGCCAAAACATGCTATTTTCATTCTTGCAACAACAGAGAAACATAAAATTATACCAACGATTTTATCTCGTTGTCAGATTTTTGATTTCAAAAGAATTACGGTTAAAGATGCTAAAGAACATTTAGCTGACGTTGCTGCAAGTCAGGGAATCAATTTTGAAGACGATGCCTTGCACATTATTGCTCAAAAGGCCGATGGCGCAATGCGTGATGCTTTATCAATTTTTGACCGTGTGGTTTCGTATTGCGGAACTAATTTAACACGTCAGGCGGTAACCGAAAACCTAAACGTTTTAGACTATGAAACGTACATTAGCATTACCGATTTACTTTTAGAAAATAAAATTCCGGATCTTTTACTGGCGTACAACGATATCCTTGCAAAAGGTTTCGACGGACATCATTTTATTGCCGGACTGGCATCGCATTTCAGAGATTTACTGGTAAGTAAAACTCCTGCAACAATCGCTTTACTTGAAGTAGGCGAACAGGCGCAGCAAATGTATGGTGTTCAGGCGCAAAAATGTTCACAAGATTTTCTGTTGAAAGGTATTGACATTGCTAACGACTGCGATTTAAAATACAAACTAAGTCAAAACCAACGTCTTTTGGTTGAACTGTGTTTGATGCAATTGGCCTCTATCAATTTTGATGGAGAAAAAAAAAGTTGAGCAATTCATAATTCCCCCTACTTATTATAAAAACGGAGGATATTCTATAGTTGAAGTTAAAACTCCAAAAACAGAAACTGTTCAAACACCTGAAACTGTAACTTCACAAAATGAAGGAACAACTTCAGCACCAAAAACAGACGCTCCTGCAGCTCCTCAACCTGAAACAAGTACAGAACCCAAGGTTTCTGCCTTTTCTTTATCCAGTATTCGCAAGAAAAAAGAACTGGAAGCCAACACTAAAACTGTTGTAAAAACAACTACCGTACTGCCTACGGAAGAATTTACAGAGACGGAAATGTTGCTGCAATGGAACAAATATGCTCAGCGTTTGGGTGATAAAGGTCATAAAATCATGCAGTCTTTATTGTTGATTAATGACCCTAAATTAAACGGAACAGTAATTACTTTTGAATTACCCAACGAAGGCTCTAAACTGGATTTTGAAGGTCAGATGTATGGGCTTTTAGGACATTTAAAAGGGCATTTGCACAATCATGACATTACCATTGAGGCTCATGTTAATGAAACCATTCAAATTAAACGAAGTCTTAACGATCAGGACCGATACAATCGCTTCCTGGAAATCAATCCAAACATCGAACTTTTACGTTCAACATTTGGATTAGATTTACCGTCTTAACTTCCTACTTAGTAAGCAATCCCCAGTTGTATACTTTTTGAAGCCATTTTTTTCTTTGCGCTTCATCAGCTGTTTTTATAATTCCGATGTAGCTAACTTTTACCGGCTTGATACCACAGAATTCGAGCGTAGCTTTTTTAAGCTGATTGACACTTGGTCTTCCATAGAATAATCTGTAATACCAGCCGGGTTGGTCCAAAGTGGTTATAATATGCGCGGTTTTTCCTTTTAATAATTTGTCCCACCAAACTGAATTTTCCCGATATTGAAACGCCATACCCGGTAAAAACAAACGATCAATAAATCCTTTCGTAATTGCCGGCAAACCACCCCACCAAACCGGATGAATCCAAACTAAATGGTCTGCCTTCTTAATCTTCTCCCAGGATGCCAGAAGATCAGGTTCCAGCTCGGTACGTTTTTGATAGCCAAATTGTAAATTCGGATTGAAATCCAGCTTTGCAATTGTAATTGTATCCACTGTGGCTTTCGAAGCGATTGCCCCTTTAAGATAAGATTCTGCAATCGCAAAATTAAAACTGGATGAGTTTGGATGGCCGTTGATGATAAGAATATTTTTCTCCATTTGTCTATTTGTTTGAAACAAAAATAATGTAGAAACCTCTCTTGGGAACCGGACAAATGTCCTATAAAATTGCTTTGCGAATTCGACTTAGATGTCTTGGAGTAACCCCCAGATAAGAGGCCAGATATTGAAGCGGAATCAGCTGAATGTAATTTTTATGATTTTGATAAAGTTCTTCATAACGCTGAGTCCCTGATAATTTTTGAAAAGAAATCATTCTTTTTTGCAACGCCACATACTCCATTTCTGCAATTTTGCGACCCACTTCCTGCCAATAAATACTGGATTGATACAGTTTCTCTATCCCTTCTTTACTGATGACTTCAATTTCAGTATCAGTAAGTGCCTGAATATTTTCTTCGGCGACTTTTTGTGTAATAAAACTCGAAAACGATCCCATAAATTCGTTTTCAAAAGCAAAACAATTGGTAATCTCATTGCCTTGATGACTGAAAAAGAAGGATCTTAAAATTCCTTTTTTGATTAATACAATTTCACAGCAAACCTGATCTTCTCTCAATAAAAAATCACCTTTTTTAAGTTTTCGGACTGTAATTAAATCATCCAACTGATCTAATATTTCCTGTGGTAAATTCTTAATGGATTGAAAAACTGATTTCATTATAAACTCCAAATAGATTAATTTTTAGAGGCAAAAACTTTCTCTATTCTTTTGTCCGGAATAAGCCATATTAAAGCGACAATAAAATAGGCCGCTCCTGAAATCCACTCGTTATAAAACGAAAATACGATTCCAAAAATATACAAAACCGAAGAAGTATCTCCTTTTAAATCACGCCCTATCGCTTTTGCCAACGTGGAATTTACTCCTTCATTAAGAATTATAATACGTTGCAAAATAAAGTAAGCAATGGAACACAAAAGCAATACAGTTCCATACAAAGCCATAGATGCTTTGGCAAAGTTATGTTCGCCCATCCATCCGGTTGCAACAGGAATTAAGGAAAGCCAAAATAGCAAATGTAGGTTGGCCCAAAGAATTTTTCCATTAACCTTACCCAGGCTATGAATTAAATAATGGTGATTGTTCCAGTAAATACCCACATAAATAAAACTCAGAACATAACTTAGAAATTTAGGAATCAATGGTTTTAAATCGGCAAATTCAGAACCTGCCGGTACTTTAATTTCTAAAATCATAATGGTTATAATGATAGCCAAAACACCATCACTAAAAGCCTCAAGTCTGGTTTTATTCATTTATTGTATTTGTTGGTTAACATTTTTTTTGCCACAGATTCAAAAGATTTCCACAGATTTTTTTTTGCCACGAATTTCACAAATCTCGACTAATTTATTTTTTGATATCTGGAATGAACAAATTATGCAACTGCTTCAACTGTTCTCATCGCACGAATCACGGCAAAAAAAGTTGATATTTCTAAATTTTACCGTAATACATCGCTTTTACAATTCCATCAGAAAGTCCGATTTTAGGAACGTAAATCTGACGCGCACCACTCCATTTCATAGCATTCAGATAAATTCTGGTCGCGTGAATAATTACGTCGGCACGATCTGAGTTCAATCCCAATTCGGCGATTCTTTGCTCATAACTTAAGGAGTTCAGAAAAGCATATTGTGAATTAATATAAATGTAAGAAAGTGGTTTTTCCTGTTGTTTCCCGGACATTTTAAACAATTTATTGATGTTTCCTCCTGAACCAATCAGTGTTACTTCTTCATAATCGGCGGTATTGGTTTTGATCCATTTTTCGATTTCATCCCAAACCACATCGTGCACCATATTATTTAGTAAACGAACGGTTCCGGCTTTAAAAGATCTGGAATTGATCATTTTCCCGTCAGAAAACAAAGTAAACTCGGTACTTCCGCCACCTACATCCACAAAAAGATAAGTTTCGTCTGTTTTTAGGAGATGGTGTAAATCAGTCGAAGCAATAATTGCGGCTTCTTTTTTACCATCAATAACTTCTATTTTTATATCGGCTTTTTTCTTGATTAGTGCTACAACTTCCTTTGCATTATAGGCCTCGCGCATTGCCGAAGTTGCAAACGCCATATAACGTTCTACTTTATGTACTTTCATCAAAAGGTTGAATGCTTTCATGGCATCCACCATTCGGTCTATATTTTCTGCTGAAATTTCTCCTACGGTAAAGGCATCTTGTCCCAAACGAATTGGCACACGAACAAGCGAACTTTTGTTAAATTGGGGTTCTTTTCCATCTTGTTCTACAACATTCGATATCAGAAGCCTCATGGCATTCGATCCAATATCTATCGCTGCAAATTTCCTTATATTAATCATGCTCACTTATGATTTTATTTTTTTATTGTTTTTTAATTAATCGCTTACGCTACACCACTTCTTCCTGAACTGTTATTTTGTTCTGATAGTACTTATACGTTTCGAACTGTGCTCTAAATGGGGCATGATGGTTTCTGGGCTTGTATTTATTATCCAGTTTATAGGAATGATATCTCACTTTGACATTCCCTTTCCACGCTATATTAAAATTATCTATTAGTTCTTTCTTTATTTGAAGATCATAAATTGGGCAGGTAACTTCGACTCTTCCGTCAAGATTTCTAGTCATAAAATCGGCTGATGAAATATATACTTCGGTCAACCCGGCATTTCCAAAAATATAAACCCTTGAATGTTCCAGATAGTTATCAACGATACTTATCGCTTCAATATTTTCACTCATTCCCGGAATTCCCGGAATTAGCGAACAAATCCCTCTTACCTGAAGTTGAATTTTAACTCCGGCATTACTGGCTTCATACAATTTATCAATCATTTTAAAATCGGACAAACTGTTCATTTTTAATTTAATATGTGTTTTTCTACCGGCCAGCGCATGCAGAATTTCACGATCGATTAATTTGATGAATTTTGTTCGGGTATAATGTGGCGATACTATTAAATGTTTGTATCGGTGCACCCGGTAATTGATATCAAAGAACTCGAATATTTTAGAAATGTCTTTCAGAATTTGCTGATGGCAGGTAAACAAGGTCACATCGGTGTAAATTTTAGCCGTCGATTCGTTAAAGTTTCCGGTTGAAATAAATCCGTAACGACGTGTTTTTCCTTCTTCTACTCTTTCGATCACACAAATTTTACTGTGTACTTTTAGGCCTTTTATTCCAAAAATCAAATCAATTCCTTCTGTTTGCATTTGCTCGGCATAGGAAATATTTGATGCCTCATCAAATCGTGCCTGAAGTTCGATCTGAACCGTTACTTTTTTACCATTTTTCGCAGCATTAATCAAAGAACTGATAATCTGTGAGTTTTTTGCCAAACGGTATAAAGTGATTTTTATACTGGTAACTTTTGGATCCAGAGCAGCTTCACGCAAAAACTTTGTCAGATAAGAAAATGACTGGTACGGGGCATGCAGAAGATAATCTTTTTTACTGATCTTTTCTAAAATACTTCCTTCCAGACTCAAGCCCGGAATTGGTAAAGGTTCGTTTGGTTTGTACAGTAAATCGTATCGTCCTAAATTAGGAAAGCTCATATAATCACGTCTGTTGTGATAACGTCCTCCCGGAATTATACTATCGGTTTCAACGATTTTCATTTTATCCAAAAAGAAACGCAATGTATCTTCTTCGATCAAATTATCATAAATAAAACGAACGGGCTCTCCTATTCTTCTGTCTTTTACGGATGATGCAATTTTTTCGAGCATACTTTTACTCAAATCGCTATCGATATCCAACTGGGCATCACGCGTAATTTTGATCATATGTGCCGAAACACTTTTGTAATCAAAAATATTGAATATGTTTTTCAGATTGTAACGGATCACATCATCAATCAGTATCACATATTGTTTATCATCTTCTGACGGCAGCACTACAAACCTGTTTATCGTTTTAGGAATTTCGATAACAGCATAGCGAACTTCGTCATTGGTATTCATTTCCAGACGAACTGCCAAATATCCCAAGGTATCTTTAAGAACAGGAAACTCTGCCAGATCATTTAAGATGATGGTTACCAATTCAGGGCTTAACTTCTGAACAAAAAAGTCTTTCAGATAGCTCTCCTGATCTCTTGTAATTTGATCTTCATTGATAATAAAGATATTTTCGGCTTCCAATTCTGCTTCGATATTTCCCAGAATACGCAAACTTTCAGATTGCTGCTGAATAACAATTTCGGTAATATCTTTAATTAACTGGTGCGCTGAAACTCCTCCTAAATATTTTTCACCGGAAATCCCTGAAAGGCTTAATCTTCGAATTGCAGCATAACGAACTCTAAAAAATTCATCTAAATTGTTTGAAAAAATTCCAACAAAACGCAACCTGTCTAAAAGTGGAACTGAACTATCTCCGGCTTCCTGAAGTACTCTTGCATTAAACGCTAACCAACTTTTTTCTCTATCGATATATTTCTGTTCGTACACTTTATCTATTTTAAATCTTTGGGGAAAATTGTTTTATGAGTTTTACCTTTATGAATGCTGTCCCAGCTTTCGGCATCAAACTGTAGTGATACAAAGCCTGACGTAGGTACATTTTCGATAAAAACATCCCCAAATTTATTAACAAAATTTGTAATAGCCTCGTTATGTCCGAAAAGAATAACGCTTTCAAAACTATTATCACATGATTTGATAACTTTTTCGAGTTGTCTGTCATCAAAGGTATAAAGGTCGTCTTTAAAAATGATACTTTCCAGAGGATATGAAATATTTTGTGCAAAAATAAGCGCTGTCTCCAGGGCCCTTGCAGCAGTACTACTCCACATTATATAGGTTTTAGGAAGAAACTCTAAAATTGTAGACGATACATCGTGTGCGTCTAAAATGCCTTTTTTCATTAAAGGTCTGTCGAAATCTTTTAACGGAGCTTCCCAACTTGATTTTGCATGGCGTATTAAAATTAAGTTTTTCATAAGCAAAAGGTTTACAAACTTCTTAAGTGAAGATGATTTTTTTATTGAACTTCTAATTTACAAAAGAAATTCTAAACCTTTTCATTTTTTTATTTCTGTTAACATTTAAACAAAATTTTAACAGCGAACACCTAAGTCTAAAATCTCCAAAATCAAAAAAAGAAGATTCTCTCTTTTTAGAAAAAAGTGTTCTTCATCTATAAAATCAAGCACTTAGTCGATAGTGCTACTATTCTTAAAAAACAAGCTAAATAATTGAATATTAAACATTTAAACCATTTACAAAATTCAGTTTTTAATGAAAAATATAAATTTCAGACCCTTTTTCATTTGTCAAAAATGTCTAAAAAAAATGTTTTTTAACGCTTCCTTTAACAAAAAAAATACACTTCAACGAGTTTTTAGGTTAGTTACGGAGAAAAAAAATCAAAATTAATTACACCTTATAACTTTGGTTTTGTTAAAATATCACAAGTATTTCAAAAAACAAAATCCTAAAATATGAAAACTAAAACTACTCTACAAGAAGTGGGAAATTTCATTAAATGTGGTACCTATTTTTTCCCGTTTCACAAAAATGTTCAACAAGATACCTTTTCCAAAATTAGTTTAAAATCATTTTTAATTTTAATTTTAGGATTAGCCATGTACTCTTCGGCAGTTGTTGCTCAGGAAATCCCTGTTAGATATGGAAATACTCTTCCTTATAGCAAGGCAACCTCAAAGACAGCAAAAACAGCAGCTTCTACAGAGGCCGTGAGTGCACAGGCAGCTGTTGCGGGCTCTATTGATGTAGCCAATCCCTCAACAGGTTACAATGCTTATAATGCGGATCAGCTTGTTCGTAATATATTAACCTCCGGCTGTTTGACCATCAGTAATGTTCGTTTCGGTTATTACAGAAATAACAACAACAACTGGACCTGGGTCGATCACACCTGGTCTGCTACTGCGGGAGATCGTCAATTGGGTTACTTCAGTAAGGGTACTTCAACCTTTCCAATCGACGAAGGACTTCTTTTATCTACAGGAAAAATTAGCTCTGCCATGGGGCCGAATACCTATACCAACAAATCGGATGCAATGGTAAATGCAGCGAGTGATCAGGATTTAACTGCAATTTCGGGAGAAACGATGCATGATGCCTCTATATTAGAATTTAATTTTATTCCGGATGGTAATCTTGTAGAATTCAAATTCGTTTTTGCTTCAGAAGAATATCTGGAATACGTAAATACCGATTTTAATGATGCATTCGGTTTCTTTTTAAGTGGTTTTGGAATTACCGGAACTTATACCAATAACGCTATCAATCTTGCACAATTACCAAACGGTGATGCCGTAACCATAAATAACATACATTCTGCCGGAACAAACGTAAATAATGTTGCTTTTCCAGCAAAAAATGCTACCTATTATTCAAACAATCCCCCTGGTTCCACCACTATGGAGTACGATGGTTCAACAGTAGTTCTTACTGCTACTTATGCTGTTACAGCGGGAAAAACTTACAAAATAAAAATGGCCATTGCCGATGCCTCAGATCAACAATGGGATGCCGGTGTATTTTTAAAAGCAAAAAGTTTTGCTACAAACACTTTGGTTATCACTAATCCTGCGCCTGTATGCGTAAATGGAACTGCCGACCTTACTTTACCAGCCGTTACCGCAGGAAGTACTTCGGGGCTAACTTACACCTATTGGCAAGATGCCGCTGCCACTATTCCGTACAATACACCAACTGCAGCGCCGGTAGGAACTTATTACATTAAAGGTCAAAACACACAATCCGGTTGTTCTGATACGAAACCAGTTGTTGTGAGCCAAACTAACATTGTGATAACAGAAACTGCCGCTTCTCATGTTGACGTAAAATGTAAAGGAGGCGCAACAGGTTCTGCAACGGTAACTGCTTCGGGAGGAAGTACGCCTTATACCTACTCCTGGAATACAACTCCGGTACAAACCTCAGCAACGGCTTCTAACTTAGCTGCCGGAACTTACACTGTAACCGCTACTGATTCCAAAGGATGTACTGGTACCAAACAAATCATTATTACGGAGCCGACTGCTGTCTTAACCGCTACCACATCACAAACTAATGTGACCTGTAATGCAGGAACAACAGGTTCTGCGACGGTAACTCCTGCCGGAGGAACTGCACCTTATACCTACTCCTGGAACACAACTCCGGTACAAACCTCAGCAACGGCTTCTAATTTAGCTGCCGGAACTTATACGGTAACCATTAAAGACGCCAATCTTTGCACGATTACTAAAACTTTCACGATCACAGAACCAACGGCTATAACGGCTACTACTTCGCAAACCAACGTACTTTGTAAATCAGGCACAACTGGTTCTGCAACGGTAACGCCTACTGGAGGAACCGGAGCCTATACCTACTCTTGGTCACCATCAGGAGGATCTGCCGCAACCGCTTCTAACTTAGCTGCCGGAACATACACCGTAACAATTAAAGATGCTAATCTTTGTACCATCACTAAAACTTTTACCATCACTGAACCTACAGCTGCTTTAACCGCAACTACTTCGCAAACTAATGTACTTTGTAAATCAGATGCAACGGGATCTGCGACAGTTACACCTGCAGGAGGAACAGGAGCTTATACTTATTCCTGGTCACCATCTGGAGGATCTTCAGCAACGGCTTCTAACTTAGCTGCCGGAACGTATACCGTGACGATTAAAGATGCTAATCTTTGTACGATTACTAAAACTTTTACCATCACAGAACCTACAGCTACATTAACTGCAACTACTTCGCAAACT
>NZ_AMYW01000013.1:0-112722 GCF_000335775.1 Flavobacterium sp. WG21
TAAGTTTTACCATCAATTAATAGTGTTGCGGACGGAATTATATTTCCTCCTGTAAGTGCATCGTACCAGATAACACCGGTTCCGGAAATTGCTAAGTCTGCTACCGTAGCGTTTGTTGCTGTACAGAATTGTTGTGTAGCAGCACCCGTTGGTGTTTTAGGATCACTGATGCTAACGGTTACAGCTAAACGATTTGTACTTTCACATGTACTTGTCTTTGCTGCTGCATAATAGGTTTTACCATCAATTAATAGTGTTGTGGATGAAATTATATTTCCAGCTATAGCTGCATCATACCAGACAACATCAGTTTCAGAGGTGATTAAATCAGCTACTGTAGCTTTAGCAGCAGTACAGAATTGCTGGGCAGCGTTTCCCGTTGGGGTTGACAAACCTCCAAGTGTAATGTTGACAGATTCTGTAAAATAACATCCTCCGAAAGAATTAATTTCTACTTTGTAAGTGCCAATTTGGGCAGCCGTTATATTATTGATATTTAATTCAGGGGCACTAATTTGCGTACCATCTGGCAAGGTCCATTTTATCGAATTTACCGGTCCCATTTGTATTATAGACAATTTGATATCACTTCCGATACAAACAGCTCTGTCTCCACCATTTATTAATTGTGAAAAGGAACTTCTTAAAATCAGAGGCTGTAAAACTTCATAGCAGACTGTTTTTGCTTTTACGATATAATTTCCTGCTGTCAGTCCTTTAAATACAGGACTTGATTGTCCTGTTGTTGGGAAATCGGAATCTGTTTCTTTTTTTATAAAGTAAGTAATACTTTCTGAAACATTGTTTACTTTGGTATGAAGATCCCCTGTTGTATCTCCTGAACAGACAATTCCGCCGGATTCTGATAAATCAAACGTGGGGAAATTAGGTTGAACATCTACAAAAGCAGTTTGAGTGTTTTCAATTAACTCGCTTTGCAAGAGAGGTCTTCCACCAATAAATTTTCTGGCTATCCCTATTTCATATTTTCCTGCTATATCCTGAAAAAAAGAAAAATTACTGATTCCTTCTTTTAAAGAATTAGAACCTAAAATGGCATTAAAAGTTCCCATGCCTGCAGGTCCACTGACAATCCCGGGGAAAATTTGGTTATTTCCATAAAAACTGGCCAATGTACTGTTTATTGCGCCTGTACCGACAGCTGATACTTTTATAGTTACATTTTTGTTATAACGATCACATCTTGAGGCGTCCGGATTAAAACTAACGTTGGTGATTTCAATTTTTGTAAAATAACTGTCTAAAACCACTTGAAATTCTTCATCAAAACAAGCCGAATCTTTTATTCTTATGGTATAAGTTCCTGGAAGTAATTCATTTCCTAATCCGAAAATAGGTTCTTTGTAGGTTACTGCCAATGGTGACGGACCGTTTACAAGGCTTACGGTAACTTTACCTTGCAAGCCTACATAACCGGGAGTGGCCATAGGAGGATATACCGCCAGTGCACATTTACCAAAAAACGTAGCACTTGGTCCTGTGAAAAATTGTATTTTGCCTTTGATGTCTTTATCGGGAGCAAAATAATTGGGATCAATAAAAACATTTTTAGGATCAGTAATAACAGGTTTTTTAGAAAAAGTGTTTGAGGTATTGTTCGTAAAAGAGTAAGTTGTTATTTCGATTCCTGTATTATCTGTTACTTTTATAGTGTAGCTTTTACCAATATTTAGTTTACAAATTTCTAAATTGTTTATGCCTGTAATAGTATAAGTGTTTTTGATACCTGTACTGTTGTCTGTTACTTCTACGGTGTAAGGCAGACAGCCACCCTGATCTTTAGGTACGTTTTTTAGCAGAACTTGTCCCGTGTCATTGCAATTGGTATTCAAAGGGTCATCTTCGATACTGAATTCAAAATCAGTAAATGGTCTCACAATCCCTATAGCTGATGCTCCATAATCCAGTTCAACAGTTTTTGTTATGTTGCAATAGGTTGCGCTCAAACGGACAATACCCCATTTGGAACGATCTGAAGGCATCGCATATTTCTTCTTTACATCAGTAAGAGTCAGATTGTCATAAACATCCCAACCTGATCCGTTCTGAATCTCTAATTTGTAAATAAAATTCGGAACCCCATAAAGAGCAGGAAGAGTATTAAAATAAGCGCCGCCAGTACTTACCGCTAATAATCCGTTTGGAAGGGTAGCACTGCTAATACCGGAACAGACATCATTTGGAGTATTATAAATTAAATCAACAGCATTAATGGTTCCTTTATCAAGGTTAAAATTCTTAAGAACTTCATTTGGCGGAAGATTCAATACGGTTACAGGTGAAATTAAAGTACCGCAATGATCTATAGCCGAAACTTTATATTGACCACTTGGCATACCATTAAGTTTGACGATACCGGTTGCTGTTTGTACACTTCTTACAACGGTACCATCTGAAGCATTTAGCAAGTTAACAGTATAGGGAGGGTTTCCTTTTTCGACGTTAATAGCAATATCCCCCAGAGGATTAGGATCTGATGCACAGTAAGTATAATTTTTTGCGGTAAAAAGTCCAATAGTTGGAGAAATAGACGAGTAGGTACTGCCTACCTTTATGGTAGTTGCAGCTTTTATAAAAGTATTGTTTTCGTAATACCCATAGAAATAATCTCCCGCCTCTAAGTGCGTAATTAGAGAAGTTGAAGACGCAATAATATTTGCCGGATCATAAGGAGATTTTGCAACAGCATAGACTATAGGTTCAGAAACATTTTTAACTGTGATCGTAATTGTACCATCAGCTCTACCATCACCAGTACAGGAAGCATCTGTTGCAACGGCAGAAATTTCCTTTTGGGCAACTGCAGCTAAAGGCAGTAAATAGAAAAGTACATTTAGTAATTTTAAAAATTTCATAGTAAGTCCGTTAAATTGTGTTTTTGGAATTTGGGTGTAGTTAAGTTTAGAAGGATGACAATTCAGAAGAAAGCACTAAAAATTTCTTTTAACTCAATAATGAAATAGGTAGTGCCTTCAAAGCTGAATTGATGGGTGTCATCTTCTATCTTCATCTTAACTTAATGCAAAGGTATTTTGGACAATTGAGATAAATAATTCAGATTTAATAATCGGATTATTAATGATATAACTGGTTGTTTCAAGTAACACTTGATTGGCTAAAAGTGCCCGTGTTTTAGATTTTGGCAGGAACAAAAAACCAGATATAAGTTAAAGATTACAAATATTTGATCTACAGATAGTAAGTGTGAAATTTTTGGATGAAGATTGAAATCGTATACAGAGCATAAGTCCTAAAAGAGCATTAAAATCCAAAATAAAAGACGATTCGCTTTTGAGAAATTAGCTTTAAGAAGTGGCACATCAATGAATCTGAAGAAAAAACCTTACCCAAATAGGGGGCATTTTTGAAAAAAAGAAGTAATTTGGTTTAATAAATGGATAGAATGCAAAATTTAGTAAAGAGAATAATAGTTTTAGGTGTAGCTGTACTTGTCATAGTGCTGGCTTTCAAATATTGTGAATTCAAAAAAGACGACGATTCAACTATTGATTATAATACCAATCTTATTCAGCAGCAAATTTTAAATGTTGGTAAACTGGTAGTTACCGAAGGTCATTTTTCGGAAGTTATTACTTATAAAAACCAGCAGAAGTATTTAATGGACATGGTTTCTTTTGAGAAAAAAGCACTTGTAGTGGTAAACGCAAATGTTACTGTAGCCTACGATTTGCACAAAGTGAAATATGATATCGATGAAAAAAACAAAACGATTACCATTTTAAATATTCCAAAAGAAGAAATCACCATTAACCCTGATATACAGTTTTATGATGTTGAACAAAGTAAACTGAATCCATTTACGGGTGACGATTACAACAAGATCAACAAATCGGTAAAAGCAAATCTGGCCAAAAAGATAGAGGGCTCTACTTTGAAAACAAACGCTCAAAACCGATTGATCAGCGAATTATCAAAGATTTTAATTCTTACCAACTCCATGGGTTGGAAACTGCAATACAACGGAAAAACAATCCAGTCTGAAAAAGAGTTTAGCGAGGACTTGAAGCTTTGATTTTTTTTAGAGGTACTAAAGGGCTAAGACGTTAAGGTTCTGAGGTTTTTTCAATATTGTCATTTCGGACGGAAGGAGAAATCTTCGTAAGAAGCTTGACAAAGGTTGGATTTCTCCCTTCGCTCTAAATATTATAAAAGCACAAAATCCGACAGGTTTTTAAAACCTGTCGGATTTAATATAATTGTTTTAAAAACTTAGCACCTTAGTATCTCAGAACCTTAGCAACTTAGAATAACTTCTAAACTAAACCGCTTCTTTATCAAAAATCAGATCTAGGCCTCCAGAAATCAAATGTGCCACTTCAGGGCGTTTTTCTTTTAATTGATCCAGATGAACCAGAACTTCCTGTAAAAGTTGTTTCTCATTTGAACGCTCCAAAAGCTCGACGATTTCCACAGCCAATAACCAATCATTAGGATGAGATTCTTTCAGTTTATGAAATACAGTGATTAACTCAGTTGTAGCACTTTTATTTTCTCTGGTCAGGCGAACGGTTTGATAAAGGATTTCCAGATCGTCACGTTCGGCAGTATGTTGTGCTTTTATAGTAGTTGTTTTGGGTACAGTATCGATCAGGTCAAAGCTATTCACATCAGCCGGACCGGAAAAAGCCGAAACGACTTTTTTACCAATTGCCATATCATAATTTCCCCATTCAGGCTGAAACAAAATGGTTTCGCCATGAGTTACAGTACAATTTCTGAAACTAATTAAAATGATTTCGCCGTGTAAATTTCTTGAACCGGTAATGATTTCACCTTCTACAATAATATCACCTTCAAATTCTAATCTTACAGTTTCATTTTCTACGATAGAGTAAGCCTGTAAATCTTTAGGGCTCATGTCTTCGATTGCTAAATTGAAGCCTTTTAGTTTTCCAATCGGACTTCCAAATCCATGAGGATGCGTTAGCGTTCCGTGACCAACTAATTCTTTTTCACGGTAGGATAAAGCTATTTTTCCAGTAGTCTGAATGTAGATAGGTTTTCCTTCATCTTCCAGAACATTGGTAAAAACACCTGAAATCTGTAAACCGGTACTCAACTCAATTGTTCCTAAAGCATTGGAATGAATTAGTTTTTGTATACCGGAAAGGCCTCCTGTTCTCAAAGCCATTTTATTGGCAAATTCTTCTAAAACCAAACTCAAATAGGAAAAATTTGGTGTTACAAAAAGTTGAGGTTGTAATTGAGTAATATCAAAGTTTTGATTGGCCGCAGAGATGTTATAAGGGATTTTCTTTACATTATCCGTCATGCACCAAGCGCTCTCCCCAATAGAGGATAGTAAGCCCGCGCCATATATTTTCGGATTTTCAACGGTTCCGATTAAACCATACTCTACTGTCCACCAATGCAGGTTTCGAATTTGTGCCATTTCAGACAATTCGCCCATATTGTTTTGTAAATCGGCAACTGCTTTCTCCGCTTCGTCTATTTTTTCCTGAGGCGTATCTTCCGCTTCTTTCAAAATAGAAAGTAGTCGAATCGCTTCATACATCTGGTAATCTTTATGAGATGAAATAGCTTTACAGCCAATTTCTCCAAAACGTCTTAAGTACTCCGCATATTCAGGATTAGCGATAATAGGGGCGTGTCCTGCACCTTCATGAATAATATCCGGTGCCGGAGTATATTCGATATGTTCCAGTTGACGAATATCTGAAGCAATAACCAAAACGTTATAAGCCTGAAATTCCATAAAAGCGTTTGGAGGAATAAAACCGTCCACCGCAACAGCTGCCCAACCAATTTCAGTCAGAATTCGATTCATTCCGTACATACTTGGAATAGAGTCAATTTCGATTCCGGTTTTTTTCAAACCATCCAGATAAGAATGATGCGCAACTTTTGAAAGATAATCTACATTTTTACGCATTACATAGCGCCAAACAGCTTGATTAATTGGTGTATAATCACCATAATCCTGAGGTTTAATAAATTGCTTTAAATGTTTAGGCAATCGCTCTAGTAACGGGTTTGTTTCAATACTTGCATTCATTTCGAAAACGTTGTAGATTAGAATGTAAAATTACGGATTTACAGTGCTAATTTTTGCTATTTATATCAATTTTTTTATCCGAAATGTTTTTTAATTGCATTTTTCGTGACTTTTCCCAATAAGAAAAGAAAGCTTATCTTTTAGCAATCATTGTTTTCGTAATTAACTTTCTCCAGTTTTTTTTCGTACGATTCAATATCTTTTTTAGACATACTGGCTTCTTTTAGTACCACTTTTAATTGTTTTTTAGTGTCAGGACTTATCCATAAGCCACTAAAATTGGTGCCTTCTTTCGTTAAAATCATCATACCTGAGAATCCATGCTCTACAAGGGCGAACTGATTTTCGTTTTTTGTGTTTTGCGTAATATTCAGCTGAATCCAACCTCCTGATTTGTCATAACGATAGATTGAAGTGTACATGAGGTCGGCTGTACAGGGATTTTCTTCCGCTTTTATATAAAAAGTGACATTTATTTTTCCGTCAATTGTTCCTTTGTATAAAGTGTTTTTTGAGGATTGTGCCTTAGTAAAATTTAAAAATAAAAGAGAGAACAAAAAAGAAAGTAATATTTTTTTCATGTGTAAACGCAATAGTAGGTTGGTTAGGATGATTTTATTTGGATTTAAAAGTACGGTATATTTTAGTTAAGGCAAACCGTAAAATCAGCTTATTATCAATTAAAAAATTAATGATTTTCAGGATTTCTGAAATAGTCAATTTTATAATTGAACATATATGCCATGTTGGCTGCTCTCATTTTTGCTTCTTCGGTAATAGTTCCTGAGAAAAGTCCATCGATAGAAGTGTTAAAAAGTAGTACCCAACGATCGAAATGGGTTTTATCTACCGGTAGTTGTTTGTGTGGAGGAAAAGGGCTTCCTGAATAGGCGCGTACATCAAATAAAATAGTTTGCCAGAAACCGTACATTTTTTCTAAATGCTCCGGCCAGCGATCCTGGAGTTTCTCATTGAAAATCGGTCCCAGTAAATCGTCTTTTCGCACTTTACCATAAAAGGTGTCCACCATTAATTTTATATCTTCTATGTTTGAAATGTCTTTAAGCGTTGCCATGTTTTTTACTATAAATGAAAGACAAAAGTACGATTAACTAATTTGTGATCGCTGATATTTATCATTTCAGATTGTTTGTGAGTTCGATTGAAAAGGTTTTATTGTAAAAATAGACAGTTTTAAATCACACCCTTTTTTACATTATCCGATCATTTGTGTAAATAGATCCTGACGGTCATTTAAATATTGAAACTCAAATCCGTTTTTGGTCATATTCATTTTAATCGCCAGTATGTCTTTCTTGTTTTTTAGTTCTAAACCTACGACTACTGAACCTACCTCACGGCTGTTTTTCTTGGCAAATTGGAAATAAGTAATATCATCATCAGGGCCTAAGATGTTGTTTACAAATTCTTTTAAAGCACCCGGACGCTGTGGAAACTGAATCATAAAATAATGCATCAGACCTTCGTATAATAAAGAACGTTCTTTTATTTCGGCTGTTCTTTCAATGTCATTGTTGCTGCCACTCACCACGCACACTACTTTTTTGCCTTTTATTTTATCCTTATAAAAATCTAAAGCGGCAATAGTCAGAGCTCCTGCAGGCTCTACGACCATGGCTTCTTCGTTATACAAACGCAAAATCGTTGTACAGACTTTTCCTTCCGGTACCAGAATAATATCGTCTAAATTTGTTCGGCAGATCTCGAAGGTTTTGTCGCCCACTTGTTTAACAGCAGCACCATCCACAAATTTGTCAATTGTTTTTAAAGCCGTATTTTTATTTGCTTCGATAGAGTTTTTCATTGAAGGGGCTCCTTTGGGTTCTACTCCAATGATTTTTGTATTCGGACTTAGTTGCTTAAAAACTTCAGACAAACCTGAAGCCAGCCCACCGCCGCCAATGGGAACAAAAACATAATCAATAGGTTCATTGTAACTGTCCAGAATTTCTAATGCTACAGTTCCCTGACCCGCAATAACTTTGTCATCGTCAAAAGGATGGATGAACGTTTTTTGATTTTCGGTTGCATCTGCTGTAGCGGAAGCATAGGCATCATCGAAAGTATCTCCGGTAAGTACAATTTCAACAAATGATTTTCCGAACAATTGTACCTGTTTGACTTTTTGTTTTGGAGTGGTTTTAGGCATGTAGATTTTACCTTTTATTTGCAAAAGATGACAGGAGTAAGCTACGCCCTGTGCATGATTTCCCGCGCTGGCACACACAATTCCGCTTGCTTTTTCGGTTTCGGTTAACGAAGAAATCTTGTTGTAAGCTCCTCTGATTTTATACGATCGAACAATTTGTAAATCTTCTCTTTTTAATAAAATAGTTGATTTAAACTCGTCAGAAAGATTTAAATTTTGGGTGAGTGGAGTAGCGGCAACCACATTTTCAAGTTGCTTTTGAGCAGCAAGTACTTCGTTAAATAAATTCATAAAGATTAAATTGTTTTTTGCCAAAGATTAAAGGATTTAAAAAGATTTTTAATCTGTGAGAATCTGTGAAATCTGTGGCAAAATGTTTTGTACTATATTTTTTTAAATAAAAAAAACCTCCCGTTTTGGGAGGTTTTATAAATTGTATTTTGTTTACTTATTTATACATTACCTCGCCATTATTGCTGAATTGCAATAATAGTAATAGCGATAATAATGTTATTTAAGTTTTTCATTTCAGATAATTGAATCGCAAATGTATTAATTATTTTGAGAAGATTTCAATAACTTTTTTTAGTTTTTGTAAAAAACTGAAAACAGAGACTGAAAACTACTTTTTAACCGGAGGGTATTGTGCCAGAATTTTAGATACAAACTCGGCAACCTTTTCGTCTTTTTTAGCAACGTTTTTGGTTAGCGTTCCAACACCTTCTCCTTGCCAGATCATTTCTTTTTTCTTAGCATCAATCAAATCAATGAATAAAGTTCCTTCGGTAGAAGTAGAAACGGTAGTTTGATTTCCTCCGTACATCATGTAAGGATTCCATCCCCATCCCCAACCGTAACCCCAGCCGGCACTAAATTGATTTACATTGACTTGTTCTCTTGCTTTAGTGAAAATATTAACTAATAAATCGGGGTTTTCGCTTTTGGTAAAACCTTTGGCCTGCATTTGATCATCGATGGCACGTAAAATACGTCTTTTATCCAAATCAGATATTTCAACCTTGTCAATTCCGGGCTTGAAGAAAGCATACGTTTTGTAAGAGGCAAAATTTACGTTTTTGTCGTAATCAGAGTAGACGCTGACTGTGCTGCATGACGCTAGTATTAAAAGCAAAAAAACGGGTACTAATTTGAATGTTTTCATATGTTAAAAATTTAATGTTCTCTTTGATCTGCCTGACTGAGCGCAGTCCATCAGATGGAGCATAGCTCTGTCAGACTGAGCGGAGTCGAAGTCTCTTTTTTTCAACTCCGCTCAGCTTGACATTACTATCTAAAATAGATTTTCATCTACTATATTAGGTAAAGTCACTTTTAATAGAGGCTGAACTTCCATTGCTCTTTTTATTGCAAAAATAGCTTCGTCATTTCTGGCCCAGCTTCTTCTTGAAATTCCGTTGTTAACATCCCAAAAAAGCATTGAGGCTAAACGTTTTGAAGCCTCTTTAGATCCATCAAGAACCATACCAAAGCCACCATTTATAACCTCTCCCCAGCCAACTCCGCCGCCATTATGTATAGAAACCCAGGTTGCCCCTCTAAAGCTGTCTCCAATCACGTTTTGGATGGCCATATCGGCTGTAAAGCGTGATCCGTCGTAGATGTTAGAGGTTTCTCTGTACGGAGAATCTGTTCCCGAAACGTCATGATGATCGCGTCCTAAAACAACGGCTCCAATTTCACCTTTGGCAATCGCCTGATTGAAAGCCTCGGCAATTTTAATTCGGCCTTCAGCATCGGCATATAAAATTCTGGCTTGTGAACCCACAACCAGTTTGTTCTCCTGCGCGCCTTTGATCCATTTAATGTTGTCCTGCATTTGCTGCTGGATCTCATTTGGAGCTGTTTGAGCCATTTCTTCTAAAACCTGGCTGGCAATAGCATCTGTTTTCTGCAAATCTTCCGGTTTTCCCGAAGTACACACCCATCTAAATGGACCAAAACCGTAATCAAAACACATTGGTCCCATGATGTCCTGAACATAACTTGGGTATTTAAAATCAATATTATTTTCGGCCATTACATCGGCACCTGCGCGTGAAGCTTCTAATAAAAAGGCATTTCCGTAATCAAAAAAGTAAGTCCCTTTTGCAGTGTGTTGGTTAATCGCTTTCGCCTGACGACGTAATGATTCCTGTACTTTTTCTTTGAACAATTCAGGATTATTAGCCATCATTTCGTTAGCTTCTTCAAAAGAAATTCCAACTGGATAATAACCTCCTGCCCAAGGATTGTGAAGAGAAGTCTGGTCTGAACCCAAATCAATTTTGATGTTTTCTTTGTCGAAGCATTCCCAAACGTCTACTACATTTCCTAAGTAAGCGATGGATACCACTTCTTTATTCGCTTTTGCTGTAAGGACTCTTTTTACCAGTTCTTCTGTCGAAGTTACGATTTCATTGATCCAGCCCTGCTCGTGGCGAATCTTGGTGATTTTTGGATTTACTTCTGCACAAACCGTGATACAGCCAGCAATATTTCCGGCTTTTGGCTGTGCGCCCGACATTCCGCCAAGTCCTGAAGTTACAAAAAGATTTCCTTCCGGATTTTGTTTGATTTTTCTAAAACCGTTCAAAACCGTAATCGTTGTTCCGTGAACAATTCCTTGTGGTCCTATGTACATATAACTTCCCGCAGTCATTTGTCCGTATTGCGAAACACCTAAGGCATTCATTTTCTCCCAATCATCCGGTTTCGAATAATTTGGGATCACCATTCCGTTTGTTACAACAACTCTTGGAGCTTCCGCATGCGACGGGAACAATCCCATCGGGTGGCCTGAGTACATGGTCAAAGTTTGCTCGTCTGTCATTTCAGACAGGTATTGCATCGTTAGTAAATATTGTGCCCAGTTTTGAAAAACAGCTCCATTTCCACCATAAGTAATCAGTTCATGAGGATGTTGTGCTACAGCATAATCCAAATTGTTCTGAATCATGTGCATGATGGCTTTTGCCTGCAATGATTTTCCCGGATATTCATCAATTGGTCGGGCATACATTCTGTACTCCGGACGAAAACGGTACATGTAAATACGTCCGTAAGTTTCTAATTCTTCTGAAAACTCCTGAATTAATTCCGCATGGTGCTTGGCATCAAAATAACGCAGGGCATTTTTTAAAGCCAGCTTTTTTTCTTCTGCTGATAAGATTTCTTTTCGCTTTGGCGCATGGTTAATCGCTAAATCGTATGTTGCCTTTGGGGGTAATATGGTAGGTATTCCTTGTTGTATTTGTTCTTTGAAAGTCATTTTTTTTATAAGGTACTTAGTTGCTAAGATTTAAAGTTGCTAAGATAATTTAGCAAGATTAGCAACAGATTAATTTTTTTGTTTTTTTTAGATTATATCGCCCCGCTGGGGCTGAATTTCTGATCGCTAATTTTATTTTTATAAATATAGCACTCCTTTGGAGTTGCTCTAAGCCTTGGAAAGGCACTATGTTTATAGAAAACAATACGATCATTTGGTAAAAGCTCCGGAGGAGCGAAATATTGCCAAAGAATATTCGATTCAAAAAATAATGATCTCATTTTCAAATTGGCACATTTTCGAACTAAAAAAAACTAAGGATAACGGATATCCGACCTGTGATAGGATTTGTGGATGGTAATCCTAAATTTTCGAAACAGAATATCCATTTATAGATTTTTAGATTGTTAGACTTGCTTAGATTGTTAGATTTTTTTAAAGTGAATCTAAGTCTTGTAATTTTTACAATTGTTATTTATTTTATTGGCTTCTTGTCATTCTTAGATGAAGATGATTAGGATAATCTAAGTAGTCTAAAAATCTAACGATCTAAGAAGTCTAAAAGAATTATTTTCTTATTTCCCCTGTTCGTTTGTCAAACCCATACGGACAATGACGACAGCCGCTTTTACAGCAATAACCACGTTTTAGGTGGTGTTTTTCAGTAAAGCATTTATAACCTTCGGGGGTATAGTAAAAATCTTCCCCTTCGATTAATTTATTTTCATTACTTTGCTCCTTCATAAATCTGCATTGCGTTGGTGTTCTCCATTTTTTAAAATCAAAAATAATTAATAGATTGTGACTTTAATGAAATTGAACAATTTTCATCTACAAATTTATAAATTTTACAGCTAATGTTTCTGATTGTTGCTAAATATTTAATTCCAAAAGGGTATCGGGGAATGGCTGTGTTTCCGTTTGTGATTTTAAAATATGATGCAGATAAAGCAAATGCTGTTTTTGTCAATCATGAAAAAATTCATCTTCGGCAGCAATTGGAATTATTGATTCTTCCGTTTTATATTTTGTATGTTTTTGAATATGCAATTCGGCTGCTACAATACAAAGACAAAGAGCTGGCCTATCGGAATATAAGCTTTGAGAGAGAAGCTTACGCCAATGAAACTCATCTTAATTATTTGAAAAGCCGATCTTTTTTTTGGCTTTTTGAATTACTTAACTTTAAAACATCATTAGATTTTGAATCAGGAAATCCAAATCGCTTTTCCAAAGGGTATTAGGCTGACTATAAAACGGGAAGATTTAATTCATCCCTTTGTTTCAGGAAATAAATTCAGGAAATTGAAATACAATTTGCTTCAGGCGAAAACCGAACATCAAGAGACTCTGTTGACTTTTGGTGGAGCTTTTTCCAATCACATTGCTGCAGTTGCTTATGCCGGAAAAGAGCAGGGATTCAGAACGATAGGGATTATTAGGGGAGAGGAACTTTTTGATAAAATTGAAGAAAATCCGACATTAAAATTTGCTCAGGAAAACGGAATGCAGTTTGAGTTTGTGACGCGAGAGGAGTACCGGGATAAAAATGAAGATTCCTTTATAGAAAAACTTAAAGATAAATTTGGTGATTTCTATTTAGTACCCGAAGGCGGGACAAATGAACTGGCTGTAAAAGGATGCGAAGAGATTTTAACTGAAGAAGACGCCATTTTTGATTTCGTTTGTTGCGCGGTAGGAACGGGCGGAACGATATCGGGATTGATTAATAGTGCGTTGCCGCATCAGAAAATTTTAGGATTTCCGGCATTAAAAGGTGACTTTTTAACCGATGAAATTCGTATTTTTGCAAAGAAAGATAACTGGGATTTAATTTCTGACTATCATTTTGGAGGTTATGGGAAGGTAAATTTGGAATTAATTGAATTTATCAATACTTTTTTTGAAGAAACTAAAGTGCCTTTAGATCCAATTTATACGGGAAAGATGGTTTTTGGCGTTATAGACTTAATACATAAAAATTACTTTCCTGAACATTCAAGAATTTTACTCATTCACACCGGCGGATTGCAGGGAATTGAAGGGATGAATATTAAATTGAAGCGGAAAAAATTACCAATACTTAAAAGCAATGGTTAAAAAAATATTAGCACTTTTAATTCTGGCAACTGTAGTGGGCTGCTCCTCAAGTAAACCTACTATCGCGACGACCAAAAAAGCGGCGGCGGTCCAGAGGCCCAGAGTGGCAACAACCAAAAAGCCAACTTACACCAAACCAATTGGCAAAAAATACCCTTCTACAAATAATACAACTGAGGTTATTCAGTCTACTTCAAAAACAGTTGTAACCAGCGATTTAATCAATAATTATATTTTACAGTACAAAGATATTGCAATAGGCAATATGCAGAAGTATGGCATTCCTGCAAGTATCATTCTGGCACAGGGGATTTTAGAATCCGGTGCAGGAAAAGGAGATTTAGCCCTGGAAGCCAACAATCATTTTGGAATTAAGTGCCATAAAGACTGGCTGGGAGCAAGTGTTCGTCATGATGATGATTCTGCTCAGGAATGTTTCCGAAAATATACAGAAGCTGCAGAATCTTATAGAGATCATGCTTTATTTTTGGTTGGTAAAAATAGATATGCGACTCTGTTTACTTACGAAAAAGACGATTATAAAGCATGGGCAAAAGGATTAAGGGCTGCAGGTTATGCTACAGATCCCAACTATCCGGATAAATTAATTAGCTATATCGAACGATACAATTTGCATCAATACGATTGTCAGGTTACCGGAAAAAGCTATAAACCTTTTGAAAAATCAACTCCGGTAAGAAGTTCTTCTGTTTCTCCTAACACTCCTTCCTCTTCTAATTCAAATGATCCGAATCTATATGAAGTGCAGAAAGGAGATACCTTGTATTCGATTTCAAAAAAATTCAATGTATTGGTTGATGATTTAAAACAAAAAAACAATCTTTCGGATAACGCGATTTCGATCGGACAGAAGCTGAGAGTGAAATAATTATCAATTGTCAATTGTTAATTATTAATTTTCTATAAAGTTGTTTATGAAAAAGAAAGTCAAAATTGGAATTTTTACTTTTGCTATAATTTTAAGCACGAGACTTTTTTGTGGGGTTTATGATCATGATGAATTTACAGAAAGTCATTTTTTTATAAAACACCGCCCAATTTGGAAATGGAACTTTTATTCGCCAATTGGAATGTCTGATAAAAAAAATGAAGAACTTGCCCAAGAGGAACAAATCGAACAAAAATATTTTAATACGTTTATTAAAGAACAGGGCTTAAGCCGATAAATAAATCTAAAATCTAAAATCATAATGATTTATAAAAGAAGTAGTCAGCTTTTTGCTGAAGCAGAAAAAGTAATTCCGGGAGGAGTAAATTCACCGGTAAGAGCATTTAAAGCGGTTGGTGGAACGCCAATTTTTGTAAAGAGTGCCAAGGGTGCTTATTTGTATGACGAAGACGGAAATAAATTAATCGATTATATCAATTCATGGGGGCCAATGGTCTTAGGGCATGCTTTTCAGCCAGTTGTGGATGCGGTAATCGAAAAAGCAAAACTGGGAACTTCATTTGGAATGCCAACGGAATTAGAAACGGAGATTGCTGCTTTAGCGGTTTCTATGGTTCCGAATATTGATAAAATAAGATTTGTAAATTCAGGTACAGAGGCTTGTATGAGTGCCATTCGTCTGGCTCGCGGATTTACAAAAAGAGATAAAATCATAAAATTTGCAGGCTGTTACCACGGACATTCTGATTCATTTTTGATTCAGGCGGGAAGTGGTGCCGTGACATTCGGATCACCAAACAGCCCCGGAGTTACGGAAGGAACTGCAAAAGATACTTTATTGGCAAAATACAATGATTTAGAGAATGTAAAAACTTTAATCGAAGCTAATAAAGGCGAAATCGCTGCTATTATTATCGAAGCTGTTGCCGGAAATATGGGTTGTATCCCACCTCAAAAAGGTTTTCTGGAAGGCTTAAGAGAATTGTGTACGGCAAACGGAATTTTACTGATTTTTGATGAGGTAATGACAGGCTTCCGTCTGGCTCGCGGAGGAGTTCAGGAATTGTACAACATCAATGCAGATATCGTGACTTTCGGAAAAGTAATTGGTGGAGGTTTACCTGTAGGTGCTTTTGCAGCCCGTGAAGAAATCATGAATTATCTGGCACCGCTTGGTCCGGTATATCAGGCAGGAACATTATCAGGTAATCCGCTGGCAATGGCTGCAGGTTTGGCAATGTTACAGGCACTAAATAATGATCCGGCAATCTTTACTCGTTTAGAAGAAAAAACAGCTTATTTAGAAGCTGGAATCGACAGGGTTTTAAAAGCCAATAATGTTGTTTTTACCATCAATAGAGTAGGATCGATGATTTCTGTTCACTTTGATGCAGATCCGGTTGTTGATTTTCAAACTGCTGCGAAAGGCGATAATGAAACGTTTAAGAAATTCTTCCATGGCTTGTTGCAAGAAGGTGTTTATATTGCCCCATCGGCTTATGAAACCTGGTTTATCACCGATGCGCTAACTTATGAAGACCTGGATTTTACAATCAATGCGATCGATAAAGTTTCGAAGACTTTTTAAATCTTAGAAATTTAAAGTATATATTTTTTTTCAATCGAAGGCTCAGTTTTTTAGTAAAGCTGGGTCTTTTTTTTATTGTAGTATTCAGTCACGGTTTTCAGTCGCATTTCACATTTTACATTTCACAATATTCGGTCTCGTTTTGCAGCTTAAATTTTAAAATCACAAAGTAGTTAATGAAAAGTTAATAAAAAGGTTTTCCGTCGTATATTCAGGATAAAAATTATTTTTGTTTATTAAATAACCATTAAACCTGCAGTAAATGAAGAAATTTCTCATTTTAACTACAATAGCGGCATTTGTGCTATTTCCCACTTCTCAATTTGCACAATCAAATAAGAAAAAATCTAAAAAAGACGAGTCGGCAGCTGCCCCGCCGGAGAAAAAACCGGAGTCAGCAATTAAAGACTACAGCAAGGTAATCACCAAAGACGCTATTTCTGATGACGGACTTTTTAAAGTACATAAAGTCGATAAAAAATACTATTTCGAGATTCCGAATAAATACCTGAACAAAGACATGCTTTTAGTGAGCAGGTTATCCAAACTGCCTTCTAATTTGGGTGGTGGTTATGTAAATGCAGGATCAGAAACTAATGAGCAACTAATTGTTTGGCAGCGTTTTCAGGATAAAATTCTCATCAAGTCAAAATCATACAACGCCGTTGCCAATGATACCTTACCAATCAGTATTTCGGTAAAAGCAAATAACTACGAACCTACTTTATTTGCTTTTGATATTGTAGCTTTTAGTAAAGATTCGGCCAACACTGTTGTGGATGTTACCAAATTTTACAGTACTGATGTTAAAGCTATCAGCGGAATATCGGCAGAAATGCGTGAAATGTATAAAGTAAAAGGACTTGATGATTCGAGAAGTTTTATTAACACCATCAAGAGTTTTCCGATGAATATCGAGGTAATTCAGGATATGACCTATAATGCTTCAAAACCATCGATGCTGGAAGATACGGAATCGATTAGTATTCAGATGAACCAGTCGATGATTTTATTGCCTGAAGTGCCAATGAAGCCGAGGCTGGCAGATCCAAGAGTAGGTTGGTTTACCGTAAGTCAGTACGATTATGGAAGTAATGAATTAAAATCTGATCTTAAAACCTACATTCGTCGTTGGAGATTGGAACCAAAAGATCCGGAAGCCTATGCAAGAGGAGAACTGGTTGAACCGGTAAAACCTATCGTTTACTATTTGGATCCTGCGACTCCTGAAAAATTACGAAAGTATATCAAACAAGGAATAGAAGAATGGCAGAAACCTTTTGAAGCAGCAGGATTTAAGAATGCAATTATCGCAAAAGATGCTCCGACAAAAGAAGAAGATCCTGATTTTAGTCCGGAAGATGTTCGATATTCTGTTGTTCGTTATGTTGCAAGTACCACGCGAAATGCAGTTGGTCCGAGTGTTTCAGATCCTAGAAGCGGTGAAATAATCGAAAGTGATGTGATTTGGTACCACAATCATTTACGTTCGTACAGAAACCGATATTTACTAGAAACCGGAGCAGCAAACCCAGCAGCCAGAACTTTACAAACCGGCGACGAAGAAATGGGAGAGATGATGCGTATGGTAATCGCTCACGAAGTGGGTCATGCTTTAGGTTTTCCGCATAATATGGGTGCAAGCTGCGCCTATGACGTAGAAAGTTACCGAAATGGTGATTTTACTCAGCAAAACGGAATTTCTGCCAGTATAATGGACTATGCGAGATACAATTATATCGCACAGCCGGGAGATAAAAATATTCGTTTTATTCGTAAAATGGGGGCTTACGATCACTATGCTTTAAACTGGGGATACAGAGTAATTCCAAATGCAAAATCTCCTCAGGACGAAAAAGCAACTTTGGACAAATGGATTTTGGACAAAGCTGGAAATCCTTTGTATAAATTTGGAAAACAAAGTAGTGCTTTTGACCCTACTTCGCAAACCGAAGATATTGGAAATAATTCAATGAAAGCGAGTACATATGGACTTAAAAATCTGGAATATGTGGCAGCCCATTTAAACGAATGGACGAGTAACGTGACCAATAATTATGAAGATCTGGACGAACTGTATAAAGAAATGCTGGACGTTTGGAGCCGATATGTAGGTCATGTGGTGACGAATGTTGGCGGAGTTTATGAAAATACTAAAAATCCAAATCAGGCAGGAAGTGTTTATGAAGTAGTACCAAAAGCGAAACAAATTGAAGCAATGAACTGGCTTCAGACCAATGCTTTTGCATCTCCAACATGGATTGTAAATGTGACAACTTTAAAGAATACGGATTTTGCAGGTTATGCAGAGAAATTCAGAAGCTTACAGGTGAGACAGTTAAATAGTTTGCTTAGTATTGGACGTATCGGCAGATTGGTTGATAATGAAATTCTTGGAGGGGATACATACAAGGCACTGGATTTATTAAGAGATACGCGAAAAGGAATCTGGAAAGAAGCCGCAACACCAGGAAATGTTACGATTTATAGAAGAAACCTGCAACGCGGCTATATTGATCGAATGGGAGCCTTAATGACAGAAGAAATAAAGCCATCTGACAGATCAACGGTGTATTATAATGTGGGACAATCTGATGTTAGAGCGCTGGTTCGCGGAGAATTGAATGCATTAAGAAGCACACTTTTAGCAGCAAAAGCAAGACCTGTAAATGTAGAAACCAAATACCATTACGAGGATTGCATTAAGAGAATTGACTTAATTCTTAATCCAAAATAAGAACTAAAAAAAGAGGCTTTTAAGCCTCTTTTTTTGTGAATAAGATTAGTTATTATCTTTTCTGTCTTTCATTTTTTCTTTTGCTTTCTCTCTTTTTTCGTCTTGTATAGAGGTCCATTTTTTGTACTGGTCAGCATTCAGTATTGATTTCATTTTGGCATCATTAGCCGTTTTTTCATCCGCCATTTGTTGTTTAAAAGCTGCTTTCTGCTCTGTAGTTAGTTTTGTACCATTATCTTTTCTGTTTTTACGGTCTTCTCTAAACTTTTCAGCGTTAGCACTTCTGTCAGCCAGAAGCTGTTTTATCTGAGTCTGCTGATTGGCATCTAAATTTAGTTCAGAAGTAAGTTTTTTTAACTGTCTGTCGTTGCGTTGTTCCGGAGTTAGTCGCTCTCTTTGTGGTTGAACAGACTGATCCGCTTCTTGTGCAAAACTCGCTATTCCAACGAATAAGAAAGCTGCGATAATTAATTTTTTCATGAGGTACGTTTTTTAATTGTTTATAGCATTTAGACTTTATAGGATAAAAGAGGTTTAACGAGATTGTTGTAATTATAGTTTATTTAACAAAACTAGCCGTGAAAAAGGTTTACGGTTTGGTCTTTAGTGTTTTAATAAAGGTTTTGTCAGTCTATGTTTTTTATCATGTTTTTGTAAGAAAAGGTTAATTAAATTTGTTTTCATAATAGAAAGAAGAGACACTTATCATCAGAATCAAAAAATGGAAGAATTATTTAGCAAAAAAAATAAAAACCGGGTTTTAAAAGCGGTAAACGGAGAGATGTCCTATCAGAAGTTAACTGCAGCAGAATGGCATCAGTTTGTTCAAAACTGGAATTATGATGATGGGATCGAACCTTTTGAGTGGATTGTCAAACAAAAAACACTTGATAAGGGAACAGTTCTTTGTTTGTATTGGCTGTTGCAGCCCGATTATTTTAGCAGGTTTAAAAGTGAAGATGAGGCAAGAGAAGATTTGTATTTCGAGCAATATAAATTGTTGAAGGAAATTGAAAGAAGGTATACAACAGGTTTTTATCAGGATGAGAATTTTTCCTTTGATCCCAAAGAAAGTTTTGTGGATGAAAATTCCAATCTCGAAGGTATTCCGTCTGAAATGTTGACTAAGACAAAAGGAGTAGCTTTCGAACGATTAGATATTGAGTTTGCTTTTTTAAGAAATCCAAACGAAAAAGAGCTGAAAACGATTACCAACCGTATAGCAGATGCCATAAAGATTATTCAGCTTTCAAAAACCGATTTTGTTTACGATAATACAGATGTAGCAGTAAGCGTCATTGTTGAAAGTGTCGAATACTGGAAAAACAATGAACTAGGGAAGATCAAAATTAAAAATTTGTCTTATTTATGGATGGATTGTATGCATAAAAAACACAATTGGGAGTGGATTGTCTGGGATTGGGAAACCGGAAATAATCTGGGCGTCACAAATAGTACAAAAGAGTTGACCTGTTTGGCAGATACGATTATCAATCATACCATAGACGGATTTCAACCTGCTTCGATCATTTCTGATTTGTACAAAGAGATGAAGGGAGTAAATAATTTTTATGATTTAAAGAGAGATCCTTACAGCGGAATTGGATTATTGTTTAGCACCGATCATTTGAAGTTTAGAGGATGACAAGCAGGAAGGATTTTTTTGCTAAAAAAGAGAGACGAATAGATCGTTTGGTTTTTCAAAGAGTAACATTTTACACGTATGGGATTAAGAAAAATTACAGTTGAAGAGAATGTTTATTGGTACAAAAGCGTTACTAAATATGCACTTGATACAGAAGCGGCAACATTTGAAATAACGATATTCTTGGAAGGACATAAACAAACTCCATTGAAAATCAGTTTTGTTACATGGGAAGATTTGTATGCTGGAAACCCTTTAAATACCGGAGTAGTGTTAACCAGAGTATTTGATAAAGAAACCGAAAGCGTCAATTTAAACAGGCCAAAATATATCAGAGAATGCATTTTATACGGATTGAAAAAGGGATGGAATGGTGGCAATAAAGTAGCAGTTATAGATGGTTTAGAGATTCTTAAAAGTTTAGGTTATGATGTTTTGGGTCTTTGCCCAAAAGACGGATTGGTTGTTGCACATGGAAAAGAATATTTAAAGTAAGTTGATTTTTCAGGATCAGAAGTTACTTCAGAAGAATTGTTTAATTTAGTAGAACAGGAGGTTAAAAATCTCAAAAATAGTAATCAAGATGAGTTTAAAGGATATAGTAAATACGAATAAAATAGCTTTTTTTTCCACACAGCCCTACGATAAAACGTTCTTCAATAAATATAATGAGTCGTTTGGTTTTGAATTGGATTTCTTTGAAACACAATTGAATCCTCAAACGGCTGCATTGATTGAAAAAGCATTGATTGTTTGTGTTTTTGTGAATGATATTGTCAACGAGGCTGTATTGAAGCAATTGGCAGAAAAAGGAGTGAAAATTATTGCTTTGCGTTGTGCGGGGTTTAATAATGTTGATTTGAATGCCGCTAAAAAGTACAATTTAAAAGTTTGCCGCGTTCCGGCTTATTCGCCTCAGGCTGTTGCGGAACATGCAATGGCGATGATTTTAACGCTGAACAGAAAAACACATAAAGCTTACAATAGAGTTCGGGAACAAAATTTTTCACTAAATGGTTTATTAGGATTTGATTTGTTTGGGAAGACAGTCGGAATCATTGGAACAGGGAATATCGGGAAAGCTTTTGCAAAGATTGCGATAGGATTTGGTTGTAAAGTTCTGGCGTATGATATCGTAACAAGCGCAGAAATGGAAAAAGACGGTGTTCGGTTTGTTTCGTTGGAAGAAATTTTCAAATCCAGTGATATTATCTCCTTACATTGTCCTTTAAACGATCAGACGAAACATATTGTTAACAAGGAGTCTATTATTTTAATGAAAGACAGCGTGATGATCATCAATACCAGCCGTGGAGCTTTGATTGAAACAGCGGCTGTTATCGAAGGTTTGAAAGAAGGTAAAATAGGCTATTTAGGAATTGATGTTTACGAACAGGAGGAGAAATTATTCTTTAGGGATCTTTCGGATGATATTATTCAGGACGATGCGATTCAGCGTTTGATGAGTTTTCCAAATGTATTGGTGACGGCACATCAGGCGTTTTTTACCAATGAAGCCCTAACACAGATCGCTTTGGTTACCTTTAACAATATAAAGTCTTTATTGACAGAGAATGATATTGAAAATAAAACTGCCTTGTTAGTTTAAATTGACAGACCCGACAGGTTTTCAAACCGAATCGTAAAAATTAAAAAAAGAGAAAACATGAAAAGAAAAATTTTAATGGCATTTGTAATTTTAGGAATGATTTCGTGCCAGAATAAAGAAAAAACAGAAAAAGAGAATGTTGTGGAGGCTATTGCAACTGACACCATAACAAAAACAGTAACCGGAACAGCAGCTGTGAGTGAGGCTCCTGTAAAAGACGATAAAACGGTAGAGTTAATCAGAAAGCAGCTTCTGGTGTTGCTGAAGAAAGATTTGCCAGCACTGACAAAAGAGGATAGGTTTTTTTATTATGATGCATTTGATTTGAATAATGATCAGAAAGAGGAGTATTTTGTAGGCTTCTCTAATTCCTATTTTTGTGGAAGTGGTGGCTGCTCAGGATACATTTTAAATAATGACGGAAGTCTGATTAATTCTTTTACAGTAACTGATTTTCCAATTTATGTAACCTCTTCAGTATCTGAAAAATTTTATAATCTAATAGCTGTAAGTGGAGGGAAATTTCATCTTCTAAAACTGAAAAACGGAAAATATCCGTCAAATCCATCTGTTCAGGAAGTTGTCAAAGAGGAGGCTACAAGAGAAAATGCAAAGGTTTTGGATATTGATGGAAAGAAATTGGAAAAGTATTCTTTTTAAAATCTTGTTAAACTAATTACTAATTTGTTAGTTGAAGTCCAAATAAAGCATATATTTGAATAATATTTACAAATAAACCCCTTAAGTGATGTTGTTAAACTTTAGAGTGTCAAATTTTCGTTCCATTAATGAAATGGTTGAATTGTCAATGATTCCTAGTGATTTAAAAAATCCAGTAAACGTAATCAAGAAGTCAAATCCAAATGCCATTAAAAATAAAAATTACTATGCTTTAACGTCTGCCGCTATTTATGGGCCAAATGCTAGTGGTAAGAGTAACATTATTAAAGCTTTATTCGATTTTAAATCTTTTGTAAAAAATTCAACAGACAAGAAACCAAATGAGTTCATAGAGTTATTTAATCCGTTTAAGTTAAATGACGTAAGTTTAAAAAAAGCATCTTTTTTTTCAATTGATTTACTAATCGAAAATACTTTATATGTTTATTCAGTTGAAGTCTTTAGAAATGAAGTTTTTAAAGAATCACTTTTTAGTTATCCAAAAGGATTGAAAGTTAAGGTGTTTGAAAGAAATCGCCAAGAATTTATAAAAGGAAATGGATATGAAGGAATTTTTGAAAATATAAAACAACGTACAAATGAGAATCAATTATTTTTAGGGAAGGCGGCATTAGAGAATGTTGATGTAGCAAAAGATTTTTATCAAAATTTCAGCAATATAATTGTTCTGACAACAGATAAATTACATTCCGATCAATTTAATGAAGTTTTTAGTAAAATTATGTTTGAAGATTTAGATGTTTGGGGCGGGATATTAAATTTATCCAAGTCATTGATTCAGAAAATTGACACACAAGTTGTAGATTTTGAAGAAAAAGAAGGTCGTATTAAAACATTTCATTTAAATAATCTAAGGGAAAAAATTGAATTTAATTTAGAAGATGAGTCTTCTGGAACACAGAGATTTATGGCGTTTGTGCCACTTATATTAAATGCTTTGATTGATGGTCATGTTTTAATTCTTGATGAATTTGAAAGAAGCTTGCATCCAGAAATTGCACAATATATATTAAGTTTATTTAATGATCCAGATGTTAATAAAAATGGAGCACAATTTATTTTTGCTACACATGATACTACTTTATTGAGTCCGGAAAATAATTTACGAAGAGATCAAATTAATTTAGTAGAGAAAAATTCAAAAGGAGAAACAGAATTATACAGTGTTTCAGATATTAAAGGAATCAGAGGAGAAGGGAATTTTGAAAAATGGTATATTGAAGGTCGATTTGGTGCAGTTCCCAATATTTCGAAGGAAACTTTTAGAGATGAATTGATTGATTCTATAAATTCAAACAATGGCTAAAAGATCTACTAATAGTTTTAAATTAAGAACGTTTAAATCTAAAATGTTAATTCTTTGCGAAGGATTGACGGAGAAAAATTATTTCAATGCTTTAAAAGAAGATTTGGGATTACCTAAAACTATTGCGGTTAATGTCTTTCAAAGTAATAAAGTTGATTGTAAAGGAGTTGTTGAAGAAGCAATAAAAAAAGCTAAAAGAGAAGGTTTTGAGGAGATTTTTGTGGTGTTTGATCATGATAATCAAGCAAAAAGAGATGAAGCTTTTAAATTAGCAACTGATAAAAATATAACAGTAATTTTCTCAAGTATTTGTTTTGAATTATGGTTCATATTTCATTATAAAAATTCAACAAAAGCTTTTAGTTCTGAAGCTGAGCTAGAAAAAGAACTAAAGAAATGTATAGGCATGGAAAATTATGAAAAAAATAATTTTAAACATTATTCGATTCTAAAAGATAAATTAGTTACTGCGAAGTCAAATGCAGAAAAAATTAGATCATCTGTAATTGATAATAATGAAGGTGTTGAGGTTTTTAATTTAAATCCTTTTACCAATGTTGATGAATTGGTTATCTATTTAGAAAATCAAATATAATAAAAAAAGAGCTTCAAATTGAGGCTCTTTTTTTATGCGCGTGAGAAGGGATTCGAACCCCTAACTTTGAAGCCACCCATTCGACATTTTGTAATAAAAATTGTGCTCACGCGGTCAAAGTTTTAAACACGCCGTTTTTTATTTTTTCCATAAGCTTTGATTTATTAAAGTAACAAGTTATACAATCATACAAAATGCCTAAACCCAATTTTACGTACAAAGTAATGTCATAACCTGTTATCAATGTAATTATCCAACAGATTAAATGAATATCTTAATATTTTTATCCTACCAATTCCACAAATTTAAATTCACCTTCAACAGCGACTTTAGTCAAACCGTGTTTTGATAAGTTTTTCATGGAAGCGTCCCATTTTTTACCGCTTAAATTAGCAGTAATTTTTAGTTGTTGAAGATCCATTTTATTTTCATTTCCTTTCAATAAATCAACGATAAATTTCTCTTCGTCTGATAATTCCACAGTCTGTTTTTTCTCTGGACGCATTTGCGGGAATAATAAAACTTCCTGGATTGACGCGTTATTGGTTAAATACATAATCAAACGGTCCATTCCAATACCCATTCCTGAAGTTGGAGGCATACCATATTCTAAAGCTCTTAAGAAATCCTCGTCGATGATACCGTTTGCTTCATCATCACCTTTTGCAGCCAGACGCATTTGGTCTTCAAAACGCTCGCGCTGATCAATTGGGTCGTTTAATTCAGAATAAGCATTCGCAATTTCTTTACCACAAACCATTAGTTCAAAACGTTCGGTTAAGTCTGGATTGTCGCGGTGTTCTTTACATAACGGAGACATTTCTTTTGGGTAATCCGTAATGAAAGTAGGCTGAATGTAATTTCCTTCACATTTTGCACCAAAGATTTCATCGATCAATTTTCCTTTCCCCATTGTTTTGTCAACTTCGATTCCCATTCCTTTTGCAGCTTCAAACAGTTCTTCTTCTGTTTTTCCTGAGATATCAAAACCGGTAAAATGTTTGATCGAATCCGTCATCGTAACACGGGCGTAAGGCGCTTTAAAGTTAATTTGGTGCTCACCAAAAGTAACTTCGCTTGTTCCGTTTACGGCAATCGCACAATGTTCCAGCAGGCCTTCTGCAAATTCCATCATCCAGTTGTAGTCTTTGTAGGCTACATATATTTCCATTGCGGTAAACTCAGGGTTATGTGTTCTGTCCATTCCTTCATTACGGAAGTTTCGGGAAAACTCATAAACACCTTCAAATCCACCAACAATTAATCTTTTTAAATACAATTCGTTTGCAATACGCATGTAAAGCGGAATATCAAGCGAATTATGGTGCGTGATAAAAGGTCTTGCCGAAGCACCACCGGGAATTGATTGTAAAACCGGTGTGTCAACCTCAAGATATCCAGCATCGTTAAAATAACCACGCATAGCGGTAAACAACTTGGTACGTTTGATAAACGTTTCTTTAACATGCTGGTTCACCGTTAGATCTACATAACGCATTCTGTAACGCAATTCAGCATCATTAAAAGCATCGTGTACATTTCCGTCCTCATCAACTTTTGGTAAAGGAAGCGGACGTAATGTTTTACTCAAAAAAGTAAACCCGCTCACACGAATACATTTTGCTCCAACTTGAGTCGTGAACAATTCGCCTTCGATACCAATAAAGTCTCCTAAATCGGTTAATTTTTTAAAAACCTGATTGTATAACGTTTTATCGTCACCTTCGCACAAAACATCGCGATTCACGTACAATTGAATACGCCCTTCGCTATCCTGCAATTCAGCAAAACAAGCTTTTCCCTGATCTCTCACACTCATCAAACGTCCCGCAACGATCACCTTCTTACCTTCTTCAAATGACTCCTTTATCTGCTTTGAAGTATGATTTACAGGAAAAAGATTAGCCGGATAAGGATTGATTCCTAAGTTGCGTAAGTTTTGAAGTTTTTCTCTTCGGATGATTTCTTGTTCTGATAATGCCATTTTGTGCTCTTTTTTAAGTGTGCAAAGATAAAGAAAAGAATGTAGATTTCAGAATGCTGATTTTAGATTTTTTGAAGCAGTAATTTTCAGGTTTTGAAGGTAGTTTTGTCCCGCTATCCACTTGTATCTTTTCTAAGGTTCTAAGATTCCAAGGTTCTAAGGTTCTAACAATCTAACAATCCAAGAATCCGATTAAACAATTCACGAAACTTCGTATCTTTGAGAAAAAATTAACCACAATGAAATTATATAAGTTACTCAGTTTTTCTTTTTTATTCGCTACTCTGGCAAGCTGTACTTTTACCGAAAATATTTATGTAAGTGATAACGGAACCGGAAAATTTTCTTTAGATATGGACGGCTCTGCTTTAATGGCAATGGCAGGAGATCAGATTGGAGATCAATTGGGAGCGAATAACAAAAAAAATATGGATTCTACTTTTACCTTCAAACAGCTGTTGGCGGATAAAGGGGAAAGTATTTCAAAATTATCTCCGGAAGTTCAAAGTGAAATAAAAAAAATAGAAGACCTTGTGGTTAATATTAAAGTGAATGAGGAGAAGAAAGAATTTCTGATGACATTTTCGGAAGACTTTAAAAAAGTAAATGACTTACATGACATATTACAATCGGTGAATACACTTCAAAAGCTGGTTGGAGGAGCAGATGCTTCAACACCCTTTGTAGGAGGTTTGGGAAACAACAACAGTAAAGTAAGTTTTAATTACGACGGAAAGAAGTTTACCCGTAAAGCGACAGTCGACAAACAAAAACAAGCCGAGAAAGTGAAAGATACGACAGCCGAAATGTCAAAAATGGTTTTTGCATCTTCTACTTATGTTTTAAAATACCATTTTCCAAAACGCATTAAAAAAGTATCAAATCCGACCGCTTTGTTTAGTGAAGACCGAAAAACAATTACAATTCAATACCCTTTCACGGATTATATGGAGAATCCTGACAAACTTAACTTTGATGTTGAGTTTGAAAAATAATTAAGATGAATAAAAAAATCCAACTTCAGGATTTAGGAAGCAGAGACTATAAATCGACCTGGGAATATCAGGAAGAACTGTTCAAAGATATAGTCGACCTAAAAATCAGAAACAGAAGAGAAGAGCTCGATCTGGAAACTCCCAATTATTTGTTGTTTGTAGAGCATCCGCACGTCTACACATTAGGCAAAAGCGGGGATTTTGAAAATTTACTCTTGAACGAAAAGCAGCTTGAGGCCAAAGGAGCTACCTTCTATAAAATCAATCGTGGTGGTGATATTACCTATCACGGACCGGGACAAATTGTAGGGTATCCAATTTTGGATTTGGAGAATTTCTTTACCGATATTCATAAGTACTTACGTTTTCTGGAAGAATCTATTATCCTCACTTTAGAAGAATATGGTCTAAAGTCCGGACGAAGTGACGGCGAAACAGGAGTCTGGCTAGACGTTGGAACTCCGTTTGCCAGAAAAATTTGTGCGCTTGGTGTTCGTGCGTCACGCTGGGTAACCATGCATGGATTTGCTTTAAATGTAAATGTCGATTTGGGTTACTTTGATAACATTATCCCATGCGGAATCCGTGGTAAAGGAGTTACTTCCTTACAGGTAGAGCTTGGTGTCGAAAAAGTTGATGAAGAAGAAGTAAAAGCGAAAATTATCAAACATTTAACCCATTTGTTTGAAGCGGAGTTTGTTTAAAAAAAGAGCTTTTGAAATATAAAATAGTATGATACATGCTGAAGAAAATAACAATTATAGAATTGCTGTTCCTTCAGCATTCGATACTGTTTTTTCACATTTTTATTTTGCAGAGAATAAAGGCAATATTCCTGTAACGAAAACATTATTGCCTACTTTTCAGACCATTCTGGTTTTTGTTTTTGGAGAAGGTGCTTCTTTAAAATCACAGCAAAATACAACTCTTGAAGTGCAGAAATCTGTTGTTTTAGGACCAATAAAACAAGCTTTTGAATACACTTTAAATCCTGATTCGGAGATTTTAGTTGCCAATTTTAAAGAAGATGCATTTTATAGATTTTTTGGAAATGCACTTCTTACTCATTCTTTACCTGTTGATCCCGACACTTTGATTGCCGAAAATTGTTTTGCCCTTTTATGGGAAGAACTTAACGAACGCTCTGATCCAAACGAACGTGTTGACCATATTTTAGAATTTTGCAAACCTTATTTGCGAGAACAACATGCCATGACTTCTCTTTTAACCGATTTTAGAGAAAAAAACATAGACCCTATAAAAGCAGTCGCATCAGAAACAAATCAATCAGAGCGAAATGTTCAGTTGAATCAAAAGAAGTTTTTTGGCTATACAATTAAAGAAATTAGTCGGTACGAGCGTTTTTTAAAAGCCGTTGAAGTAATTCAGAAAGATATTTTACGGGATTCTAAAACAGACTGGCTTGCTGTTGTAGAGCAATGCGGTTATTACGATCAGAGTCAGTTGATACATGATTTTAAACATTACATGAATATCTCTCCAACCAAATTTCTGAAATTTCAAAGCGATATCTGTAGTTCAAAGAAGCTTTAGAAGTCTGCTTTTCGTTTTCTTACAATTGTGATGAGGCCCTTGGATTTACATTTGTCATGTTCAATCTTAAAAAACAGAAAACATGAAAAATTTAATCGTTTACGCACATCCAAACACAGGAAGTTTAAATCACTTTTTCAAACAAATTATCACGGAAAATCTTGAAAAATCAGGGCAGGAAGTTATCGTGAGAGATTTAAACGCAATCAACTTTAATCCGGTTTTATCTTTGGCAGATATGAAGGGTCAGAGGGTAGGGGAAATTGCCGGGGAGGTTAAAATCGAACAGGATTTTATCGCATGGGCTGATCGCATTGTTTTTATATACCCAATTTGGTGGACAGGAATGCCCGCGATTATGAAAGGTTATATTGACCGCGTTTTTAGTTATGGATTTGCTTATCGATACGATCAGGGAATTCAGAAAGGTTTATTGACAGGGAAAAAGGCAATCATAATCAATTCGCACGGGAAATCAAATGCAGAATACGAATCAATAGGAATGGATAAAGCTTTAGCACTAACATCAGATATCGGAATTTTTAATTATTGCGGACTGGAGGTTCAGAAGCATTTTTATTTTGATAAAGCAGACAGAGTTTCTGACGAGAATGTTTCTGGATGGAGCAATCAGATTAAAGAAGTGTTTCAGGAAAAGATTTTATGCGTCTAATTTGTTATATTTCTGTTTTATAGCTGTTTAAGGCAATTTTTTGGAATTGTTGAAGTTATTTATAAAACCACTTTTTTCTAAAAACTAACCAATCATGCAAAATGTAATAACAGACCTGTCGCGATTTATGCAATTTAATGAAGCGGAAAGTATGGCCTTTAAAAACATACTAAAGCTAAAGAAAATCAAAAAAAATGAGCACCTTTTAGTCGAAGGAGAGGTGTGTAATTTCGGAGTTTTTATTGCGGAAGGTTGTATTCGTTACTATTACTCGCTTGATGGAGTAGAGTCTACCGGAAACTTCTTCTTTGAAAATGACTGGTATTCTGATTTTGAGAGTTTTCTTTACGGAAAGCCTTCATTGCTCAATATAGAAGCTCTGGAAGATTGTGTGTTGTATCTGGCGTACAAACATGATTTTGAAAAACTGGTTGCTGAATATCCTGTATTCAATTCCTTTTTGCGAATTATGATGGAAAGAACCATAAAAGGTCTAACCGGCAGAAATATGGCAATGTCTTTATTGTCACATGAAGAACGCTATTTACGATTTTTAAAGTACTGTCCCAAAGTGGTGGAGAGGGTTTCGTTAAAATACATTGCTAGTTATCTGGGAATTCAACCCGAAAGTTTAAGCCGAATCCGAACCAGAATTACATTGAACAGTAAATCTTAACTCAAGTCAATTTTTAAGAAAATTCCGCTCTTTATTTTTGCTTCTATAACTGTAAAGCAAAATAAAAATGAAAAGAATATTCTTGATTATTATAAGTCTTTTTGGGTGGATTACCTATGCTCAAACGGGGACCGTAAAAGGAAAAATAATTGACAAACAATCTGAAAAACCACTTATCGGAGTTGCTATAGTATTAATTGGCGATGAGAAAAAAAATGCCATTTCAGATGCTGAGGGTAATTTTAAATTAGCAAATATTCCGGTTGGCCGACAGAGTTTGAGTTTTAGCTTTGAGGGTTATGAAAATACTTCTGTTTCTGACCTGGATGTTACGACAGGAAAAGACAATCTGCTGACGGTTTCGATGATGGAGAAGTTTAATACACTGGATGAAATTGTAGTGACTTCGGGTTTAAGTAAAGCCAAACCCATTAATAAAATGGCGTTGGTATCGACTAAACAATTTACGACAGAAGAAGTCAATCGATATGCAGGAGGAAGGAGCGATGTGGCACGTTTGGTTTCTAATTTTGCGGGAGTTTCTACCGGAGATGACAGTCGGAACGATATTGTGGTACGTGGAAATTCACCATCAGGAATGTTGTGGAGAATAGAAGGAATGCCGGTTCCGAGTCCCAATCATTTTTCGACATTGGGAACGACAGGAGGCCCAATTTCGGCTCTGAATCCTAATCTTCTGGCTAATTCTGACTTTTTAACATCTGCTTTTCCAGCGGAATATGGAAATGCAATTGGAGGTGTTTTTGATCTGAGTTTCCGAAAAGGAAATCCCGATGATTATGAGTATATGATTAGTGCCGGAGCTTATCCGGGTGTCGAATTTATGGCCGAAGGTCCGCTTGGCAAAAAAGGAGGTTCCTTTGTAGCATCGGCAAGATACGGTTTTGTCGGGGTTTTAGGTTTAGCGGGTACAGATGCACAGCCTAATTACAGAGACATTAGTTTTAATGTAGATTTAGGAAAAAGTAAAATGGGTAATTTCTCGCTTTTTGGGATCTACGGAACATCGGATATCGATTTTTTAGGAGATAAAATAGATAAGGAAGATCCTTTTGCCGCGCAGGATGAAGATGCCTATGTTAAATCGGGGTTTGCTTCTTTTGGATTAAAACACAATTTGGAAATTGGAACAAAATCATATTTGAAAACAATTGTCGGTTTTTCAAATTCGAGCAACTCCTATGAGAATTTCCGCTATTATAATTTCAATACGCCCGCAGTAAATCGTTTGCCTTTTACGGATATTAGTAACAATGAAAATAGAGTTACTTTCTCGACTTTGTTCAATTCTAAAATTAATAAGAAGACAACTTTCAGAGCAGGTTTGCTTTTTGAGAATTATACGCTCGATGCTAAAATGGCTACCCGTGACAGACAACAGGACAATAACGGAGATGGTTATCCGGACTTTGTACAGCTCATAAACAATAATGGGAATTACAATATTATTCAGCCCTTTGCCCAGGGACAATTTCGTCTGACCGAAAAACTAACATTTAATGCAGGGATACACGGACAGTATTTTTCGATAAACAAACAGTTTGCTTTCGAACCCAGAGCCGCTTTGGCTTATGCAGTAAATCAAAGGAATACCATTAGTTTTGGTTATGGATTGCATCATCAAAGCGTTGCGGCTCCAATATTATTTCTGAATGAATGGGTAAATGGAAATCAGGTTCAGACTAACAAGAATCTCGATTTAGTTCAAAGTCAGCATTATGTTTTGGGTTATGATGTACGATTGGCCAGAAAGTGGAGAGGAAAAGTAGAAATTTATTATCAGGATATTAGTAAGGCAGGAGTTCAGTCCTTTCCAAGCAGTTATTCTACCTTAACAGAAGGTGCTGATTTTGGTTATTCAATTGATAAAACGTCTTTAGTAAGTAAGGGAAGCGGATACAATCAGGGGATTGAATTTACAGTTGAGAAATTCTTTAGTGAAGGATATTATGCTTTGTTTACTACTTCGCTTTTTGAAAGTAAGTATAAAGGGAGCGACGGTGTAGAACGTAATTCACCTTTTAATAATGGATATGTCATCAATCTGTTAGGAGGTAAAGAATTTAGAATAGGAAAAGCAAAGAAAAATGTCTTTTCTATTGATACCAAATTTACAACTGCGGGAGGGCGTTATTACACACCGGTTGATCTGGCTGCTTCCAACAATGCGGGTTATGAAATTAGGGATGATGCGAATGCCTTTAGCAAACAGTATGATCCTTATTTAAGGTTGGATGTGAAGTTTGGAATTAAATTTAACAGTAAAACAAAAAAGAGGTTTCATCAGTTTTATATCGATTTCCAGAATGTAACCAACCATACCAATATCTTTACGAAGGAGTATAATCGTTTAACGAATAGTGTAAATCAGAAGGATCAGATTGGATTCTCTCCTGATTTTGGATATAAATTTCAGTTTTAAAATTATTAAGAGTTTAGTTTACAGAACAAATGCAGACAAAAGATCACCTATTGTCTGCATTTTTCGTAGTTTAATATTCATTCCGGGTCTAATCGGGGATCAGTATTATAATTTTACAATTTCTACCCTGCGATTTTTTGCTTTATTTTCCTCGCTTGTATTCTCAACAATTGGTTTGTCAGAACCCCAGCCTTTTGTTTGTAGTCTTGAGGAATCTATTCCTTTAGAAGTTAGTGCCGCTTTTACAGTATTTGCTCTTTGTTCTGAAAGTTTTTTATTGTGGACTGCGTCGCCACTATTGTCGGTATGACCTTCAATAGCGATTTTAAGATTGGGGTTAGCCGTTAGCAATTTCTGAATCTCATCAATTATAGGTGCAGATTCTGTTTTTATAGTAGCCTTATCGGTATCGAAATTAATATACAAGGCGATGTGTCCTTTAGTATCAAGTTCTTTTTTTATGGCATCCGCTTTGATAAGAGAGGCGGTCATCTTAAAAGGTTTTGTTTCCAAAACCATCCATCCTGCCGAAACTGCATCGTCATACGGAGTAAGCTGAATCCAGATATTTCTGTCTGCACGTCGAATCAAATAGGTGGTGGTAATGGCATTTGCCATGAATCCGTAACCATTCATATATTTTACCCGATTGTTGTCTGGAATTGTATGTGAAGAATCTGCAGGAACTTTCATTTCAGAGATTTTTACTCCGTCCACACTTTTAATCAATTCATCTAAATTTCGTGCTACTTCGAGATCGCTATAAGATTTTCCTTCTTTTGCTTTAATTCTGGAATAGAAAATTTTTCCTTCCGGTTTTTCGAAATGATCTTTTACCCAAAAATAAGCAACGTCGTAATCAGCAATAGTGTTCTTTGAAGTGTCTTCGTAATTGTCAGGCAGATTAAAATATGGGAATGCACCGAGGCTTTTGTCTGAAATCGGAATCGAATTGATGTCAAATTTTTTAGCCGACGACGGTCCGGAAGTGGTTTCGGTAGCTGGGGGCGTTACAAGAGAATCTGTGGTATCCGTCACATCATTCTGCTTTTTGTTGGAATTACAGGCTACAATCATGCATGTAATTAGAAGTAATGTTAAAGCTTTGATTTTCATTTGGTTAGTTTTTAGAGAATCAAAGATAACAAAGCAAAGAGATTTTAACAAAGAAAAAGACTCCGTTTAATCGATTTTTTTTGAATGTAATGTTTTGAAAAAGTGATGGTTAATGTTGTTTCGGTTCTGTGTTTTGTGACAGATTGTTTGCCTTACATTTTATATGAAAGCAATTGGTCAGTCGCTATTTTATTTTTTAGAAAAGCTCTAATTGAGTAGGAAGTAGCTTAAAAGACATTCGATGGTATTTTGTTGTGCCGTATTTTTTAATGGCTTCGCGGTGTTCCGTTGTTGGATAACCTTTGTTTTTTTCCAATTATACATTGGGAACTCTTCATGAATTTTATCCATGTATTCATCGCGATACGTTTTAGCAAGAACCGAAGCTGCTGCAATACTTAAAAATTTTGCATCTCCTTTTATGATACTTTGATTAGGGATTGATTTTAGTAATTCGATTTCAGCTGTAGAAAATTGTTTTCCCACAGTATTCCTTAATCCCAGTTTTGCATTCAGGGATCGGTTTCCGTCAACAATAATAAATTCAGGTAGGGTGGTTAACTTTAAAACGCATTCCTGCATACCCTTCATCGAAGCATTCAGGATGTTTATTTCGTCAATTTCATCAGGCAGTAAATGTGTAACGGCAAAACTGATGGCCTGCTCTTCTATAATAGGTTTTAATAAGAATCGTGCTTTTTCAGACAATTGTTTACTGTCGTTTAAAATTTGGTTTTCAAAATTGGCAGGGAGAATTACGGCTGCTGCAGTTACCGGACCAGCCAGACATCCTCGGCCTGCTTCATCAGTTCCGGTTTCTAAAAGGTATCCTGAGAAGTTTTTTTGAAGCATTTTCTGAGTTTTTATATTCAAGGTCACAAATATTGTGATTTTTTTTAAGAGTGCTGAAAAACTTTTTTAAATAATAGCTTGGATTTGCGAAAAAGAAAATAAAAGATTCAATTTTTAAAGGGTTCATAAAAGGGTCCGTTGTTTTTTAAGAGGCTTGCTTTTTCGTGGGTTCAAGTGTTAAAACTCTGTTAAGTGTTAAATTTACATAAATTGATGTTTTTAGCATAAATTAAGGAATATTGCTACTAAAAAGTATATAATCTAAATAAATTGTGATAGATCTTAGTAGATGTTTAGGAATTTAGGCTAAAAATAAGTTAAAAAATTTTGGTGTTTTAAGAAATAATTAAGATGTTTGCGCCATACTAATTCAAAATAAATTAAAATGAAATTAAAATTTAAATGGATTTTTACGCTTGTTGTGGCGTTGTCTATGCAGTTTTCTTTTGCTCAGGAGAGAACTGTTACTGGAAAAGTCTCTGATAAAACAGGGGTGATTCCGGGAGTAAATGTTCTTGTGAAAGGATCTAAAGTAAGTACTCAAACTGATTTTGACGGAAGTTATTCCATAAAGGCAAAGACAGGTGATGTTTTAGTTTATTCATATGTTGGTATGAATAACAAACAAGTAACTGTTGGTTCTTCAAATTCAGTAAATGTAGTGCTGGAGTCAGAAGCTCAATTAATGAATGAAGTTGTAGTCGTAGGTTACGGTGTACAAAAGAGAAAGGAAGTAACTGGTTCGATCTCTAAAATTGCCGGAAGTGAGATTTCTAATCTTGTAACTCCGAGTTTCGAGGGAGTATTAGCAGGTAGAGCAACTGGAGTTCAGGTTGTAACTAACTCTGGTATTATTGGGGTAGCTCCAAAAATCAGAATTAGAGGTATTGCTTCTATTTCAAGTGGAACTGATCCATTAATTGTTGTAGATGGTATGCCTATTCTTTCTGGAGATATTGGGGGTTCAGCTAATACAAATGGATTAGCGGATATTAATCCGGATGATATTGAATCTTTCGATATCTTAAAAGATGGTGCTGCAACTGCAATTTATGGTTCCAGAGCTGCAAATGGAGTTATTTTGATTACTACAAAAAGTGGTAAAAAAGGAAGTTTAAAAGTAACGTACTCAACTACTTTTGGTGTAGCTAGTGCTGCTAAAAAATACGATGTACTACAAACTCCTGATTTCTTAGTTATTGCTAACGAAAAAAGAACGAATAGAGGACAAGCTCCTTGGGCTGTTGGAAGTACTTATAATACAGACTGGCAAAGTGCAGTTTTAAGAAACGCACCTCAAATGACTCACAATCTTTCTTTTAGTGGAGGTTCTGATAAAACTAAATACTACTTATCTCTTGGATATACAGATCAGGAAGGTATCAACTTGGCGAATGGTATGAAGAGATATTCTGTTAGAGCAAATATCGATCAGGATGTTAATAGATGGTTAAGTGTAGGTACAAATTTAAGTGTAACCAGAACAGAGTACAATGGTTTGAATACTAGTGCAAGTGGACTTTCTGGAAACATTTTCAACACGATCAGACAGTTACCTAACGTTCCAATTTATGATGCAGCTAATCCAACTGGATATAACATAACTTTACCATTATCTACTAACACAGTTGGAAAATGGGATAATACGGATCCGGTAGGAGATAACATTACTAATATCGTGTATGCTTTAGATCACAATAAATATTACTCTAAAGTAAACAGAACATTATTGAATGTTTTTGCAAATGCTAAAATTACTTCAGACTTAAGTTATAAACTTCAGGTAAGTGCCGATAATTCAATCACTGGTGGATTCCAATACTGGAACCCGGTTCATGGTGATGGTCGTTCAAGAAATGGTTATTTAATCAATGATAATACAGAGTATTTAAGATGGAACTGGCAAAATATCTTAAACTATAAAAAGACTTTTGCAGAAAATCATAATATTGGTATTACTGCTGTAGCGGAGTATCAAAAACAAAGATATCAATACTTCTTTGGACAGGGAAGTGATATCATCAGTGATTTTTATGACAAAAACCTTGTTACTAACTCATATATAACTAAAGATTCTGGAGGGTCTATTACTGAGAATGGTATTATGTCTTACTTAGGACGTTTCACTTATAACTATAAAGAAAAATACTTCCTTCAGGGATCGATCAGAAGAGACGGTATTTCTAAATTAGGTAAAGATAAAAGATGGACTAATTTCCCTGGAGTTTCTGCAGGTTGGACAGTTTCTAAAGAAGATTTCATGCAGCCTATAAGCAATACACTTTCTGATTTTAAACTTAGAGCTTCTTATTCTAAAGTTGGAAATACTGAAATTGGAAATTACCCGTACATGGATTTAACAGCTCCGTCACCTTACGGTCCTACAAATGGTATTGGTTACTTTCAGTTTGGAAACCCAACACTTCAGTGGGAATCTAGTGAGAAAATCGATTTTGGTGCTGATTTAGGTTTGTTTAATAACAGATTGACAATTGGATTTGATTACTACAGAAATAATATTGACAAGTTAATTTTAGCCGTACCGGTTTCTCCTTCTTTGGGTATTCCTTTTAATACAACAAATAAGAATATTGGTAAATTGTACAATGAAGGATATGAGTTTGCTGTAAGCTTTAAAGCGATCAATAATGAGAATTTTAAATGGGATGTATCTTCTAATTTAACATTGTCTAAAAACGTTGTAACTAATTTAGTAGACGGTCAGGATATTATTGGAGGTACTTCTGGAGACACTAATATTGCTCCTAACTTAATTCTTAGAGAAGGAGAGTCTATGAACTCATTGTACGGATTTAGATATTGGGGAGTTAACAAAGCAAATGGTAACCCAGTGTACTACAAAGCTGATGGAAGTTTAGTACAAGGAAATTTACCAGGTTCTACTTACTCAGTTTTTGATCCAAGTAATCCTGCAGCAGCTGGTGCAGCGGCAACATTAGTAACGGCTGATAAAACTATTTTAGGAAACACGCTTCCTAAATATTACGGATCAGTTAGTTCAAGCATGAAATATAAAAATATTGATTTTGGTTTCATGTTCAGATTTAGTGGAGGAAATAAAATCTTTAACTCTACCAGAAGAGAATTAATGAATACAAACTTTAATAATAACGGAACAGAAATTTTAGGAAGATGGCAAAGTGTTGATAATCCTGGAGACGGATGGACGCCAAGATTATATGCTAGTTCTAATACTTCATCAAATCTTTCGGGAAGTGCTACTACTCGTTTCGTTGAAAAAGGTGATTTTATTTCCCTTGATAACATTAGTTTTGGATATACATTGCCAAAATTATTGTTAGACAAAATCAAAGTGGACAACTTTAGAATCTTTGTTCAGGCACAAAACATTTGGTTGATCTCTGATTATAAAGGTATTAACCCGGAGATGGAAACGTCAGGAGTTGATGTTAATGGTACTCCTCGTTCAAAAGTGATATCAGTGGGTCTTAATGTAAGTTTATAAAATAAAAAATATGAAAAATATAATAAAATCAATTTTACTAACTGTAGCGGTCTTAGGACTGAACTCATGCTCAGAAGATAAGATATTAGATCTTGTTCCTGTAAATAACGTTCCTACAGATGTTGCTTTTTCAACGCCTACTTATATTGAAACATATATGAATGGTGTTTACAATGCAGCTGCAATCGGTACTTATAACAGTGGAACTTCAAACGGTGGTAGAGGTTATGTTTGGGGTGCTGCTTTTGTGGAGCAAGGAGAATGTATGGGAGAAGATGTTGTAAACAATGCAACTTTTTATCAACTTACATATACTCAGACTTATGATCCTACATCAGCTAACAATGTGTATTACTGGGTTGATGGTTACAGACTAATCAATAGATGTAATTTAATGATTGAAGGTACAACTGAAGCTGTTGCGAAAGGTATCATTACGAAAGCAGTTGGTGATGATTATATCGGACAAGCTAAGTTTTTAAGAGCAATCACACATTTCGAGTTGTTGAACTACTTTGCTAGACCTTATTACTTTACTGCTGGTGGTACTCATCCAGGTATTCCTTACAGAGAAGTTGGTGTTAATACTCAGGCAGAAATTGATTCAGAAAATGCAAAGCCTAGAAATACAGTTGCTCAATGTTACGACAAAGTAATTGCAGATTTAAATGATGCTGAAAGCTTAATTGTATCAAATGGATTTAATAATGGTCTTAGAGTTGTAGCGAAAGCAACTAAATCTGCTGCTATTGCTTTCAAAACGAGAGTATATCTTCAAAAAAGAGACTGGGCGAATGTAATTACTGAAGGTGTTAAGCTTAATGGTTTGTATACTTTGACTGCTAAACCTAATGATGTATTTGTTCCAGCGAGTAACCTTTCTAATACAGAATCTATTTTCTCTATTCAGCATTCAGCTACTGCTAACCCAGGAGTTAATGCAGGATTAGCTAGTATTCTTAATGCTAGAGCTTTAGTAAATATTAGCCCGATTATTTGGAGAAATACTAAATGGTTAGCTGATGATAAAAGAAGAGAAGAGGGAGTTATGATTAAAACCGTAGCCGGAAGAAAATATACCAATAAATATTCAGATGTTACAAACTTAACTGATGCCGCTCCGGTTATTAGATATGCTGAGGTAGTATTGAATATGGCTGAGGCTCAGGCTCGTTTGTCAAACACTACAGTAGCTCTTAATTTATTGAATTCTGTAAGAAACAGAGCGTTGGCTAATCCGGTAGCAACTCCGGCCAATCCAGTTGGACAGGCTTATACTGCTGCTTCTTTTGCTACACCTGCTGATTTGGTTGCTGGTATTCTTGTTGAAAGAAGAATCGAATTTTTAGTAGAAGGACGCAGATGGTCTGATATTCACAGATTACAAGGAGATCCAATAGCAAGTGTTGCAATTAATGGTATCCCTGCGAAATTGGCTAATGCTGCACCTGCTGCTGCTTTATATACTTTAGGAACACCTTATACAGGTCCTTATGGAGTTCCGGCTCTTCCTTATGCAGATTATAAATTTATCTGGCCAATACCACAAATTGAAATGAATACAAACCCAGGTTTAGGACAAAATCCAGACTGGTAGGATTACGATAAATATTTTGATTTTTTTTGAAAGCCCCCAATCATTTTTTTGATTGGGGGTTTTTGTTTTAATAATTTGGTTTGAAAAAGAATCCAGATAACAATGATTTGTTTTTTTATACGTTTTTATCTTTTACCTTTGCTTGATAAATTTTATCCAAATAATTACCTATAAAACAATCAAATGAGAATATTCATTTTTCTATATCTTTTAGTTGTACCAACTTTATTATTTTCTCAGGAAAAAACGACTTCTAAAAATAGTTTAGACATGAATACTAAATATTCGAGTATAACGGATACGGTAAAAAAGAAAAAAGCTAAGATCGCTACCATAGATCAATATCAAATTATCACATTGGAACACGATACGACATATGTAGATACTTCGTTAACCTTAAAAAGTGCTTATAAACAAAATCATCTTAGAAAAGACGATTTCGGACTTTTGGCTTTCTCGAACATCGGACAAACATTTAATACATTACAATACAGTCTGACCAGTTTTTCTCCTTATCCTGAAATTGGTTTTAGTGGTAAACATTTTAACTATATGCAGGCCGATCAGATTAATTATTATTCGGCAGCTACTCCTTTAACAGAATTGTTCTTTAATACTACCATTAATAAAGGGCAAAATGTTGACTCCTTTATTACCTTAAACACCTCAAAAAACCTTAATTTTTCTATAGCTTATAAAGGGCTGCGTTCAGAAGGAGATTATATCAATCAGCTGGTAAGTGCCGGAAATTTTAGGTTTACAACGAGTTATGCTACAACGGATAAAAGATATGCTATAAACGCACATTATACGTATCAGGATATTTCTAATCAAGAGAATGGCGGGATTACGACACCCACAGATTTTGAAAGTGACAATAAGGATTATAAAAACCGTCAGAGATTACAAGTGTATCTTACAGATGCAAAATCCTTTTTAAAAGGAAGACGCCTGTTTTTTGATCATGCTTTCAGAGTAAATCCAAAAAACGGAAACAATAATTTATATGTAACACATCAGTTTAATTACGAAAATAAACTTTTTGAATACACTCAGGCAACACTAGCTTCAAATATTGGTAATGGGACGGCATTTCAACGCTTTGGAGATTCGTATGTTACAAGTGGTATTAACGATAAAACGAAATACGAAAGACTCTACAATAAGGCAGGACTTACTTACGAAAACTCCCTTTTAGGAAAATTTAATTTTTTTGTAGACGATTACCGATCCAATTACGAGTACGGAAGAATTATTATTAGAAAAGACAAAACAGTTGTACCGGATAATTTATTTGTACAAATTAATAATTTCGGAGGTCAGTACGAATACCAAAAAAATAAATGGAACGGTCGTTTTCTGTATTCCAGATCGATTACAAACCAGTCACTTTCTAACTTAGATGCGAAACTAAGATACGATATGAATGATAAAATTCAGTTTGATTTCAGATATCGTAACATCAATAAATTACCAAACAACAACTTCAATTTATACCAAAGCAGTTACACAGAGTACAACTGGTCGCATAATTTTAAAAATGAAAAAATTAACTCGCTTACTGCTAATGTGTCAACACCTTGGTTAAATGCAGAAGTTCAATATACCGTTTTAAACGATCATCTTTATTTTAGAGATAAATCTACTGATGCTCAGGCAGCTGCACATATTCAGATTATTGAGCCGGCTCAATATGGGAATGCGATTAATTATCTGGAAATTAAAGCAAGCCGTGAGTTTAAATTTGGCCGATTTGCCTTAGACAACACACTTTTATACCAAAAGGTAGGTCAGTCAGATTTGATTCTTAATGTACCTGATTTTGTGACCAGAAATACCTTCTATTATTCAGGTTACTTTTTTAAGAAAGCATTGTACATGCAATCCGGAGTTGTATTCAATTATTTTACAAAATATTACGGAAATGACTATAATCCGGTTGTAGGAGAGTTTTTTGTTCAGAATGATAAAAAGATTGGCGGTTATCCGTTATTCGATCTTTTTTTAAATGCCAGAATTCGTCAGACCCGCTTTTATTTTAAAGCAGAACACATAAACGCATTATTCTCAAAAAGCGATTATTATTCAGCACCTAATAATCCCTATCGTGATTTTGTAATCCGATTTGGTTTGGTTTGGAATTTCTTCCAATAAGATTAGGCGCTTCATAGATTAAAAACCAAATATTAAAATTCAAATAGAAATGGACTTTTCAAAAAACATTTTAGAAACAATAGGTAATACACCATTGGTAAAACTCAACAAAATTGTTGCTGAAATAGATGCACTGGTATTGGCAAAAGTCGAAACATTTAATCCCGGAAATTCTGTTAAAGACAGAATGGCTGTGAAAATGATTGAAGATGCAGAGGCAGATGGCCGATTAAAACCGGGAGGAACTATTATTGAAGGGACTTCAGGAAATACAGGAATGGGATTAGCACTTGTAGCGATCATTAAAGGCTACAAATTGATCTGTGTAATGTCTGACAAACAGTCGAAAGAAAAAATGGATATCTTACGTGCAGTAGGAGCTAAGGTCGTAGTTTGTCCTACTGATGTTGAGCCTACCGATCCACGTTCTTACTACTCGGTTTCAAAACGTCTGGCTAGTGAAACGCCAAATTCATGGTACGTAAATCAATACGATAACATGTCTAATGCATTGGCGCATTATGAGCAAACCGGACCGGAAATCTGGAAACAAACTGATGGAAAGATTACTCATTTTGTAGTGGGAGTAGGAACAGGAGGAACTATTTCGGGAGTTGGGAAATATTTAAAAGAACAAAATCCAAATATTAAAATCTGGGGAATTGATACCTATGGCTCTGTTTTTAAAAAATACCATGAAACCGGAATTTTCGACGAGAATGAAATCTATTCTTATATCACAGAAGGAATCGGGGAAGATATTTTACCTAAAAATGTCGACTTCTCTTTAATTGACGGATTCACCAAAGTAACAGACAAAGATGCGGCAGTTTACACCAGAAAAATTGCTTTGGAAGAAGCTATTTTTGTTGGGAATTCAGCAGGAGCCTGTATAAAAGGGTTGTTACAGTTAAAAGAGCATTTCAAACCGGACGATGTTGTAGTAGTGTTATTTCATGACTCAGGAAGCCGTTATGTAGGTAAAATGTTTAATGACGACTGGATGCGCGAACGTGGTTTTCTGGAAGAAAATGTAACAAAAGCAGAAGACGTTATTAAGGATCATATCGATAAACAATTAATTGTTGTTCGTACCGAAGAATTAGTTTCTCATGCCATCGAACGTATGCGTAAGTATAAAATTTCACAAATTCCGGTGGTAGATATCAATGGATTTGTTGGATCTGTCGACGAAACGGATTTATTCAGAAGTTACGTTGCCGATAAAAACGTTGCCGAAAAACCGATTAAAGAAGTAATGGGGAAACCTTTTCCAATCGTAAAATTAGGAACACCAATTGAAGAAGTTTCTAAGCTGTTTACAAAAGAAAATGATGCCGTTTTAGTAGATCTTGGAAACGGAAGCCATCATATTATTACAAAATATGATATCATTGGATCAATAAAATAAGACAATTTTTAATAAATTTATAAATCCATAAATCTAATTTGAAACATTAGATTTATGGATTTTTTGAATAAATAGATTTGAATATGAACTTTACCGCCATAGATTTTGAAACCGCAACCAGTTATCATCCGTGTTCTGTTGGGATAGTAACTGTAGAAAACGGAATAATTGTAGACGAATTTGTTACTTTGATAAAACCACCAAACAATCAATACAATCCATTTACAATTCAGGTTCATGGGATATATCCACGAGATACTGTTAATGCAAAATCATTTAAACAAATCTATCCGGAAATAGAAAAGAGATTAAAAAATAGGGTTATTGTGGCACATAATGAAAGTTTTGATCGCAATGTACTAATGAAATCAATGGCGCTTTACGACCTAAATTATGACGATTTAAATATTGCTGCTAAATGGGAGTGCACGGTCAAAATTTATAAGGCAAAAGGCCTCAAACCTACTAAACTTAGCGACTGTTGCCGCGAGATGAAAATTCAGTTGAATCATCATGAGGCATTATCGGATGCACGTGCTTGCGCCAGATTGTATCTGCTAAAATAAAAAAAACACATAATTTGTAAGATTATTACTTCTTTTTTAATTAATTTAGGGCTTTGCAAATCATTACTATAAGCCTAAATATGAAAGAAGATTTTCTTCATTATCTCTGGAGATTCAAAAAGTTTGAAACTCTGGATCTTAGAACTACTCAGAATGAACCGCTCATCATTATTAAAACGGGTGATTATCTGGAGCTTTCCGGGCCGGATTTCTTCAATGCTCAAATTAAAATAGGAAATCAAAAATGGGCAGGTAATATCGAAATACATCTCAAGTCTTCAGATTGGTACGTACACGCTCACGAAAAAGATAGCGCCTATGACAATGTAATTCTACATGTGGTCTGGGAACACGATACAGAGATTTTTAGAAAGGATAATACAGAGATTCCTGTTCTGGTTTTAAAAGAGTATACTTCTAAAGAAATACTCACTAATTATAACGCTCTTATAGCACCCAAATCATGGATATTCTGCGAAAAAAACATCACTGAAATTGAGGAGTTTGTTTTTAAAAACTGGCAGGAAAGACTATTCTTCGAGCGTTTAGAGCGTAAAGCAATATTTATTTATGATTTACTGGAGGAATATCAGCAGGACTGGGAAGCGGTTTTGTTCTCATTATTTGCAAGGAATTTTGGATTGAATACCAATGGGAATTCTTTTCTGCAAATGGCAAAATCCCTTCCGTTTTCAATGGTTAGAAAGGAAAGCTTTGAAGTCGAAAATCTCGAGGCGTTGTTTTTCGGCACCATTGGGTTGTTAGACGCTGATAAAGAAGATGTGTATTTTACCGACTTAAAAATTAGGTATTATTATCTGTTGAACAAGTACCAGCTAAAAAAGTACCATATAGATCCAATTCAGTTTTATAAGCATCGTCCGGATAATTTTCCAACCATTCGGCTTTCACAACTTGCTAATTTATATCAAAAACAAAACCTGTTTTCAAAAATAATTGCTGCAAAATCAGTTGACGAAGTACGTAAACTGTTAATAGTATCGGCAAATCCATATTGGCAGAACCACTATCAGTTTGATAAAGAAAGTTCCAGGAAACCAAAGGTTTTATCACGCGCATTTATAGATTTACTCATTATAAATACGATTATTCCGCTGCAGTTTGCCTATGCGGCTACAAGAGATGAATCAATTGCTGAAGAGTTAATTTCTTTTATGAATCAGGTAGCACCAGAGAGCAATGCGATTATTAGTAAATTTGAGTTCTTTGGAGTAAAGGCTGAAAATGCTTTTGAAACTCAAGCGCTTTTAGAACTTAAAAAAGAATATTGCAATCAGAAAGCCTGTTTAAGATGCGCATTGGGCATTGAGCTGCTTAAGAATAATTAGAAAATTAGATAATGAGGTAATGTGATAATTTTTTATTTTAGGGAAATGTTCATTTCAAAAATATACAATCTGTAATTAGAAAACGAGACAATGTGATAATTTTGTATTTTTGTAGAAATTGACAAATCAAAAATCTACAATCAAAAATCAATAAAATGTCGGCTATTTTAAAACTTAAATTCTTTTTTGAAAAATATGGTTTTCACGTATCTTCAAGATTAGCTGATAAACTTGGAATGCGCGTGACAAGTGTGAGATTGTTTTTTATTTACATTTCATTTGTTACCGTCGGGCTTGGATTCGGAATTTACCTTACTCTGGCTTTTTGGATTCGTTTAAAAGATCTGATTCGCGCCAAACGAACTTCGGTATTTGATTTATAAAAAAAGCTCCAAATTTTATTTGGAGCTTTTTTAGTTTTTTATTCTTCGATTTCGTTATTGTTAAGTCTTGATCTCTTCTTACTGTATCCAAAATAAACCAGAATACCAACTGCCAGCCAACCAAGTGAAAGTAATTGAGCATCATGGCTTAAATTAATCATTAAATACGTGTTGATTGCAATACCTAGAACGGCAATAACTGGTAGCGCAGGAACCTTGAAAGTTCTCGTTAATCCAGGTTGTTTTACCCTTAAAATCCAAACTGCAATACAAACCATTGTAAAGGCAAACAAAGTTCCAAAACTGGTCATATCGGCTAATTTGTTGATTGGTGTAAAAGCAGCAACCGTTGCAATAATGCCACCTAAGATGATTAGATTCGTTTTCGGAGTTCCTGAAAGTGGATTTACTTTAGAGAATACAGCAGGAATTAATCCATCTTTCGACATACCAAGGAAAATTCTGGATTGCCCCATGATCATTACCATTAATACAGAAACAAGACCTATTGTTGCAGCAATTGTAATAATAAAACCAGCCCATCCTTGTCCGGCAATATCAAATGCATACGCAACAGGAGCTTTAATAGCATCAGGATATTTTCCTAGTGGATTAAAATCTTTATAGTTCATCATACCAGTTAGTACTAAAGAAACAAGTATGTATAAGGTAGTACAAATTAATAAGGAAGCAATGATCGCAAACGGAACATCTTTTTTAGGGTTTACCGCTTCTCCAGCCTGAGTCGAAACAGCATCGAAACCAACATAAGCAAAGAAAATAGCAGCAGCACCGGAAACAATTCCTCCAATACCGTAAGCATTGTGAGTAGTCTCTTTTTCAATAATTTGAGTAGCTGCCGGAATAAACGGACTCCAGTTTGCAGTATTGATAAAGAAAAGACCAGCGATAATTACAAATATTACAGCTGAAACTTTAAGGATAACAATGAAATTGTTTGCTTTTGCAGCACTTTTAGTTCCTTTAATAAGTAAAGAAATAACCAAAACAACAATTAAAAAAGCCGGAAGATTCATAGAAAAACCCTCTCCCGAGTAACTGGCAGGGTCTGTTGTGAGCCATTCGGGCAAATGGATGTGAAACATTTTAAGCAATTTGTTAAAATATCCGGACCAGGAAACGGCGACGGTCATCGATCCCATTGCATATTCGAGGATAAGTCCCCAACCGATAATCCAGGCAAAAATTTCTCCAATTGTTCCATATGCGTAGGCATAAGCAGAACCTTCAACAGGCAAAATAGAGGCAAACTCAGAATAACAAAGAGCTGCGAAAACACAGGCAATCCCTGCAATGATGAAGGAAACAGCTAAGGCCGGACCAGCGTGGTAATAGGCTCCGGTACCTGTAAGTACAAAAATTCCTCCTCCAATAATGGCACCAACACCAATGGCTGTAAGGCTCCATTTTCCTAAAACTCTTTTTAAATCACTTTTTTTCATATCGGCCTCAAAGGCTGATATAGGTTTAACTCTCCAAATTGACATATATTATATTGGTTTATTTGTTACTAAGCTCCAAATGTATCGTTTTTTGTAAAAAATAAAAACAATTATCTCATTTTTAGTTGTAAAATATTAAATATTTTGACAAAACCTCCGTTTATCAATCTTTCCGGGCTGAGATTCATTAAATTAATTAGTCATAAATAATGAAAAATGTAATTTTTTAAAACGCAATATTTTTGCTAATTTTCTTAATAAAGCTTTAAGATTTTCTTATTTTAGCAATTTACAGAATGAAAGAAAATTTTTAATAAAATGAAATTAAAGCGTTTTGAAGTTCTTTTGAAGTTTACACAAGAACAACGTAAAGGAGTTATTTTGCTCTTTATTATTATAGTTGTACTACAGGCGGTTTACTTTCTTGTTGATTTCGATATTTCGGAGAAGATTGTTCCTCAAGAAAAGCAGTGGTTGACTTTGCAATCCGAAATAGATTCTTTAAAACTTTTAAAATTTGGAGAGAAAAGAAAGGTCTATGCTTTTAATCCAAATTTCATCACCGATTACAAAGGGTACAAATTAGGAATGTCTGTTCAGGAGATCGATCGTCTGCTGGCTTTCCGAAAAGAGAACAAATATGTAAATTCAGCAAAAGAATTTCAGGAGGTCACAAAAATCTCAGATTCTTTACTCAGAGTGATTTCTCCGCTTTTTAAATTTCCGGACTGGGTTAAGAATAAATCAAGTCATAAGATGGAAAGAAATGAGTTCGTAAAAGAACCTGTTTATAAAAAAGAGAAAATTATAGTGCTGGATATTAATAATGCTACACAGGAAGATTTAGTTAAGATATATGGTATAGGGGAAGCTTTATCGTTAAGGATATTGAAGCAAAGAGAAGTTTTGGGAGGTTTTGTTTCGATGGAACAAATGAATGAGGTTTGGGGGCTTTCACCAGAGGTTGTAAAAGAATTGACGGCGCATTTTAAGGTGATAATTCCTTCCTCTTTAAAAAAAATCTCCATAAACGAAGCCTCTTTAAAAGAGTTGACAAAGTTTCCTTACTTCCGATATGCATTGGCCAAAGAAATTGTAACGTATCGAAGTATGAATGGAAATATTAATAATATTGAGGATTTGTCAAAAATTAAAGGTTTTCCTATTGAAAAAGCAAAAATAATTAGTTTATATTTGGAGTTCTAAAAAAAAACAGAATTACAATGGATTTTCAATATAATGAAACGCAGTTGATGATTGCGCAATCAATAAAAGATTTTGCTGAGAAAAATATCCGACCAAATATCATGGAATGGGATGAATCTCAAATTTTTCCAGTTTCCCTGTTCAAGCAATTGGGAGAAATGGGGTTTATGGGAGTTTTGGTTCCTGAAGAGTATGGTGGTTCCGGTTTAGGGTATCACGAATATATCACTGTTGTAGAAGAGATTGCAAAAGTAGATCCTTCAATTGGTTTATCTGTTGCGGCTCATAATTCATTATGCACCAATCATATTTTGACTTTCGGTAACGAAGAACAAAAGAAAAAATGGCTGCCAAAACTGGCAACGGCCGAACATATTGGAGCCTGGGGATTAACCGAGCACAATACCGGTTCAGATGCGGGAGGAATGAATACGACCGCAGTTAAAGAGGGAGATGAATGGATTATAAACGGAGCGAAGAACTTCATTACACATGCTATTTCCGGAGATATTGCGGTAGTAATTGTTCGTACCGGTGAAAAAGGAGATTCGAAAGGAATGACGGCTTTTGTTTTGGAGAAAGGAATGAAAGGATTTAGCTCAGGAAAGAAAGAAAATAAATTGGGAATGCGTGCCAGTGAAACTGCCGAGTTGGTTTTTGATGGCTGTCGTGTTCCGGATGCAAACAGATTGGGAGAAGTAGGACAAGGATTTGTTCAGGCGATGAAAATATTAGACGGGGGACGAATTTCAATCGGAGCTTTATCTTTGGGAATTTCAAAAGGAGCTTATGAAGCAGCTTTGAAATATTCAAAAGAGAGATACCAATTTGGTCAGCCTATCAGTAATTTTCAGGGTATATCTTTCAAATTAGCAGATATGGCTACCGAAATAGAAGCTTCGGAGTTGTTATTGCATAAGGCGGCCTATTTAAAACAACAACATAAGCCGGTGACAACATTAGGAGCTATGGCTAAAATGTATGCTTCCGAAGCTTGCGTGAAAATTGCCAACGAGGCGGTTCAGATTCATGGAGGTTACGGTTATACAAAAGATTTTCCGGTAGAGAAATTCTACAGAGATTCTAAATTGTGTACCATTGGAGAAGGAACAACCGAAATTCAAAAAGTAGTTATTTCCAGGAATTTGTTGAAAGAGTAAAGAAAATAGAGCAAAGAAAATAGAGCAAAGAATAAAGAGTAAAGAGTAAAGAGTAAAGAGTAAAGAGTAAAGAATGCAGGGTACATAGTATTGAAGTCTTTATTCTTTGCTCTATATTCTATTTTCTAAAAAAAAATAACAGGATGAAGAATGCAGGATATGCAGTATTGAAGTCTTTATTCTTTGCTCTTTATTCTATTCTCTAAAAAAAAATAACAGGATGAAGAATGCAGGATACTTAGTATTGAAGTCTTTATTCTTTGCTCTTTATTCTATTCTCTAAAAAAAATAACAGGATGAAGAATGCAGGATACTTAGTATTGAAGTCTTTATTCTTTGCTCTATATTCTATTTTCTGAAAAAAAAGCATAATTTATAACTCATAATTCATAATTAATACATACTTTTGCAGCCTTAACGAGAGGAGGTGTCAATATTATGTTAATTATACCAATTAAAGACGGAGAAAATATCGATAGAGCATTAAAGCGCTATAAAAGAAAATTTGATAAAACAGGAACTGTTCGTCAATTAAGAGCACGTACTGCTTTTATTAAGCCTTCTGTTATCAAAAGAGCTCAAATTCAAAAAGCGGCTTACATCCAAACATTGAGAGATAGTTTAGAGAGTTAGTAGTAGCTTTTTTTAAAATAATTACCGTTAGTTATCAAAAAGAATTAATTTTGATACTAACGGTTTTTTTTGTGTTTAATTTTAAGCTGAGTTGGTTTTCTTTTATTGGGTCAACAGATGTTGTAAGAATTGTGTTTTTATGAAATCAAATGTAGAGGCGTTTCGTGATTATCTGGAGTTGGAGAAGAAGTATTCGGTTCATACGGTTACGGCTTATTTGAATGATGTCTTTTCTTTTAAAGAATTTAATAGGGTTAATTTTGAGCAAGAGGGAATTGAGGGGGTGAATTATGGTCAAATTAGAAGTTGGATTGTTTCTTTAGTGGATGAGGGTGTTTCGAATGTTTCTGTTAATCGAAAAATGTCATCTTTGAAAGCATTTTATCGGTTTCTTTTGAAAACAAAGCAAATTGAAGTGAGTCCGATGTTAAAGCATAAAGCGTTGAAAACACCTAAGATTATTCAGATTCCTTTTTCTGAAAAAGAGCTGACTGATTTGTTGTTGGAGGTTGGTGATCCTTGTGGGTTCGAGGAGGTTCGTGACAGGCTTATTGTGGATTTGTTTTATGCGACGGGGATAAGAAGGGCTGAGTTGATTCATTTAATGAAACGTGATGTTGATTTGTCTTCTGGTTTGTTGAAGGTTTTAGGGAAGAGGAATAAAGAGCGTATTGTTCCGATATTGCCAATAATTGCGGGTCAGATGAAATTGTATTTGCAGGAAAGGGCTTTGGTTGAAAAGGTAGTGGATGAAGAATATTTTTTTATTTCAGGCAAAGGGTTAAAATTGAGTGAATCTTTTGTGTATCGATTAATAAATTCTTACTTTAGTAAAGTCTCTGAAAAGGTAAAAAAGAGTCCGCATGTGCTTCGGCATACTTTTGCGACTCATTTATTAAATAACGGAGCAGATTTAAATTCAGTTAAGGAATTATTGGGGCATTCGAGTTTAGCGTCTACACAGGTTTATACTCACAATAGTTTAGCGGAGCTTAAAAAAGTGTATGCAAATGCGCATCCTAGGAATAAACAATAGTTCTGAAATGTTTAACCCTAAAATTTGTATTATGAAGGTAGATGTTCATGCAGTTAACTTTACTGTTGACAGAAAATTGGTAGATTTTATTCAGGAGAGAATGGATAAATTGGAGAAATATTATGATCGTGTTGTTTCGGCGGATGTTTTTTTAAAGGTTGAAAGAACAAGTGATAAAGAGAATAAAGCAGTAGAGATTAAGATTAATGTACCGGGGGATGATTTTTTGGTTAAAAAGCAATGCAAGACATTCGAAGAGGCGGTTGAGCTTTCAGCAGAATCTTTGGAAAGATTACTTGTCAAAAGGAAAGAAAAAATAAGAGCACATATATAATTGAAATTTTTTTTAAAAAATGTTTTGATTCAAAGATAAAATAGCTACATTTGCAGTCCGTTAGAAATAGCGGACTTTTTTAATGCAATTGCCGATGTAGCTCAGCTGGCTAGAGCAGCTGATTTGTAATCAGCAGGTCGTGGGTTCGAGTCCCTCTATCGGCTCAAAAATATTTCAAATGCGATTTGAAATTAGTTCTTAAAAAATATTGAAAAAGGTTTGTGGTTAGCAGGGTGAAGTTTTTGGATTAAATCTAAAATCAGAATTCTGAAATCATAAATTATTAAGGGGAGATACTCAAGCGGCCAACGAGGGCAGACTGTAAATCTGCTGTGTGAACTTCGCAGGTTCGAATCCTGCTCTCCCCACAAATAAAGAAGTAGTTAAGGTTTTGGGCTATCGGTTTCGGATTTTTAAAATCTGAGATCTAAATCTAAAAGTCAGAACTCTCTGCCGACTTAGCTCAGGGGTAGAGTGCTTCCTTGGTAAGGAAGAGGTCACGGGTTCAATTCCCGTAGTTGGCTCAAGTAAGTAGGAAATTGAAAATTAATATATAACTAAGATTAAAAATTAAGTAAAATGGCAAAGGAGAATTTTAATCGTTCCAAACCGCACTTAAACATAGGTACAATTGGACACGTGGATCACGGAAAAACTACATTAACTGCAGCAATTACAAAAGTATTGTCTGATGCTGGTTACTGTCAAGCAAAATCGTTTGATCAAATCGATAACGCTCCAGAGGAGAAAGAAAGAGGTATTACTATTAATACATCACACGTAGAGTATGAAACAGCTAACCGTCACTACGCTCACGTTGACTGTCCAGGTCACGCGGATTACGTAAAGAACATGGTTACTGGAGCAGCTCAAATGGACGGAGCTATCTTAGTAGTTGCTGCTACAGATGGTCCAATGCCACAAACTCGTGAGCACATCCTTTTAGGTCGTCAGGTTGGTATTCCAAGAATCGTTGTTTTCATGAACAAAGTGGATATGGTTGATGATGCTGAGTTGTTAGAGCTTGTTGAGATGGAAATTAGAGATTTATTATCTTTCTACGAATATGATGGAGATAATGGTCCTGTAGTTCAAGGTTCTGCTTTAGGAGGATTGAATAATGATCCTGCTTGGGTACCAAAAATCATTGAATTAATGGATGCTGTTGATGCTTGGATCGAAGAGCCAGTGCGTGACGTAGCAAAACCATTCTTGATGCCGGTTGAAGACGTATTTACAATTACTGGTCGTGGAACTGTTGCTACAGGTCGTATCGAAACAGGTATTGCTAATACAGGAGATCCAGTTGAAATCATTGGTATGGGAGCTGATAAATTAACTTCTACTATTACAGGAGTTGAGATGTTCCGTAAAATCCTTGATAGAGGTGAAGCTGGAGATAACGTAGGTTTATTGTTAAGAGGTATTGATAAAGAATCTATCAAAAGAGGAATGGTTATCATTAAGCCAGGATCAGTAAAACCACACGCTACTTTCAAAGCAGAGGTTTATATCTTGAAAAAAGAAGAAGGTGGACGTCATACTCCATTCCACAATAACTACCGTCCACAGTTCTACGTACGTACAACTGACGTAACAGGAGTTATTACTTTACCAGAAGGAGTAGAGATGGTAATGCCAGGAGATAACTTGACTATCAATGTTGCTTTATTAAGCCCAATCGCTATGAGTGTTGGTTTACGTTTCGCTATCCGTGAAGGTGGTAGAACTGTAGGAGCAGGTCAGGTAACTGAAATCGTAGGATAATCCTATAAAAAATAAAAAAAAAGCCAGCTGATTTTCTTAATTGAAATCACTGGCTTTTAATTACGGGCGTAGTTCAAGGGTAGAATAGCGGTCTCCAAAACCGTTGATGGGGGTTCGAATCCCTCCGCCCGTGCAATAAAAAAATATATCAAATGACAAAAGTTACTAATTATTTATCAGAGGCTTTCGAAGAGTTAAAGTCAAATGTTACTTGGCCAGCTTGGGCTGAGGTTCAAAAATTGACAATTGTTGTAGCTGTATTTTCGATTCTGTTCGCTTTGGCAACATGGGGAGTAGACGAATTTTTTGCAAAAGCTTTGGCTGGATTTTTTAACTGGTTAAAAGGATAATTTTTTTGTGATGGCAGATAATAATGTGAAAAAATGGTATGTGGTTAGAGCTGTAAGCGGACAAGAAAACAAAGTCAAAGCTTACATCGAAACTGAGATTGCCAGATTAGGTATGGGCGATTATGTTTCCCAAGTTTTAGTACCTACAGAAAAAGTAGTTACTGTAAAAGAAGGAAAGAAAATGTCTAAGGATAAAGTTTATTTCCCTGGATATGTTATGATCGAAGCCAATTTAGTTGGTGAGATACCTCATATTATTAAGTCAATTACTAGTGTAATTGGGTTTTTAGGTGAGATCAAAGGCGGGGAGCCGGTTCCTTTGAGACTTTCTGAAGTAAATAGAATGTTAGGTAAAGTGGATGAGTTGGCTGTTAATACAGATACTCGTGCTATTCCTTTCAGCCTGGGTGAAACGGTAAAAGTGATCGATGGTCCTTTTAACGGCTTTAACGGTTCGGTTGAAAAAATCAATGAAGAAAAGCGTAAACTTGAAGTTATGGTTAAGATTTTCGGAAGAAAAACACCATTAGAATTGAGCTTTATGCAAGTTGAAAAAGTATAATTTTTTGTTACACTATAATAAACCATTGTAATCGCTTCCATTGATTACAGTGATAAATTTTTTAAAAATGGCTAAAGAAATTAGTAAGGTAGTTAAACTACAAGTTAAGGGAGGTGCTGCGAACCCGTCGCCACCGGTTGGACCTGCTTTAGGAGCTGCTGGGGTTAACATCATGGAGTTCTGTAAGCAATTTAATGCTAGAACTCAGGATAAACCTGGCAAAATTTGCCCAGTGCAAATCACTGTGTATAAAGACAAATCATTTGATTTTGTCGTTAAGACTCCTCCAGCAGCAGTTCAGTTAATGGAAGCTGCAAAGCTAAAATCTGGTTCTGGTGAGCCTAATCGTAAAAAAGTAGCTAGCGTTACTTGGGAACAAATTAGAACTATTGCTGAAGACAAAATGCCGGACTTAAACGCTTTCACAATTGAGAAAGCTATGAGTATGGTTGCTGGAACAGCTAGATCTATGGGTATAACTGTATCAGGAGATGCTCCTTTTTAATTAAGAAAAAGACATGGCAAAATTAACAAAAAAGCAAAAAGAGGCTGCTTCAAAAATTGAAAAGAACAAATTATACTCTCTAAAAGATGCTGCGGCATTATTGAAAGTTGTTGCTTCTGCAAAATTTGATGAGTCTGTTGATATCGCAGTTCGTTTGGGTGTAGATCCTAGAAAAGCGAATCAAATGGTAAGAGGTGTGGTTACATTACCTCACGGAACAGGTAAAGATGTTAAAGTATTAGCATTAGTTACTCCAGATAAAGAAGCGGAAGCTAAAGAAGCTGGTGCAGACTATGTTGGTCTTGATGACTATTTACAAAAAATTAAAGACGGTTGGACAGATGTTGATGTAATCATCACTATGCCAGCTGTTATGGGTAAATTAGGTCCATTAGGTCGTATTTTAGGACCTAGAGGTTTAATGCCAAACCCTAAAACAGGTACTGTAACTATGGATGTTGCAAAAGCTGTTGCAGAGGTTAAAGCTGGTAAAATTGACTTTAAAGTTGATAAAACTGGTATCGTTCACGCAGGAATTGGTAAAGTTTCTTTTGGAGCTGAGCAAATTGTTGACAACGCACACGAAATTATTCAAACATTAATAAAACTTAAACCAACTGCTGCTAAAGGTACCTACATTAAAGGTATTCACCTTACAAGCACTATGAGTCCTGCTATCGCATTAGACCCAAAAGCAGTATAATTGGTAGTTAAAAATTTTTAGTATGACTAGAGAAGAAAAATCAATCGCGATTGAAAATTTAACTGCGCAGTTAGCTGGTACAAATATCATTTATGTATCTGATATTTCTGGTTTAAACGCAGAGACAACTTCAAACTTACGTAGAGCTTGTTTTAAAGCTGGAATCAAATTAGAAGTTGTAAAGAACACTTTGCTTGCAAAAGCAATGGAAGCTTCTGCTAATGATTATGGTGATTTACCAACAGTTTTAACTGGTAACAGTGCTATATTTATTTCTGATGTAGCTAATGCTCCTGGAAAAATTATCAAAGATTTCCGTAAGAAATCTGATAAACCAGTTTTAAAAGGTGCTTTCATTAACAATGAAATTTACATTGGAGACAATCAATTAGATGCATTAGCAACTATTAAGTCTAAAGAAGAACTTCTTGGAGAACTTATTGGATTGTTACAATCACCAGCTCAAAGAATTATTTCTGCTTTACAAAACAAATTCGCAGGTAGCGAAGAAGAAACTGAAGCATAATAATTACCGCAGGGAGTTTATTCTCCTTGCTGCTTAAATAGCGCACAATAAACAAAATATAATTTTACAAATCATTTTAAACGATAGAAAAAATGGCAGATTTGAAACAATTCGCAGAACAATTAGTTAACCTAACAGTTAAAGAAGTTAACGAATTAGCAACAATATTAAAAGACGAGTATGGTATCGAGCCTGCTGCTGCAGCTGTAGTAGTTGCTGCTGGTGGTGGAGAAGGTGCTGCTGAAGAAGCACAAACTGAATTTACAGTTGTATTGAAAGAAGCTGGAGCTTCTAAATTAGCAGTTGTGAAATTAGTAAAAGAACTTACAGGTTTAGGTCTTAAAGAAGCTAAAGATGTAGTTGACGGTGCTCCAAGTAACGTTAAAGAAGGTGTTTCTAAAGAAGAGGCTGAAGGTCTTAAAAAATCATTAGAAGAAGCTGGAGCTGTAGTTGAGCTTAAATAATTTAACTCAGTTTTAAGAACTAGGTTTAGGTCCTGAGTTAACACTCAAAGGCCTAAACCATTTTTCGTATAATAAAATACATTAAATTTTATTATCAAATAGTTTAAAATACGGAAGAGTTTTTGATCAATACGAAGAAAAAAAATGGAACCTGGTTTGTCCGGTTTATTTTTAAAGATGTATTGATTCTAAAAAGAAAGTATAAACTAAACAATGTGTTTTACACAAAAAACTACTTTTTTTTAATCAAAATTTTGTTCATTGATGATAACAAATCAGACTGAAAGATTGAATTTTGCCTCTACAAAAAATATTCCTGACTATCCGGATTTTCTAGATGTTCAGGTTAAATCTTTTAAAGATTTTTTTCAATTAGAAACTAAATCTGACGAAAGAGGCAACGAAGGTCTATACAACACCTTCATGGAAAACTTTCCAATTACAGATACAAGAAACAACTTTGTATTGGAGTTCCTGGATTATTTTGTAGACCCACCACGTTATACAATTCAAGAATGTATAGAGAGAGGACTTACCTATAGTGTGCCTTTAAAAGCCAGGTTAAAACTATACTGTACAGACCCAGAACACGAAGATTTTGAAACTATTGTACAAGATGTTTATCTTGGAACAATTCCTTACATGACACCAAGTGGTACCTTTGTAATTAATGGTGCCGAGCGTGTAGTAGTATCTCAGCTACACCGTTCTCCTGGGGTTTTCTTTGGACAATCATTCCACGCAAATGGAACAAAATTATATTCTGCCAGAGTAATTCCTTTTAAAGGATCCTGGATAGAATTTTCTACAGATATTAACAGCGTTATGTACGCGTATATCGATAGAAAGAAAAAATTACCGGTAACCACTTTATTCCGTGCTATTGGTTTCGAAAGAGATAAGGACATCCTTGAAATTTTCGACTTAGCTGAAGAAATTAAAGTTTCTAAAACAGGTATCAAAAAGTATATTGGAAGAAGACTTGCTGCACGTGTATTGAACACTTGGCACGAGGATTTCGTGGATGAAGATACCGGAGAGGTAGTTTCTATCGAACGTAACGAAATCATCCTTGATCGTGATACGATTATCGACAAAGATAATGTGGAAGAGATCATCGATTCTAACGTTAAATCTATTTTGTTACACAAAGAGGATAATAACCAAGCTGATTATGCTATTATCCACAACACGTTACAAAAAGATCCAACAAACTCTGAAAAAGAAGCTGTTGAGCACATCTACAGACAATTGCGTAATGCAGAACCGCCTGATGAAGAAACTGCTCGTGGTATTATTGATAAATTGTTCTTCTCTGATCAACGTTATAACTTAGGTGAAGTTGGTCGTTACAGAATGAACAAAAAGTTAGATTTAGATATCCCTATGGACAAGCAAGTGCTTACCAAAGAAGATATCATTACAATCGTGAAATATTTGATCGAATTGATCAACTCAAAAGCTGAGATTGATGATATTGATCACTTATCAAACCGTCGTGTTAGAACAGTTGGAGAACAATTGTCTCAGCAATTCGGTGTTGGTTTAGCACGTATGGCGAGAACTATTCGTGAGAGAATGAACGTTAGAGATAACGAGGTGTTTACACCAATTGATTTGATCAATGCTAAAACATTATCATCAGTTATCAACTCTTTCTTTGGTACAAACCAGTTGTCTCAATTTATGGATCAAACGAATCCATTAGCTGAGATTACACACAAGAGAAGACTTTCTGCACTTGGACCAGGTGGACTTTCGAGAGAAAGAGCTGGTTTCGAGGTTCGTGACGTTCACTATACACACTATGGTCGTTTATGTCCGATTGAAACTCCTGAGGGACCAAACATTGGTTTGATTTCATCTCTTGGGGTTTATGCAAAAGTAAACGGAATGGGATTCATCGAAACTCCATACCGTAAAGTAACTAATGGTGTAGTTGATTTAGAAAGCACTCCAATTTACTTAAGCGCTGAAGAAGAAGAAGGAAAAATGATTGCTCAGGCAAACATTGAAATGGACGAGACTGGTAAAATTACGGCAACTAATGTTATTGCTCGTGAGGAAGGTGACTTCCCGGTTGTTGAACCTTCAGTTGTACATTATACAGACGTTGCACCTAACCAGATTGCTTCGATTTCGGCTTCGTTAATTCCTTTCTTGGAACATGATGATGCGAACCGTGCGTTGATGGGATCAAACATGATGCGTCAGGCGGTTCCTTTGATCCGCCCGGAAGCACCAATCGTTGGTACAGGTTTAGAGCGTCAGGTAGCTTCAGATTCCAGAGTATTAATTAATGCTGAAGGAGATGGAACTGTAGAATATGTTGATGCAAATATCATTACTATCAAATACGACCGTACTGAAGATGAAAGAATGGTTAGTTTTGATGCTGATGAGAAAACATACAACTTAATTAAATTTAGAAAAACCAATCAGGGAACAAGTATCAACCTGAAACCAATCGTAAGAAAAGGTGACAGAGTGGTTCTTGGACAAGTATTATCAGAAGGATATGCTACTCAAAATGGTGAATTAGCTTTAGGTAGAAACTTAAAAGTTGCGTTCATGCCATGGAAAGGGTATAACTTTGAGGATGCGATTGTAATTTCTGAAAAAGTAGTTCGTGATGATATTTTTACCTCTATCCACGTTGATGATTATTCATTAGAGGTTAGAGATACTAAGTTAGGAAACGAAGAGTTAACAAACGATATTCCTAACGTTTCTGAAGAAGCTACTAAAGATTTAGATGAAAACGGTATGATCAGAATTGGAGCAGAGGTTAAGCCTGGCGACATTTTGATTGGAAAAATTACACCAAAAGGAGAATCAGATCCTACTCCGGAAGAGAAATTGCTTCGTGCAATCTTCGGGGATAAAGCAGGTGATGTAAAAGATGCTTCATTGAAAGCTTCACCATCTTTACACGGTGTAGTTCTTGACAAAAAATTATTTGCAAGAGCCGTTAAAGATAAACGTAAACGTACTCAGGATAAAGATGCTTTAGGCGCTTTAGAAATGGAGTTCGAAACTAAGTTTGTTGAATTAAAAGACAGATTAGTAGAGAAATTATTCCTGATCGTTAACGGAAAAACATCTCAGGGTGTAATGAACGATTTGGGTGAGGAAGTTTTACCAAAAGGTAAAAAATATACTCAAAAAATGCTTTACGCAGTAGAGGATTTTGCTCACTTAAGCAAAGGTCAATGGGTTGCTGATGACGCTACAAATAAAATGGTTAATGATTTAATTCATAACTATAAAATTAAGCTGAACGACTTACAAGGATCTTTAAGAAGAGAGAAATTCACTATTACAGTTGGAGATGAATTGCCATCTGGAATCTTGAAATTGGCTAAAATCTATATCGCTAAAAAACGTAAGTTAAAAGTAGGTGATAAAATGGCGGGACGTCACGGTAACAAAGGTATTGTTGCAAGAATCGTTCGTCATGAGGATATGCCATTCTTAGAGGATGGAACACCAGTAGATATCGTATTGAATCCACTTGGGGTACCTTCTCGTATGAACATTGGTCAGATTTATGAGACTGTTCTTGGATGGGCCGGGATGAACTTGGGTAGAAAATTTGCTACTCCAATTTTTGACGGTGCTTCTTTAGATCAAATCAATGCTTTGACTGATGAGGCTAACGTACCACGTTTCGGACATACTTACCTTTATGATGGTGGTACTGGAGAGCGTTTTGCACAAAAAGCGACTGTGGGTGTAATTTACATGCTTAAATTAGGACACATGGTTGATGATAAGATGCACGCACGTTCTATCGGACCATACTCATTGATTACGCAACAGCCACTTGGAGGTAAAGCTCAATTTGGAGGTCAGCGTTTCGGAGAGATGGAGGTTTGGGCACTTGAGGCTTATGGAGCTTCTAGTACACTACGTGAAATCTTAACTGTTAAGTCTGATGACGTTATTGGTAGAGCTAAAACTTACGAGGCTATCGTTAAGGGTGAAACTATGCCAGAACCAGGTTTACCAGAATCATTCAATGTATTAATGCACGAATTGAAAGGTCTAGGTTTAGATCTTCGTTTGGAAGAATAATAAATGTTTTCAGTTACAGTCTCAGTATTCAGTTTAACACTGAATTCTGGGACTTTAGCTGTTTACTAAATGTTAGAAGTTTTTAAAGATTTATACCCGTAACCCGTTCCGATTTTTTATAGTAATGCTAGGCATTCTATAACTAGCGCTTCAAATTAAATTTTGAAGTTTAGAGAAGTAACCCGAGGTAGTGTTTTAAGTCGAAAGTTTAAAAGTCCAAAGTCTAAGGTCAGCAATGACTCTAAAACTGTATGACATTTGACTTTAGACTAGACTAAGAATCAATTTTTTTAATTGCAAAATAAATCAATAGTAAAAACTATGATGAATAACAGAAACAATAAAGACAAAAATCCAGTAAAAAGATTTAACAAAATTTCTATTGGATTGGCTTCACCAGAATCTATCCTGAAAGAATCAAGAGGAGAGGTTTTAAAGCCGGAAACAATTAACTACAGAACTCACAAACCAGAGCGTGACGGACTTTTCTGCGAAAGAATCTTCGGACCAGTAAAAGATTTCGAATGTGCTTGTGGTAAGTATAAAAGAATTCGTTACAAAGGTATTATTTGCGACCGTTGTGGTGTTGAAGTTACAGAGAAAAAAGTACGTCGTGACAGAGTAGGACACATCAACCTTGTTGTGCCAATTGCTCACATCTGGTATTTCCGTTCTCTTCCAAACAAAATTGGTTATATCCTTGGTCTTCCATCTAAAAAGTTAGATATGATCATTTACTACGAAAGATACGTAGTAATTCAAGCGGGTATTGCTAAAAATGCAGATGGAGAATCTTTACAAAGATTAGATTTCTTAACTGAAGAAGAATACTTAAACATTTTAGATACTCTTCCGCAAGAGAATCAATATTTAGATGATTTAGATCCAAACAAATTCGTTGCTAAAATGGGAGCGGAATGTATTATGGATTTATTAGCTCGTATCGATCTGGATGCTTTATCTTATGAATTAAGACACAGCGCTAACAACGAGACTTCTAAACAAAGAAAAACTGAAGCTTTAAAAAGATTACAAGTTGTGGAGTCTTTCCGTGAGTCTAACGAAAACCGCGAAAACCGTCCGGAATGGATGATCATGAAAGTGGTTCCAGTTATTCCGCCGGAATTACGTCCGCTTGTGCCACTTGACGGAGGTCGTTTTGCAACTTCAGATTTGAACGATTTATATCGTCGTGTAATCATCCGTAACAACCGTTTGAAGAGATTAATGGAGATTAAAGCTCCTGAAGTGATCTTGAGAAACGAGAAACGTATGTTACAGGAATCTGTAGATTCATTATTCGATAATACTCGTAAAGCTTCTGCTGTTAAAACAGAATCAAACAGACCATTAAAATCATTATCTGACTCTTTAAAAGGTAAACAAGGACGTTTCCGCCAAAACCTTTTAGGAAAACGTGTGGATTATTCTGCTCGTTCGGTAATCGTCGTTGGTCCGGAGTTAAAATTATACGAATGCGGATTGCCAAAAGATATGGCTTCTGAATTATACAAACCTTTCGTTATCCGTAAATTGATCGAAAGAGGTATTGTTAAGACAGTAAAATCTGCTAAGAAAATAATCGACAAAAAAGAGCCGGTAGTTTGGGATATCCTTGAAAACGTAATTAAAGGACACCCGGTATTACTAAACCGTGCTCCTACTTTGCACAGATTAGGTATTCAGGCATTCCAGCCAAAATTAATTGAAGGAAAAGCGATCCAGTTACACCCATTAGTATGTACAGCGTTTAACGCGGATTTTGATGGTGACCAGATGGCGGTTCACTTACCATTAGGACCAGAGGCTATTTTAGAGGCACAATTATTAATGTTGGCTTCTCACAATATCTTGAATCCTGCAAATGGTGCTCCAATTACTGTACCTTCTCAGGACATGGTCTTGGGTCTATACTATATGACCAAAGAGCGTATTTCTACGGAAGATCACAAAATTATTGGTCAGGATTTGACTTTCTATTCTGCTGAAGAAGTAAACATTGCATTAAACGAAGGAAGATTAGAATTGAATGCTCGTGTGAAAATTAGAGCTAAAGATTTTAATGACGCCGGAGAATTAGTGTACCAAATTATTCAAACAACTGCAGGACGTGTATTATTTAACGAAGTAGTACCTGAAGCAGCCGGATATATCAACGACGTATTGACTAAGAAAAACCTTAGAGATATTATCGGACACATTTTAAGTGTGACTGATGTACCTACAACGGCAGCTTTCTTGGATAATATGAAAGATATGGGTTATAAATTCGCATTTAGAGGAGGTTTATCATTCTCTTTAGGTGATATTAGAATCCCGGAACAAAAAACGAAGTTAATTGCAGATGCCAGAGAGCAAGTTGAAGGTATCTCAACTAACTATAACATGGGTCTTATCACCAATAACGAGCGTTACAACCAGGTTATTGACGTATGGACTTCTGCGAATGCTCAGTTAACAGAATTAGCAATGAAAAATATTAGAGAAGACCAGCAAGGTTTCAACTCTGTATATATGATGCTTGACTCTGGTGCGAGGGGTTCTAAGGAGCAGATTCGTCAGTTAACAGGTATGCGTGGTTTGATGGCTAAGCCTAAAAAATCTACTGCCGGTGGTGGTGAGATTATTGAAAACCCGATTCTTTCTAACTTTAAGGAAGGTCTTTCGATCCTTGAGTACTTCATTTCTACTCACGGTGCTCGTAAAGGTCTTGCGGATACCGCTCTTAAAACGGCGGATGCTGGTTACTTAACAAGAAGGCTTCATGACGTTTCTCAGGATGTTATTGTTAACATCGAGGATTGTGGAACTTTAAGAGGTGTTGAAGTTTCTGCATTGAAGAAAAATGAGGAAATCGTTGAATCATTAGGAGAAAGAATTTTAGGACGTGTTGCATTGCAAGATGTTATTAATCCTTTAACTAATGAAGTATTAGTTCAATCAGGTCACCAAATTACGGAGGCTATTATGAAGACTATCGAAGCTTCTCCTATTGAAAGAGTAGAAGTTAGATCTCCATTAACTTGTGAAGCTTTAAAAGGTATTTGTGCTAAATGTTACGGTAGAAACTTAGCTACCGGAAAAATGACACAAAGAGGTGAAGCTGTCGGAGTTATTGCAGCTCAGTCTATTGGAGAGCCAGGTACACAGTTAACACTTCGTACGTTCCACGTTGGAGGGGTTGCAGGAGGTATCTCTGAAGAGTCTAGTATTGTTACAAGATTCGCGGGTAGACTTGAGATTGAAGATTTAAAAACTGTTAAAGGTGAGGACAGTGAAGGTAATGCGGTAGATATCGTAGTATCACGTTCAACTGAGTTAAAATTAGTTGATGAGAAAACTGGAATCGTTTTAAATACACATAATATTCCTTACGGTTCTAGTATCTTTGTTAAAGATGGTGAAGCTGTAGCTAAAGGAACTGTAATCTGTAAGTGGGATCCATATAACGGTGTAATTGTTTCTGAATTTACTGGTAAAATTGCTTACGAAGATTTAGAGCAAGGACAATCGTACATGGTTGAAATTGATGAGCAAACCGGATTTCAGGAGAAAGTAATTTCTGAGGCGAGAAACAAAAAATTAATCCCAACTTTATTGGTTTACGGTAAAGAAGGTGAATTGATTCGTTCGTACAACTTACCGGTAGGTGCACACTTAATGGTTGAGAATGGTGAGAAAATTAAAGCAGGTAAAGTATTAGTGAAAATCCCTCGTCGTTCTTCTAAAGCGGGCGATATTACAGGAGGTCTTCCAAGAATTACCGAGTTGCTTGAGGCTCGTAACCCTTCAAACCCGGCAGTTGTTTCTGAGATCGACGGTGTTGTTTCTTTCGGTAAAATCAAAAGAGGTAACCGTGAGATCGTTATCGAATCTAAATTTGGTGAGATTAAAAAGTATTTAGTTAAACTTTCAAGCCAGATCTTAGTTCAGGAAAATGACTTCGTAAGAGCAGGAGTACCATTGTCTGACGGTGCAATTACACCAGATGACATCTTAAGAATTCAAGGACCGGCTGCTGTTCAACAGTACTTGGTAAATGAAATTCAAGAGGTATACCGTCTTCAAGGGGTAAAAATTAATGACAAACACTTTGAGGTAGTTATTCGTCAAATGATGCGTAAAGTAAGAGTTCAGGATCCGGGTGATACTTTATTCTTAGAGGATCAATTAATTCATACTAAAGATTTCATCGTTCAAAATGATAAATTATACGGTATGAAAGTAGTTGAAGATGCTGGTGATTCTGCGGTATTGAAACCAGGTCAGATCATTACTCCTCGTGAATTACGTGATGAAAACTCATTGTTGAAACGAAATGATAAAAATCTGGTTGTAGCCAGAGATGTAATTACTGCAACTGCAACGCCAGTTTTACAAGGTATTACAAGAGCTTCGCTACAAACTAAATCATTCATTTCTGCGGCTTCATTCCAGGAGACAACGAAAGTACTTAACGAAGCTGCTGTAGCTGGTAAAGTAGATGATTTAGAAGGATTGAAAGAAAATGTAATTGTTGGACACAGAATTCCTGCGGGAACTGGTATGAGAGAATACGATAACACTATCGTAGGATCTAAAGACGATTACAATGAAATGATGGCTAATAAAGAAGAATACATTTATTAATATTAGGAACCTATGAGTAATCCGAACCAACAACAAGAACAGATTAATATCGAGTTAGATGAAACTATTGCAGAAGGAATTTATTCTAATCTGGCGATTATCAATCACTCATCATCAGAATTTGTTTTAGATTTTGTGAGTATTATGCCTGGTATTCCTAAAGCCAAAGTAAAGTCAAGAATTGTCTTGACACCACAACATGCTAAAAGATTATTAAAAGCAATTGGTGAAAATATTCATCGTTTTGAAGTCGCTCATGGCGAAATCAAAGAGACAGAACAAGCTCCAATACCGCTTAATTTTGGTCCTGCGGGACAAGCATAAACTTTAAAAGCCCCAGTAATGGGGCTTTTTTTATAAGTAGGGTGAAAATCTGTGATAGTTTTTAAAGTTACACAATGAAGATTTATATCATTTTTGCAAACGTTGGTAAGTTTGTTTTGAAGTAAGTATGAAATGCTGTTCAACGGATTTATTTTTACTTTCGTCGACAAAATTTCTTGATTTAAATGAATTGTGTTAGCTTGCGACTGCTTATATAAAAAGAGATTAATTTTTGAAGTATAAAAACTAATTAAGGTTGGATTAATTCAAAATTAAAAAAAAGCGCTAATTGTAAAAAATTAAGCGCTTTTTTTATAGCTGAAACTTTGAAATTTCTTAGTCAAATTCCGAAGTGAAGAACAGTTTCACACTTGGGTATTTGCTTTGTGTCATTTGTATCGTGAAGTCAGAATCGGCAAGGAATACCAACTGACCGTATTTATCATGTGCAAGGAATTTTTGTTTAATACGCTTAAATTCTTTGAATTCATCATTTTTAGCATCATCAGGTTTTACCCAGCAAGCTTTGTGAACCGGAAAGTTTTCATAAGTGCATTTTGCACCATATTCGTGCTCTAAACGATACTGAATTACCTCGTATTGAAGCGCTCCAACAGTACCAATTACTTTACGGTTGTTCATTTCTAAGGTAAACAACTGCGCCACACCTTCATCCATTAACTGGTCCACACCTTTGTCTAATTGCTTAGCTTTCATCGGATCGGCATTGTTAATGTATCGGAAATGTTCAGGAGAGAAACTTGGAATTCCTTTGAAACTCATTATTTCACCTTCCGTTAAGGTATCCCCAATTTTGAAATTTCCAGTATCGTGTAGTCCAACAATATCTCCCGGATAAGAAATATCTACAATTTCTTTTTTCTCTGCAAAGAAGGCATTCGGACTCGAGAATTTTAAATTTTTCTTTTGACGAACGTGGTAATAAGGTTTGTTTCTTTCAAAAGTTCCTGAAACAATTTTAATAAAAGCCAAACGGTCTCTGTGCTTAGGATCCATATTCGCGTGAATTTTGAACACAAAACCGGACATTTTTTCTTCTTTCGGGTCAACCAAACGGGTTTCAGAATCTTTTGGTCTTGGTGACGGAGCAATGGTAACGAAACAATCTAACAATTCACGAACTCCAAAATTGTTCAATGCTGAACCAAAAAAGACAGGTTGCAGTTTACCATCTAGATAATCCTGACGATCAAATTTTGGATACACTTCGTCAATCAGTTCTAATTCTTCACGAAGTTTTTCAGCAGCTTTTTGACCCACAATTTTATCTAATTCCGGATTGTTCTGAACATCAGAGAAAGCGATTGTTTCTTCGATATTTTTACGACTGTCTCCGCTGAAAAGATTGATGTTTTCTTCCCAAAGATTGTAGATTCCCTGAAAATCGTAACCCATACCAATTGGAAAACTTAAAGGCGTAACCGTAAGTCCAAGCTTTTGTTCTACTTCGTCCATCAAATCAAAAGCATCTTTTCCCTCACGGTCTAATTTGTTGATGAAAACAATCATAGGAATGTTACGCATTCTACAAACTGCGACTAACTTCTCCGTTTGTTCCTCGACCCCTTTAGCAACGTCAATTACAACAATAACACTATCTACAGCAGTTAAAGTTCTAAAAGTATCTTCAGCAAAATCCTTGTGTCCCGGAGTATCAAGAATATTGATTTTTTTGTCTTTATAATTAAAAGCAAGTACAGAGGTTGAAACCGAAATACCTCTTTGGCGTTCGATTTCCATGAAATCACTCGTTGCTCCTTTTTTAATTTTATTGTTTTTTACAGCTCCCGCTTCCTGAATAGCCCCTCCAAACAACAATAATTTTTCAGTTAAAGTTGTTTTTCCGGCATCAGGATGCGATATAATTCCAAATGTTCTTCTGCGTTGTATTTCTTTTAAAAAGCTCATATTTCGTATAAATAGGTTGCAAAAGTACTATTAATTACGGCTTAATAAAAATATTCACTTCTTAAATTGGGAAGACTTGCGTTTATTGAAGTTATGTAGTTAAAAAAAATAAGGCTGTTTTTATAGAACAGCCTTAGAATTACAAGTTTTTAAATTATTGATTAATAGACCAAATGGAATATCCTTTTGGAGGGCATTGTATTTTTACCCATTTATCCGCTTGAGTAGTAGGATACCAGGTCGAATTTCCGGTAAAATCTTTAATTTGAGTGTTGGCCCAATTCGTCTGAATCCATCTTTCCTGCCAGGTATCAGAGTTGTTAATGTAAACAACCAATCCGGGATTTCCGTTGTAACCGTTTCTTCTGGCGATATACTCGTCATTGTCGGCGTATAAAATAGAAGTGGTTCCGGTCGCTTTATTGTTGTGTATCCAGATCAGATTGTTTAGTTTGTTCTTGTCCAGCCATTCTTCATAATCTCTGTAGAAAATGGTAGGATAGCCTTCATGGGTCAGGATGTAAGAATAAGCAAGTAATTTACTCCAGATTTCATCAGTATCATGATTGGTTACGAAGGTTACGGCTTTGTACGGATTTCTTTTCCACATCATGTCATCATTCAAAAGCGCCAAATTATTTCCGTCAAAAGCATCATTCATTTTATAGTAACAAGCGAAATCGAATACTGAGCTGTTGGCATTGTTTGCCCAGTCGTTCAGAGTATTTACATTAGAATCCCATAATTCACCAACAGAAAACCCACCTACATTTGCATTCCATGAGTTTACCACCCAAGCACCAAAACCTTTTACATAATCGAATCTCCAGCCGTCAAATTTCATGGTATTTTTATAATATTTTCCCACTCCGTCAGCTCTCAGCCATAGCCAATCTTGTACATGTGGGTTGGCGTGGCATAAATCAGGAAAACCGCCAAATGCGCCTTCATCATTGTTACCATAGCTGTTTTTGTAAAAATCGTTATAATTACGAGTGAATTTTCCCGAAGCAACTCCGCTAAAATTAGTCCAGGTGTTTGTTCCGGTAAAAGGATTTGCTTCCGACTGTCCACCGCTATTGTGATTGATCACAATGTCTGCGTATACTTTTAAATTCTCGGCATGTGCGTTAGTAATTAAGTTAACCAGTTCGGTTTTTGAACCAAAACGGGTTTCGACAGAGCCATTTTGGTTGTAATCTCCAAAATCAAAATAATCTGTAGGGTCATATCCCATAGAGAAGGCGCCGTTTTGTGCTTTAGAAGCAGGAGGAAGCCATATCGAACCAATCCCTGCGTTAGACCAGGCAGTTACTTTACTGCTCACCGTATTCCACCAGGTCCCTCCCGAAGGAACATCCCAGTAAAAGGCCTGCATCATAACACCGCCTCCGGGATTGTCTACGTATTTTCCGGTTGATGTTGAATTAGAAGTTCCGGTACTAAAGGGTCTTCCGTCATGATGCGTAACATTAATAATTTCGAATTGTTCGCTCTGAGCTTTAGAATCCTTCTCAGTGGTTTCATTTTGCGAACACGAACCAAAAAATGCAGTAATTGCTGCAATCAGGTAAAGTTGTAGAATTGGTTTTTTCATGATTTTCGGTTTGGTTTAAAAAGTTAATAAAGTTTGTAATTACAGCTTTAAGAGGTAAAAAGAGTTGTTATTCGTAATTTATCCCTCTTTAAATTATCAATTACATATCTAAAGTATGTGTTTTTTGATTTCATTTGATTTTACGGGAAATTAGTTATCCAACGAAAACGTTGTAGTATGGATAACTTTTTTTATAGTAGGGGAGTTTAATAGCTTGGAATGTAATAGAGTATAGCTGTACAACCCATTTTTTCAGAGTTTAAAGATGATTTTCGCTGGTTTTTCGAAACCATTGAACGAGACTTAGAAGTTAGTTCCTTTGAAAATTGAGATACATCTCTATAATTTTTTGTTAATAGTATAGCCGATAGTTGTATTATGTAATTGAATTGTTATTTTTGTTCGTTATAAGTCAAAAGGAACTAGATCATAATTGTTTAATATTTCAGGAATTATACGACTGAAATATTTTTAAAATGATTTTAGTTTATGACAAATTCTAAAGCAGGATCTTTACATTCAAATTAAATTTTAAATAATGTTATTAAAAAAATTAGCGCTAAAAACAATTGATTTCCGATACGTGTTGACAATGTGTTTTTTATTTTTTTTCAACTCAATTATTTCGGCACAAGAAGTTATTAAGGATACAGTAGTCAGCAAACCTGCCATTACGATGACATCCGGACAGAAGTTGAAAGTTGATGGTATTATTGCTACAGTTGGAGATTATATTGTTTTAGATTCAGATATTGATAAAGCATTTTTAGAAATTTCAGCACAGGGCGGATCTACAAAAGATATTACAAGATGTCAGATGTTAGGGAAGCTTTTAGAAGATAAACTTTATGCACATCAGGCAATTCAGGATAGTATCGTAGTGAGTGATGCCGAAGTAAGAAGCATGATGGACGAGCGATTGAATTATATGATACAGCAAGTGGGTGATATTAATAAAGTGGTAGCCTATTATAAAAAGAATTCTGTAGAGGAATTTAAGACCTATTTTGCAGATATCTTAAAAGAACAAAAATTGGCGTCAGAAATGACAAAGAAAATTGTTGATGCTGTAGAGATAACTCCTGAGGAAGTTCGTAACTTCTTTAAAAAGATTCCTAAAGAGGAATTACCGACTTTTGGAGCTGAGATGGAAGTAGCACAGATTGTTGTGGAGCCAAAGGTTTCCAAAGAGGACGAGCAGAAGGTAATTGACAGACTGAATGCGATAAGGAAAGATGTTCTCGAGGGATCCAGTTTTGCGACAAAAGCAGTATTGTATTCACAAGATCCGGGATCTGCACCGACGGGTGGTTTTTATAAAATGACCCGAAAGACTCCTTTTGTGAAAGAATTTAAAGATGTAGCTTTTAGTTTAGCACAGGGAGAGATTTCCGAACCTTTTAAAACTACTTTCGGATACCATATTATCATGGTTGAAAAAATTAAGGGACAGGAAATTGAATTACGACATATTTTGATTCCGCCAACAGTTTCTGAAAATGCATTGAAAGAAGCAAAAGAAAGGATCACCAATGTTAGAAATAAGATTATAAATAAAGAGATTACTTTCGCAGAAGCTGCAAGAACAGAATCTGATGAAAAAGAGACAAGAGCAAACGGAGGAACACTGGTAAATCCAAATACTCAGGATACCCGTTTTGAACTGACTAAAATGGATCCGACTTTATACGGTCAGGTTTCAAATTTGAAAGACGACGAAATTTCACAGCCACTTTTAAATACAGACGATAAAGGGAAAAAAACATATAAGATAATCACAGTTACCAATAGAATTGAGCAGCACGTGGCAGATTATGCTAAGGATTATACCAAAATTAAAGAATTGGCATTAAAAGAAAAGCAGATCACGACAATTTCAAAATGGTTTGATACTAAAATTAAAGATACCTATATCAAAATTATTGGAGAGTACAGAGATTGTAAGTTTGTTTACAATTGGCTAAAAAAATAATTTTTATTAAATAAAGAAAAAGAGTTAGTTTTATGAATTCATAATACTAACTCTTTTTAATTTTAAAAACATATCTAAATGTCTGACGTAACAGCAATTCATAATTTAGTTCAGAAACGAAACGAATTAAAAAACGAAATAGCAAAAATTATTGTTGGCCAGGATGCCGTAGTTGACCAAATTTTACTGTGTATATTTTCAGGTGGTCATGCTCTTTTGATTGGTGTACCGGGTTTGGCAAAAACTTTAATGATTAATACTTTGTCTCAGGCTTTAGGTTTAGATTTTAAAAGAATTCAGTTTACGCCGGATTTAATGCCTTCAGATATTCTGGGAAGTGAAATTCTGGATGAAAACAGACATTTTAAATTCATTAAAGGGCCTATTTTTTCCAATATCATTTTGGCTGACGAGATCAACAGAACTCCGCCAAAAACACAAGCTGCTTTACTGGAGGCCATGCAGGAGCGTTCTGTTACCATTGCGGGGCAAAACTATAAGTTAGATTTACCTTATTTTGTATTAGCTACTCAAAACCCAATTGAGCAGGAAGGAACTTATCCGTTACCGGAAGCACAGTTAGACCGTTTTATGTTTGCCATAAAGCTGGAATATCCAACCTTCGAAGAAGAAGTTCAGGTAGTGAAACGTACGACTTCTGATGCTAAGACAGTCATTAACCCATTATTCAGTGCGCAGGAAATTATTGATTTTCAACATTTGATTCGCAGAATTCCCGTAGCCGATAATGTAATCGAATATGCGGTAACTTTAGTGAGTAAAACACGCCCTGATAATGCTTTGTCGAATGATTTTGTTAAGAATTATTTAGATTGGGGAGCAGGACCAAGAGCTTCACAGAATTTAATTTTGGCAGCAAAAGCGCATGCCGCTTTCAATGGGAAATTCTCGCCGGATATTGAAGATGTAAAAGCAGTGGCAACTGGAATTTTAAGACACAGAATTATTAAAAATTATAAAGCAGATGCTGAAGGGATAACAGAAGAAGTTATTATTAAAAAACTGATGTAACAGATTCAATAAAAATAGCAGAAACCCAAACTAGAATTCATTACTAGTTTGGGTTTTCTATTTAATTTGATTTTGAGGTTTCGTTTATTAAAAAAATCGGTTGGCCATAAATCAATTTTATAAGTAAAACTTCAATAAGAGAGCTGTACTTTTTGCCATTAGATTCGTACCACCAATACGATGTATAATTTTGGTTGTCTTTCTCCATTTTATTAAACCATATTTCTTCTTTGTTTATCAGGACTTTCTTGGATTCAATAATTTTGTATCCGGAGCCTGTCCAGCAAACCATCGGATTATGAGAGGGTGTTTTTATATAAGTCAATTTCTCGGCAGTTTCAATTTTAAAAACCTCCTTGTTTACCCAGGAGCCTTTTTTTGTATGATACTCAGAGCTAACTTCCTGATGAAAATTAGTTTCTGTTTCATTTTTGATTTTTATACTGGTTGCTAAAAGGACTGTAAATGATGCAAGTACAATAAGGATTTTAGGTTTGATTTTGTTTGCATCATTGTTTTTTATTTTTGGCTTTATATACTTAATAATGAATAGCATTGGTACAATTTGATAAACAGTAAAACAGATTAAACCAATGGCGTGATGTAAAAAGTTTTCCTGAGTGCAATTGAAAAAAATTAAGGTTACGATTCTAAAATAATTAGAGGTAATATTGAGCGCTATTATAAGTAAGCAGAAAGAGAGTATCTGAAAAACACCGTAATATTGTTTGAGCCTTCTTTCTTCCAGAGTCATTAAAATGGCGCCAAATAACAATCCCGTCTTAAACATAGACAACCCCATGCAAGCAGTGTCGATGGTAATTTTAGCATTATTGATGTAAAAATTGACACCTTCGATTTTATTTATAGGTATAAAATTCTTTAGTGTCAGATAAACGATATAACAAAGACCCTGTTTTATTTCTGAGGTTAAGTGTGCAAAAAAAGCACTAAAAAGGGTCGAGAATAAAACAAGGCAAATAAAAGCAATAAAGGAAAATTTCCCTGTAAAATAATGGAAAACGAAACACAGAAATAATAGTATAGAAAGAAAATGAACCGATTTTGTGTTTAAACGCCAGCTGATGAATTCTAATAATAGAATACTTAGAACTAAAAAATAATTAATTCTGAAATTTGTTTTTCTCCCACCAACGATAAAAAGACAAAGAGAACCTAGAATTCCAAGGAAATCGTTGTTTAGATTTAAAACCAATATCTTGCTGTTTATTGCAAAAAGCAATAAGATTGCAAAAACAGCAAGTATTGGTTTTTTATGTAGAATTAAATCCTTCATTAATTCGTTAATTTTTGCTTTCTGTAATAGAATAAAATGGCCGATGAAACGATGAATAATAGTGCCCATTCGTGCGGTTCAGGTACAGCTCCGTCATTGTTGATAGATGCATTTCCTAAGGTATTAACGTTTTTCTCAATCCCATTGTTTTCGTAATCTTCATCAGTCTCCAGTACGATTAAAGAAGAAATAGGAGTTACAATATTGGCATCTTTTGCGAGGTCAACATATTTGTTTTGTTTTAAAGTGTCAGCCTGGATTTCGACCTGATCGTTTAAAACTTTTCCAAAACAGAACATTCTGTATAAATGATTTGAACCTGTATGAGCTGTTTGCTGAATTGCTGAATTTTCATGGATTGAGATTCCGGCAGTTTCTAAATTAATACTGTTTTCATTAGTTTGAAATTTTATGAAATGCTTTTTGCTGATAAGGTCTGTACAAGTATTAAGATTTGTTTGTATAAAATTCACATATTTCTGCTCCTTTGCGGTCTGCCAAAACGGATTTATTTCGTTCGAGATATTGATAACTTTTAAACCTTTGTCTTTTGTTCCTTTTCTTATTTTTTCTAAATATTTTGAAGATTCTAATTCTTCGAAATTGGAAGAAAATGTACCGCATTTTGTGATAACCAAAGTATTTTCCTGCAAATCAAAAAGTGGCAGAAGGGAATAATTCAATTCATCAAATTGGTTCCAGATATTTTCGTAATTAGAGGCATTGATTTCTTGTTTTGCATTATTTATAAGTACAAAATATTTGTTTTTCGAGAGATTGAGTATCGATTCAAGTTCTTCTATTTTCCAGTTGTTGTTAAGATCAAGAATAATTTCGCTTGGTGTAAAAGAGATTCTTTCTTTAATAAGCGGTTTTACTTCATAACTTTTGTTTTTCCATACAAATGCACTGTTGGAAGGTTTTTTGTTTAAAGGAAATTCGGCTTCCCATTTGTCCAGACCTTTAGATTCATTTATGTGGTAATTATCCGCAAAGTCAAAATCTTTTGAAGTCTTAAATTCGTTATTTCCTTTAACCTGAAATCTCGAAATAGTCGCAGCATTATTGATGTTTGGACCTTTTATGCTTAAACTTTGATAGATCAGTTTGTCGTCTGCAACTTTTAAAGGTGTTGTAAAGCCACATTTAAAAGTTCGGGGTAATTCGCTTGTAATTGGAAATACGCGAACTGTAACTCTGTTTCCTTCTTTCCATTGCATCAATGAAGGGTCTCTTGCCTCAATACCCACAACCTGATTATACGCTTCTTTTGCTTTTTCTTTGGTAGTCAAAACACCTTTTCTTTCTATTCCGTTAACCCACAATGACAAAGAAGTGGCAACAGAGCCTTCAGGCAACTGGAAGGAATAAATAGCTTCTTTCTGACCCCTGCTTTCTTCTTCGCAGACCACATCCATTGTAATCTCGGTATAAGCGAGTCTGTCATTTGGATAAATTTTTACATCTTCCTTAATGTTTTTGGTAATAAGATCTCGTCCGCTCCATAATTGCTCTTCGGATTCAAGTCTTTTATTAAAATTAGATTTCAGAATATTGACTTTATCATCATCGCTTAAATTGATGTTTTCTGCAAAATGATAAGCGATATTTAAAAAAGGATTGTGAGTCTTTCTTTCGTGATACTGAACATTGTTATTAAATCTGCCAAAACCATCTAGTTCAAAGAAGTCTTCCGATGCAATGTATACAATGTTTTTCTTTAGCAGAATTTCATTCAAAAAATTAGGTTTAAGATTCTGAGAAACTTTAATGTAAGTGGGTAAATCGTTATTTTCTTCAAATGTTTTGGTAATGCCATATTGATTTATTTTTTGACTTTCTCTATTTAATAAAAAAGTAAATACAATCAGGCTGGTTAAAATGATTCCGATGCCTGAGAGGAACGCATAAGTGTTGTTTTTTTCTTCAAAAAGAACCTTAGACAGGATGTAAGTATGAATTGCAAGTACAATCCCGGGCACTAATCCATAAAAACCTAGCCCTAAGGCAAGAATTCCTATAATAGAAAACATGCTTATTGGTATCAGGAATACAGTATAATATACGATTAAGAGATAAGAACAGCCGTTGATGAAATAAGAGATAAAGTTAATGTTGCGATTTGTTATTTCGCGATTGTAAATTACAAAGTTTGAAAAGCAAAACAGAAACGTTGTGCAATACACCCAAAGGGGTAAATTTTCGAAAACATTTACATAAACATTGGTAGAGAAACATCCGATAAACCAATTGAGAAATAAGAAAGGAAGTAAATGAAGGTAGTTCTTTTTGTTTCTTAATAGGTTGTAAGTAAGGATCGCACCGTACGGGAGCAGAATAATGATGTTGAGTACAGAAAGCATTTCAAAGCTTTCGTAATCTGATTTACTTCCCAATAAAGAAAGTGCCAGCATCGTTGTGCTGAATAGCGTAATAATAAGGCTGATTTTTACTCCAATTTGATCGTTTAAAAAAGAGTTTATTTTGGTTGTACTCATGGAAAGTGTTTTTTAATTGAAAGAACTTTGAACTACAAAGTTATAATAATAATTGAAAAATAAACTTTTTGTTTCGTTTTTTTGACTTAAAGATTTCTTTAAATATTCTTAATGATTTTTTGGTTTTGAAAGAGGCAGATTGGAGAAGATAAATCGGTTACTATAACGTTATAATCGCTTATTTAGAAAGGTTCTTCGTTAAAGTTGGGGTAAAATCTCACTTCATTTATACTGTTAAATTTCGACTTTGCTAAAGAAAGGATTTTAAAATGGCAATAATTCATTTTTTTAATATAAAATTGAAATTTTGGCAAAAATAAGTAATGAAAATTGTTTTTTAGCAATAATAATGTTTGAAAAGGCGAGTTCTGTTATATTTTTTTTAATTCTCGGCTTTAATAGCTAAATTTGCAAACAAAAAATAAAAAGACTTCTATAATATTATGAATACTTATCAAGATTACATTAAAGAAATCGAGGAAAGAAAAGGCCAAGGTCTTCATCCAAAGCCAATCGATGGTGCAGAATTAGCAAGCGAAATCATTTCACAGATTAAGGATGTTAACAATCCGTATAGAGAAGATTCTCTTAAATTTTTTATTTATAATACTTTGCCGGGTACTACAAGTGCTGCAGGTGAAAAAGCTGAGTTTTTAAAGGAGATTATTCTTGGAGAAGCTGTAGTAAGTGAAATTACTCCTGCTTTTGCGTTTGAATTATTATCTCACATGAAAGGTGGTCCTTCTATCAAGGTGCTGCTTGATTTAGCTTTGGGTAATGATGTTGCCATTGCAAAAGATGCAGCAAAAGTTCTTAAAACACAGGTTTTCCTTTACGAAGCAGATACAGATCGTTTAGTAGAGGCATTCAAAAATAATAATGAAGTTGCGAAAGAAATTCTGGAAAGTTATGCGCAAGCAGAATTCTTCACGAAACTTCCGGAAGTAGCAGACGAAATTAAAGTAGTTACTTTTATCGCCGGTGAAGGAGATATCTCGACAGATTTACTTTCTCCGGGTAATCAGGCACATTCGCGTTCAGATCGTGAACTTCACGGACAGTGTATGATTACACCACAAGCACAGCAGGAAATTAGAGCTTTACAGGCACAACATCCTGATAAAAGCATAATGTTAATTGCTGAAAAAGGAACAATGGGAGTTGGTTCTTCAAGAATGTCAGGTGTGAATAACGTAGCACTTTGGACAGGAAAACAATCAAGTCCATACATTCCATTCGTAAATATTGCTCCAATTGTTGGAGGTACAAATGGTATCTCTCCAATTTTCTTAACTACAGTTGATGTTACCGGTGGTATTGGTCTTGACCTTAAAAACTGGGTTAAAAAGGTGGATGCAGCAGGTAATGTTGTGCGTAATGAAAATGACGAACCAATTTTAGAGCAAACTTATTCTGTAGCTACAGGAACTGTTTTAACAATTAATATTAAAGAGAGAAAACTTTACAATGGAGATCAGGAACTGATCGATATTTCTAAAGCATTTACTCCTCAAAAAATGGAATTTATCAAAGCAGGTGGTTCATATGCTATCGTATTTGGTAAAAAACTTCAAACATTCGCAGCAAAAACTTTAGGGGTTACGGCTCCGGTTGTATTTGCTCCTTCAAAAGAAATTTCTCATGACGGACAAGGTCTTACAGCAGTAGAAAAAATCTTTAACAGAAATGCTGTAGGTTCGACACCTGGAAAAGTATTACACGCTGGTTCTGATGTTCGTGTTGAAGTAAATATTGTAGGTTCTCAGGATACGACTGGTCTTATGACAGCTCAGGAATTAGAATCTATGGCGGCAACTGTAATTTCACCAATCGTTGATGGTGCTTATCAGTCAGGATGTCACACTGCTTCAGTTTGGGATAAAAAAGCGCAGGCAAATATTCCTAAGTTGATGAAGTTTATGAATGATTTCGGTTTAATCACAGCTCGTGATCCGAAAGGTGTTTACCATTCAATGACAGACGTAATCCACAAAGTATTAAACGATATCACTATTGATGAGTGGGCTATTATTATTGGTGGTGACTCTCATACGAGAATGTCAAAAGGGGTTGCTTTTGGTGCGGATTCAGGAACAGTTGCTCTTGCATTAGCGACAGGAGAGGCTTCTATGCCAATCCCGGAATCTGTAAAAGTAACTTTCAAAGGAGATATGAAAGGATATATGGATTTCCGTGATGTGGTTCACGCTACACAAGCTCAGATGTTGCATCAGTTTGGTGGGGAGAACGTATTCCAGGGTAGAATTATTGAGGTTCATATCGGTACGTTAAATGCAGATCAGGCGTTTACATTTACAGACTGGACAGCAGAGATGAAAGCAAAAGCTTCTATCTGTATTTCGGAGGATGATACTTTGATTGAATCATTGGAGATTGCTAAAGGCAGAATCCAGATTATGATCGACAAAGGAATGGATAATGACAAACACGTTCTTCAGGGATTGATCAATAAAGCGAATAAGAGAATTGAAGAAGTGAGAACTTCTGAGAAACCAGCTTTAACACCAGATTCAAATGCTAAATACTATGCTGAAGTTATCGTTGATTTAGATCAGATTGCTGAACCAATGATTGCCGATCCGGACGTAAACAATGCTGATGTTTCTAAACGATACACTCACGATACGATCAGACCGTTATCTTTTTATGGAGGAGAGAAAAAAGTAGATCTTGGATTTATCGGATCTTGTATGGTTCACAAAGGCGATATGAAAATCCTTGCTCAAATGTTGAAAAACGTAGAAGCGCAAAAAGGAAAAGTTGAATTTAAAGCGCCTTTAGTTGTTGCTCCGCCTACCTACAATATCGTAGACGAATTAAAAGCAGAAGGTGACTGGGAAGTTTTACAAAAATACTCTGGTTTTGAGTTTAACGATAGCGCTCCAAAAGGTGCAGCACGTACAGAATACGAAAACATGTTGTACTTAGAGCGTCCGGGATGTAACCTTTGTATGGGGAACCAGGAAAAAGCAGCAAAAGGAGATACCGTAATGGCAACTTCTACACGTCTTTTCCAGGGAAGAGTTGTAGAGGATACTGAAGGTAAAAAAGGAGAGTCTTTACTTTCTTCTACACCGGTTGTGGTATTGTCTACAATCTTGGGTAGAACTCCAACGCTAGAGGAGTATACCACTGCAGTTGAAGGAATCAATTTAACTAAGTTTGCACCTTCAAACAAACAGTTAGTGATGTAATCTACGATTAGTTATAATCATTATATATAGAGAGCCCGAGTGATAAACTCGGGCTTTTTCTTTAATAACTCCTCTATTTTTTGTAACTTGGGATGTTCAAAAAAAAACACAAAAACAATTATACTTATGGCTTTTGATATTGAAATGATTAAAAAAGTGTATGAGAACATGCCCGGTCGTGTTGATAAAGCACGAGAGCTTGTTGGTCGCCCACTTACGTTAACAGAGAAAATTTTATACAATCACCTTTGGGACGGAGTACCGTCTCAGGTGTTTAAAAGAGGAGTAGATTATGTTGATTTTGCCCCGGATCGTGTAGCCTGTCAGGATGCAACAGCACAGATGGCATTATTGCAGTTTATGCATGCTGGAAAATCTAAAGTAGCAGTACCTACAACAGTACATTGCGATCACCTGATTCAGGCAAAAGTAGATGCTGCAACCGATTTGGCAAGAGCAAAAACACAAAGTAACGAGGTTTTTGACTTCCTTTCATCGGTTTCAAATAAATACGGAATTGGCTTCTGGAAACCGGGAGCAGGAATTATTCATCAGGTTGTACTTGAAAATTACGCTTTTCCCGGCGGAATGATGATCGGTACCGATTCTCACACCGTAAATGCAGGTGGTTTAGGAATGGTTGCGATTGGTGTTGGTGGAGCTGATGCTGTAGACGTGATGTCAGGTATGGCTTGGGAGCTGAAGTTTCCAAAGCTAATAGGAGTAAAGCTAACCGGTAAGTTGTCAGGTTGGACAGCTCCTAAGGATGTTATTCTTAAAGTAGCCGGTATACTTACGGTAAAAGGTGGTACAGGAGCTATTGTTGAGTATTTTGGTGAAGGAGCAACTTCTATGTCTTGTACCGGAAAAGGTACTATTTGTAACATGGGTGCCGAAATTGGAGCTACCACTTCAACTTTTGGATATGATGCTTCTATGGGGCGTTACCTGCGCTCTACAAACAGAGCCGATGTTGCCGATGCTGCGGATAAAGTGGCTTCTTATCTAACAGGAGATCCGGAAGTATATGCTAACCCGGAACAATATTTTGATCAGGTGATCGAAATTAATTTATCTGAATTAGAACCGCATTTAAACGGCCCTTTCACTCCGGACTTAGCGACTCCAATATCTAAAATGAAAGAGGAAGCTATTAAAAATAACTGGCCTTTACAAATTCAGGTAGGGTTAATAGGTTCTTGTACCAATTCGTCTTACGAAGATATTTCCCGAGCGGCTTCTTTAGCCCGACAGGTAAGTGCGAAAAACTTAAAAACAAAATCTCAATTTACAATTACGCCGGGTTCTGAAGTAGTTCGTTATACCATCGAGCGTGATGGTTTTATTGATACCTTTCATAAAATTGGAGCGACTGTTTTTGCTAATGCCTGCGGACCTTGTATTGGTATGTGGGACAGAGACGGAGCAGAGAAAGAAGAAAGAAACACTATCGTTCATTCTTTCAATCGTAACTTTTCTAAACGTGCAGATGGTAACCCAAATACTTTAGCATTCGTTGGTTCTCCGGAATTAGTAACGGCTATGGCTATTGCAGGAGATTTAAGTTTTAATCCGTTAACAGATACTTTAATCAATGAAGACGGAGAAGAAGTAATGTTAGAGGAACCTACAGGAGACGAATTGCCTCCAAAAGGATTTGATGTTAAAGATCCGGGATTCCAGTCCCCGGCTGAAGACGGTTCAGGAGTTCAGGTAGTGGTAAGTCCAACATCTGAGCGTTTGCAATTATTAGCGCCTTTTGATGCCTGGGACGGTAAAAATATTACGGGTGCTAAATTGTTGATCAAAGCATTCGGAAAATGTACTACCGACCACATTTCTATGGCAGGACCATGGTTGCGTTTCCGTGGACATTTGGATAATATTTCGAACAATATGCTGATTGGCGCCGTAAATGCCTTCAATCAAAAAACAAATTCGGTTAAAAATCAATTAACAGGGCAATACGATGCTGTTCCTGCTGTAGCACGTGCCTACAAAGCTGCCGGAGTTCCATCTATTGTTGTGGGAGATCATAACTACGGAGAAGGTTCTTCGCGTGAGCATGCCGCTATGGAGCCTCGCTTTTTAGGAGTTAAAGCGGTGTTGGTAAAATCTTTTGCCCGTATCCACGAAACCAACCTTAAAAAACAAGGTCTTTTAGGATTGACTTTTGCTAATGAAGCCGATTATGATAAAATCAAAGAGGATGATACCATCAATTTCACTGATTTAACCCAGTTTGCTCCCGGAAAACCATTAACATTGGAGTTTGTTCACGCTGATGGTACCAAAGATATTATTCTGGCGAACCATACATACAACCAAGGTCAGATTGGCTGGTTTGTTGCAGGTTCAGCTTTAAATTTAATTGCTGCAGGAAAAGCCTAATCATTAAGATTCATTCCTATTAAAAAAGCTCTGTGAAAACAGAGCTTTTTTTTATAATTGAAATAAGCAAGCTTTTGTGCTTACTCAATAGGTTTAGCGGAACTCACTTCTTGTGATAAAGTCTTAATTCTATTCGGTTTTGTGGTTTCAAACTCATTGATGTCAACGCTGTATACTTTAGGCGATGGTACTTGTGAATAACTATTGTCGATACGTCCTCCAATAATGTATAATTTATTGTCGTAGTAATACATTGCAGCACGTTTTGACTCCAGCTCAATTTCAAATTCCTTTAACTGCTTTGTTTTTAATTCATAAGTGTATATTTTTCGATCCTCAAAAAAGTAAATTATATTGTTGTTGTAGGCAATAGCAGGCCTTTCTAAAGGAGTGAATAATTCACCGGGAAATCCCCATTTTTCTGTTGTCAAATCAAAAGTTTCGATTTGCGACAAAGGTTTTCCATTGTATCCGCCAATGAAATAAATTTTGTTGTCAATCAATATTCCGGTAGTTTCTTTAGCGGTTAGCATACTGGGAAGTTCGTACCAGTATCCGGATGTAATATTGTACAAATGCATCTTATTAGTAAAATCTTTTTTACCGTTTTCGTCCATCTTTACCGATCCTCCCGCTACAATGATATTGTCGTTATAACTAAAGGAAGCGAAATCAGCAGCCTGATGCGGATTTGTCTTATCTGTTTTAATGTTTTTTTTGTCAAGATCTACAACTTCAATTTTATCCTGCAAGTATTCCCAACTGCTGATCTTGTTGACCAATATTTTTTTTCCGCCCAAAACATAGATCAGATTGTTGTAGAAATGAATGTTATGATAAGCTCTGGGCAGGAGTTTTATATCCTGAACTTCCCAGGTGTCATTCTTTATGTCATAAACAGAAAGGTGTTTTTTATAATGACGTTTTCCTGTATTTTGAGCTTCATCCAGAAAATCCTGAAAGTTTGGGTCGGCTTTTTTGGCCCGTACTTTTGCCAGCTGATCTATTTCGGAATAAGCATCTCCGCCGCTAACATAAATTTTGTCGTCTTTTAAAAATGACCCAAACGAAAAAATAGGATATTTTAAAGGTGCTAAGCTGTTGAGTGAAATCTTAGTTTTTAATTTTGAATTGGTGGCGATCGTGACTCCGGATAAATTTTCGACGTTTTCTTCGAGTACAACGGTAAAGTTTTGCTTTGTTAAATAGCTCAATGGTATTCTTATCGTTTTGTACCCCAGATGAGAGAACTCTATAGTCTCTTCATTTTTAAATTCGGGAAGAAGTTTTAAAGAAAATTTACCGTTTTCATCCGTTATGGTCCTTGTCTTACTTGATAGTGCCAATATATTGGTGTTTTCAAGCGGAAGGCTGTCTTTTTGAGAAACTACTATGCCTCTGATATTTTGGGCGACGCATAATAAGGGACAGAAAATAAAAAGTAAAAGTAATTTTTTCACGCTGTTCAGATTAAGATTGTTTTTTTTGGTTGGTATAAAGTAAATTAGTTTCGAATACTGAAAAGCTTTTTTTAATTGGCTTTGGCCAGGTTCATTTCTCTCTTTAGGGTTTTAGTTCGGGCAGGTTTCGTATTTTTGAAATCTTTAATGTCAATTGTAAAAATATTGGAGGAAGGAGCTTTCTCGTATTTACTTTCAGTGCGTCCTCCTAAAATATACAGTTTATTATCGGCAAAATACATAGTAGAATACTTCAGGGCTAACTCTGTTTCGTATTCTTTAAGTTGTTTGGTTTTTAGATCGTAAGCATACATTATGCGGTCTTCATAAATATAAATCATGTTGTCGTGATAGGCTATGGCTGGTTTTTCCAGTCCAAAAAATAAATCGCCTTCTGTTTGCCATGCCTGGGTATTTAAGTCAAAGGTTTCTATTTTTGATACGGGTTTTCCGTCATCTCCACCAATAAGATAAATGGTATTGTCTATTACAATTCCAGATGTTTCTTTTGCTGTTGGCATAGGATCAAGTTCATACCAATATCCTGAAGTAATGTTGTACAAATGTACCTTGTTGGTGAAATCTTTTGTACCGTTTTCGGTCATTTTTACAGAACCTCCCATTACAATAATATTATCCTTGTAGGTAAAGGATGCAAAATCAGCTGCTTGATGCGGATTCGTATAGTCAACTTTAATCGTTCGATTGTTTAAGTCCAGAACTTCATTTTCATTTTGAAGGTATTCCCAATTGCTTTTTTGATTGACCTTAACGGATTTGCCTCCTAAAACATAAATCGAATTGTCGTAATAATGAATGTTATGGTGGGCTCTTTTCTTTAATTTTGATTCTAATTCAGGGTATTCCCAGGTATTGGTTTTGATGTCATAAATAGAAAAATCCCTTCTAAAATAAGAGAGAACAGAGTTTTGTTGGGACGCTTCCAGATAAGTTGTTAAAGTAAAATCGGCTCTTTTGGATCGTATTAATTCCAGTCGGTCCATCTCATAAGAAGCATCGCCGCCAATCATGTAAATTTTATCGTCCTTCAAAAAAGATCCAAAAGAATAAACACTATGTTTCATTGAAGTTAATTTGCTGTACGGAAGTTTTAAATTCAATTTGGGATTGGCTTTAATAGTTACACCCGATAAATTTTGAACTTCATCTTCAAGAAAAACTTTAAAGTTTTGCTTTCTCAGGTAACTTAGAGAGAATTGTGCGGTAACATAACCTATATGTGAGAATTCTACTATTTCGTCATCTTTAAATTTTGAAAGAAGTTTTAAAGAGAATTTACCCTCTTCATCCGTTATGGTTCCCACTTTGCTTGATAGGGCAAATACATTAGTATTTTCAAGCGGAAGTTTGGTTTCCTGAGAAACTATAGAGCCATTTATATTCTGAGCTGTTGAAAATAAAGGAAATATAAAGAAAAGTAAAAGTAGTTTTTTCACGCGATTATCTGCTAAAATTGGTTTTTTATGGTCAGAAAGAATCTATTTTATAAAGAGTATTCTTTCAAACTGTTGAATCAATTTTTATGCCGAGTTTGTTAATTTCAATAAAATAAATTGTTAAAAAAGATGCTTTTTTTACTTTAAAAAGTTAAATTCGCTTTTCGGGTAAAACAATTACTTTTTTTGGGCCTATAATTCAGAAAAGTAATTGCATTCAGAGCGTATAATAATAGATGTAAATGTAACAGATAATGGTTTTCAGGTTAATAGCAATTTTGTTTTTTTTCAGTGTTGGTGCTTTCTCACAAGAAAAGTTTATTAAGCATAAAATCTCACAAGGAGAAAATCTTACTGTAATTGCTAAAAAGTACGGAGTAAAACCAAAAGATATTGCAGCAGCAAATCCTAATGCACCCAAAGTTCTAAAGTTAAATTCGGTTCTGTTAATCCCAAATCGCAATAAAACAGTTGCTAAAACAGCAGCCAAAAAGCCTGAAGAAATTATAGCAAATGCTACTCCGGAAACTATTCCAGGCTCCCATGAAGTTGCTGCCAAAGAAACGCTTTGGGGAATTTCCAAAAAATACAATGTTTCAGTTGATGACTTAAAGAAAGCCAATCCGCTTCTGGAAAGTGAAGGTTTAAAAATCGGACAGCAAATTAATATTCCGTCTAATACAACTACAACAACTGTAGCAACAGTTCCGGTAATCGAGAAAGTTCAGGAACCTGCAATGGTTGAGGTAACCAGGGAAGTTTTGTCAAAAGAAACGAAATATGCGATTGCAAAGGAGTTTGGAATAACCGTTAAAGAACTGGAAAAACAAAATCCTGCAATTAAAAAGAGGTTAAAAGTGGGGTATCTGCTTAAGATTAATGTTTCTCCGGAAAAAGCGGCAGCCTTACAAGAAGTAAAACCTATCGAAACCACGATATCGACACCATCTATACAAATTGCTGAGGAAACTGTTGTGAAAAAAGATTCCACATTTGTTAGAGGGATAAACAATAATTCGGAACTTATTGAGCAATTGATTGTAAACGCAACGGAAAATATCGGGACGCGTTACCGGTCAGGTGGAACCACAAAAGCTGGTTTTGATTGCTCAGGATTAATGATTTGTACCTTTAATAATTTTGACATTAAACTGCCTAGAAGTTCGATCGAACAATCCAGAATTGGAGTTAGAGTTGACACTGATGCCGCACAAAAAGGAGATTTGATTTTCTTTAAAACTAACGGAAGACGCCGTATCAATCATGTTGGAATGGTTGTAGAAGTGACCGAAGGAGAGATTAAGTTTGTGCATTCTTCTACACACGGCGGGGTAATGATTTCGTCCACAAAAGAACCTTATTACCAAAGAAGTTTTTCTCAGGTAAACCGTGTTCTTCAATAGTTTTTAATAGTTAAGCAGTATTGTTTTAAATTCATCTATTGGAAACGGCTTGTTTAAAAAAGCACTTACATACTTATTTGCTGTAATTGCAGCAATTTCGTCAGGATCTAAAGTCGATGAAAGTATGTAAATTTGAATTCCTTTTTTTATTCCTTTTTTTAATTTATGAAATTCCTCTAAGAATTCAAAACCATTCATAATTGGCATTTGAATATCCAGTAAAATGATAAGTGGGTGGTCATTGTTTTTAGTAACAAGCCACTGAATTCCTTCTCTGCCATTATTCGCAATGATGATCTGATCGATATCAAGGACTTTTGTCAGTAGTTGTTTGATGACAAGCTGATCAATCAAATTGTCTTCGATAACCAGGAATATGGGCTTAATTTCCATGATAATTTGGAATTGCTACAATAAATTTACTTCCGATAGTGTTTTCCGAGAAAACAGAAATACTTCCTTTGATGTTTTCTACAGCTTCCTTTACAATGTAAAGACCCAATCCCGAACCTTTGTTTTTGTTCGTACCAAAATACATTTCAAAAATATTGTTTTTAAATTCATCTTTAATTCCAATACCGTTATCTGTTATTTCAATTTTGTTGTAACCCTCTTCCGTATAAGTTTTAATCGAAATAAACATTTCTTCCTTATTAATGTCGGCATATTTTATAGCATTCGAGAGCAAATTCGAGATAATGATTCTCAAACGCAAGTCGTCGCTTTGAATGGTATCGATTAATAGTTCTTTTGTAAATTTTATTTTATTGGCATTTTCAATATGCATCAACTGCGAAATGGATTCGTCTAATAATTCTTTTAAACTGACAGGTTCTATAATAACTTGTTTTCGTTTGTTTTTGGAATAATCTATAATATCAACTATGAACTGATCTTGTCTGACAAGGCTTTTGTGCATGAGTGTTAAATAGTCTCTTACTTGTTCAATATCATCCTCTAGTTGAGTAATTTCGATCAATCCTTTTAGAGATGTTATAGGTGACCTTAAATCGTGTGATGCGCTATAGACAAATCGGTCCAGTTCATGATTTACATGGATTAGATTTTCGTTTTTTTCTTCAATTTCTTTTTTGGAGATGACCAAACGTTTGACCATAATCGAATAGTAGGTGCACACGCTTATTACGATGATCAGAATAAAAATAATATTGGTGATGATCAGAAGACTTTTGATTTTTCGTGTTCCTTCTCCCAGAGTATTCAGGAAGTTACGTTCGTTAATAGTGAGTTTATCGCTGATCGTACTAATTTCGTTAAGAAATTTTTGCTGACTGGCCGGAGTCAGTAGATTTTGTTTGATCTGCGCATCGACTTGCTGACCCAACTTAGATAATTTAGCGATTAATTCATCACCCTGACCCCATTCGTGAATCGCTTTTGCCAAAAAAGATACATCTTTGAAGTTTACAAACAGCCAGACAATGTCATCCAGGTCATCTTTATGATTTCGTCCTGTTAGAAACCCTCTTCGGGCAATTTCGTTGTCTCCATATTTCAAAAGCGATCTCCTGGCAATACCATCACCCTGAGGGACTTTTAACTCCTGAGAAAAGAGCTTCCATTGGTTTGTGTCTTTAGTGAAAAGGTACATAATGAGATATCGTGCAGCATCCTTTTGTCCTTTTGAATAATGTGATTCCCCATGAACATAAGCCCTGTTTGCGGAGAGTATTTTTATGGTAAAAAAGTTGATACAGATAAGTAAAGCGCAGGAAATAAATACAATTATCAATAGAATGAAAACATTCGGGAAGCGTATATTTTTAAAAAACGGACTCTTAGACATAGTTTTCAGATTTGGAGGTTAATACTGCTTTTTCTGTTAAGAGCGCTTATTGTTGAAGGAGTCCTTTAAAAAAAATCAGGTTACTGAGAGTGTTGTCTTTTGACGGTTTTAAAATAAACAATTGTTAATAAAAGATTGATTTTTCAAAATTGTTTTATGCATGCATAAATTTAGTAAAAAAAGAACAGAATTTTAGAATTAGTGTTTTTTTTCTTACGGGATAATTAATTTTTGTTCCAATTTTGTTGTAAATAAATAAAATGTATTCTGTGAAGGCTCTTATTTTAAATTAGTAAGACTAAGAAAAGGAAAACAATTTTAAAATTTAATACATAAGAACAAACTGAAAAGGGTTAAACAGAAAAGTTTTTGTTTAACAATTCTCTGATGAATTAAAAAGAAGTTCTTCTCGCTTAGTGAATAGGATTACTCCGTCTAAGGACTATAAATAAGAATCTAAAATCAACACTCTAAAATCTTAAATTTCAGAAAAAAGTATATCTTTAACCAACCGAAAAACTAAAATTATGCAAGAAAACGACCAGGAACATTTTAAAAGAGAACTTGGATTATTAGACGGAACCATGCTTGTGGTAGGTTCTATGATTGGATCAGGAATATTTATTGTGAGTGCCGATATCGCCAGACAAGTAGGTTCGGCAGGATGGTTAACTTTAATTTGGCTGCTCTCCGGACTGATTACGGTTATAGCCGCAGTAAGTTATGGTGAACTTAGCGCGATGTTTCCAAAAGCAGGAGGACAGTATGTGTATTTAAAGGAAGCTTACAATAAACTAATTGCCTTTTTGTACGGATGGAGCTTTTTTGCTGTAATTCAGACCGGAACAATTGCTGCGGTAGGAGTTGCTTTTTCAAAATTTGCAGCTTATTTGTACGAACCATTGAGCGATGAAAATATACTTTATGAATTAGGTTTCTTTAAACTCAACGCCGCTCAGTTGGTTTCGATTTTTACAATTATTGTATTAACGTTCATTAATAGTAGAGGGGTGAAAAACGGAAAAATTCTGCAAACCGTTTTAACCATCATCAAAATTTTGTCATTGTTGGGATTAATTGTTTTTGGTCTAACCTTAGGTGCTAAAGCTTCAATCTGGGATGCCAATTGGACTGATGGCTGGGTGACACGTAGCTATAATGCCGAAAGCGGTTCATGGCTGCCTATTAGTGGAACCACTTTGATTACCGGAATTTCTGCCGCAATGGTGGGGTCCTTATTTTCCAGTGATGCCTGGAATGGAGTTACCTTTATTGCAGGAGAAATAAAAAATCCAAAACGAAATGTAGGTCTAAGTTTGTTTTTAGGAACTTTTATAGTAACGATTATCTATGTGCTGACCAATTTGATGTATTTGGCGGTAGTTCCGTTTGAGGAGATTGCTACAGCTAAATCAGACCGAGTAGCGGTAGTGGCTTCACATTACATTTTTGGCAATATGGGTACATTGATTATAGCAATAATGATTATGATTTCGACTTTTGCCTGCAACAACGGATTAATTATGGCAGGTGCGAGAGTGTATTATACGATGGCAAAAGACGGTGTTTTCTTTAAAAAAGCAGCTGTTTTAAACGAGTCGAGTGTTCCTGGATGGGCTTTGTGGGCACAGTGTTTCTGGGCTTCGGCTTTGTGTTTGACAGGAAAGTATGGAGATCTGCTGGATTTTGTAATCATCATTGTATTGATTTTCTATATTTTAACGATTTACGGTATTTTTATTTTGAGAAAAAAGATGCCGAATATTGAAAGACCTTACAAAGCTTTTGGATATCCGTTTTTACCTATGTTGTATATTGTAATCGCAAGCGCAATCTGTATTTCGCTATTAATTACCAAATTCTCAACTTGTGGATGGGGAGTTTTAATTATGTTGACCGGAATACCAGTGTACTACCTGAATAAACCGAAAGAAGAATAATATAAGGTTGTAAAGATTCAGAGAGGCAAAGGTTTAAAGGTTAAGTTTGTTTACAAGTTTTATGTACCAAATGGGTGCCTGCAATTTTTTTAACTTTGATGTTTACTTCAAAATATAAATGCCTTGTCTTTGACAAGGCATTTTTTTAGCCATAAAATTTAGTGTCTCCGGAAATTTGCCAGATCTGCATGCAAAAAAAAGAGATTTTTTTATGTGGTCAGTCTGGCTGAGTGAAGTCGAAGCTCCTTTTTTATATGAAATTTTTCTTAAAAGAGACTACAGATAGGTGTGTTCTGAAATTGTTCCAGGGGAGCAAAATATTTATAAAGCATGTGATTTCGCAAGATCAAAAGCTCCAACGGAGCGCAACAGAAATCTTTGAGAGAGTTCTTTTTTGATGCTCTGTCCTGAGTAAAAAAAAACACTACTTATGCGCAAAAGCAAAAAGTAGTGTTTTAAATGTAAATAATCCTGGAAGCGGGCTTGTGTAAATTAAGCGATTTCGGCTTCAACAGTTGATTCTATCGTTGAATTAATAATAGATAAAGTAAGAGGATCTGTTTCTCCTGAAAAGAAAGCATCCAAAATTTCCTGAAACACAGGATTTGTATTTTCTACCAAAGCGAAAAGCGTCATAGACGAACGTAATTTACGGGCGTCTAAATCTCCTAAAATTCCATCGGCTGATTTTCTTTTAAAAGTTAAAAACAGTTCAGAAATTTCGATAAGATGTTTCCCTAAAATAGGGTGTTCTAAAAACTCGGTTGCTTCTTTTAGATCGTTAATGGCGTAATAATTTGCTGTATCGCTCTTACCCAATCCTTTTATCTGAGGAAAAATGAACCACATCCAGTGTGTCTCCTTTTTTCCTTTTTTGATTTCGGAAAGAGCAGTAAGATAAAGTTTGTTTTGTGCATCTAAAAAACGCATTAAATCATTGTTTGAATAAGCCATTGTGGTAATGTATATGTAAAAAAAGGTTGCAAAAGTAGTAAAAAAGATAGGGTTTTCCTAGTAAAAGGTTCATACACTGAGGATTTTAACTTTTTGAGGAGGAATTTTCTACACTATTTTAGAATAGAAATAACGCCTTTTCAGTTATTATATTTCAGTACAAGTTTTAGAAAATCAGCTTTTTCTGTTCGTTCTTCTAAAGGTTAAGTTGATTCTTGGTAAAACATCTCGTGCCGTTTTTGGAACCTGATGTTGCCAAAAACTATTGGTCGTTCCTGACATTAACAGAAAGGAACCATGATGAAGCGGAATCTCCACCTGTGGGATTTCTTTCCGGAATTTATGACGCAATCGGAACATTCGGGTTTCTCCAAAAGTGACCGAAGCAATAATGGGGTCTGGGCCGGAGTTATGTTCTTTGTCACTGTGCCAGGAAACACCATCATTGCCATTTCGATATAAATTAAGCAGGAGGCTATTAAATTCAAGCTGGGTTTCTCTTTCGACACGGCCTCTGATAGTTAATAATTCATAAGTCCAGTCAGGACCATTTGGATCTGCTCCAACATTATCTTTATCTTCGTACCATGAAATCATTCGGGGAGCTGTAACAATTTTATCATACATTTCCATTTCATATTCTCTCCATTTCGTTTGATGAAGTATTTTTTCATAAAAACGATCGGATTCTTCTTTGGTAAAAAAGTTGTCGATCAAAATAAGTTCTGCATCAGGCAAATCAAATATCTTTTTTCCTTTCAAACCTGTGGCAAATAATTCGGTATCGCTAAATAGTGTCATAAGTCAATACGTTAAGTTTATAGCTCTATTTTTAAAATTAGATTCGTTTTATATTCTTGATATCAGCAAATTTTTGTTGAAAAAAACTTTTCGGGGATTCTTCTCTGCATAAGCAAAAATCAACTGTTCAATGTATTGATTGCTTTTATAAGGCGTTGCATAATTTTTTACTTCTGAAGGATCCGTAATCGCAACATCTAACGGAATATATCCCATACCATAAAAATGACCGTTTTCTATCCAAATGCAACTGCGTTCGTGCGCTGTTCTTCCTTTTTCTATAATGGCAAAAGTGGGTCTGTTATTTTGTAAAAAATCAATAGCATTGTCGACTTGCTCATTGTGGAGGAAGGTATCCGGCAAATCTGTGATATCATTATTTTGAAATAGCTCTCCTTCTTCAGCTTTTGAATATTTGCAAAATCTATAATCAATTTCAAATCGTTCTGCTAAACCCCGCAGTATATTTGTGGCTTCGTGTAAACTACTGAAGTGCTCAATACACGACTGAAATTTATTGAGTTTCCCGATAGCCAGATACTTATATCCATTGCGGGCTTCATATTGATACAATCCAAATTTTGGTTCAAATCGCTTTAAAGCTCTATTGTAAGTAGGCCAAAGATGTTTGATTTCAGTACATTCCAACAGAAGTGCCATCAACTCGTTGCCACAAACTTCATAGGAAATGGAATAAATATCCCGTAAGAAATGTTGTCTTTGCGGATTGATATTATGGCCGCTGAAATGAGAAGCAACACGTTTTTTTATATTAACCGCTTTTCCCACGTAGATTACTTTTTTTACCTCATTGTAAAAATAATATACACCTGGTTTTTCCGGTAAATTATTAAAATCTTCCGGCGGAAGGTTAGGAGGTAAGCGCTGATCTTGTGCCGTGTTTTTGATCATTTGTTCGATATGACCTTCGTCGTCCCATTCGAGTAATCGCGAAAACAATATAGCAGTAGCTTCTGCATCGCCTCCGGCACGATGCCTGTTTTCTAAAGGAATGTCGAGCGAATTGCAAAGTTTTCCTAAACTATAGGAGGCAAAACCCGGTCTGATTTTTCTGGCTGCGCGAACGGTACATAACTTTCTGGCTGTCCATTTGAATCCGGATGCCTCAAGCTGGTGTCGAACAAACGAATAATCGAAATTGACATTATGAGCAACAAAGATCCGGTCGTTTAGCAATTCCATTACTTTTTCGGCAATATCATCAAAAATAGGAGCATTGGCTACCATTTCATTATTAATACCCGTTAAGGCAAAAATGGGAAGCGGTATTTCCTTCTGCGGATTTACGAGTGTCTCAAAGCGTTCTATTACTTTTTTGCCGTCGTGAATGACAATGGCAATTTCTGTAATGCAGCTGCCACTGGCGTTACCACCTGTGGTTTCAATATCGACTATGGCATATTCCTGCTTTTTCATCTTATTTGTATAACGTCTAACTTATTTCTTTTTAGTTTTCAGTCTCAGTGTACACTTTTTTAAGGACTGTTTATTTGGCTGAAAACGGTGTCGACTGCGATTGAAAACTAAAATTTCATTCGGTGTCGGGGTAAATTAATTTCATGTCTTTGCGGATAAGGCTCCCGATGTGTTGGACTGACATCTTCCTTAATCTGGCGCTGTGTTTTAAACTGATCTTTAGCATCCATATAACGAGGATCGGGAATAAAAGGCATTTTGGCCATTTTGGTTATGGTAATGGTTGGAAAATGATAATCGACTTCGACATTTCCTAGCAAAAGATAGCAGCCACCACCCTGAAAAGGATAGTTTGCGAGACTGTCCGGAAAATGTGCGGTGTCAAAATAAGTACCTTCATGATCGATCCAGGTGCCAAAATACATGGTTCCTTTTTTGGTTGGAACCTGTTTTCTTGAAATCAGATAAGCAAGCATACGAACCTGTTTTTTATGACAGGCTGTTAAATCCCGGGCCATAATATCACCACGATATTTGGTTTGCAAAAGATCAAAAACAGTACAGGAAACAGGAAAACTCAAGAGCTCAATCTCATCAAAGGCATCTTCATATAAAGAACGTTCTAAAGTTGGGAGTTTGTATTCTTTTACCGGTTCCTGTATCAGCCTCAGATTTCTGTTTTCGGGTTTGAAATTATTCAAAAGCAAACTGGCAACAACTAAAAGCTGATTTTTGGTTTTTCCTGTAAATCGAAAAGCATCTATAAAAATTAGAATTTTCATGTTTTCAATCCCGATAGGAATTCTGTTGATAAAATCCTCCAATGAAAGAAAAGCACCATTTTTCTCCCGCTCTGATTCGATCAAATGAGCTGTTTTGGATTCCAGACTCTGCACATGCATAAAGCCCAGATAAATGTCTGTACCGTATAAAGTAGTCTGATATTCGCTTTTATTCACACAAGGGTTGTGTATGCTTCCGCCTGACATACGCGCTTCGTGTACATAAACCTCGGTTCGGTAAAATCCGCCCTGATTGTTGATTACCGCCGTCATAAATTCTACAGGATAATAAACTTTCAGGAACAAGCTCTGATAACTTTCTACAGCATAAGAAGCCGAGTGTGCCTTGCAGAAAGAATATCCCGCAAAAGATTCAATCTGACGGTAGATCTCCTGACTCAGTATTTCGGGATGTCCTTTTTGAGCACAGCTGGCAAAAAAGTTGTCTTTTACTTTTTGCAAGGCTTCAAGGGATCTTCCTTTTCCGGACATCGCTCTACGCAGGATATCGCCATCTGCAGCGGGTAGTCCTCCATAATGTTGTGCAATTTTGATCACATCTTCCTGATAGACCATAATGCCGTAAGTTTCACCAAGCTGTTCCTTAAAAACGTCATGGAAATACTGAAACTGATTGGGGTTATTATGGCGAAAAATATATTCTTTCATCATTCCGGATTGTGCTACACCAGGGCGAATGATAGAGGAAGCGGCTACCAGAATTTTATAATTGTCGCAATTCAGTCGGCGTAGTAAACCGCGCATGGCAGGGCTTTCGATATAAAAACAGCCAATAGTGCGACCCTGAGCCAGATAAATGTTGCATAAAGCTTCGTCTTTAGAAATCGAAGTATTGCGAATATCAACTTTTATCCCTCTGTTTTTCTCGATGAGTTTTACACTGTCATCAATATGACCAATACCACGCTGACTTAAAATATCGAATTTTTCAAAACCGATCTCTTCGGCAATGTGCATGTCGAAAAGCACGATAGGAAAGCCTTTTGGAGGCATTTCTAATGGTGTATAATTTGTAATGGGTTCTTCGGAAATCAAAATACCACAGGCGTGCATACTGCGTTGATTGGGGTATTTGCTGAGCATCTGACCATAATACTGAACCTGTTTTACAATTTTATTGGTTTCATGAAGCTCCTCGGGATTTTTAGCCAGCATATCCAGTTCTTCTTTCGGAAGACCAAATACTTTTCCCACTTCTCTATAAATAGAACGGTATTTAAATTCGACATTGGTACCGCAAAAAGCCACATGATCTTTGCCGTATTTTCCGAAGATATATTCCAGAATTATATTGCGTTCCTGCCAGCTCCAATCAATATCAAAATCGGGAGGAGTTTTGCGGTTGAGGTTTAAAAAACGTTCAAAATATAAATCCAGTTCAATAGGGCAGATATCGGTGATTCCGAGACAATAGGCAATAATGCTGTTGGCACCGCTTCCGCGGCCAATATGCATAAAACCCTGACTGTTGCTGTACTGAATAATGTCCCAGGTGATTAAGAAATATCCGCTGAATTCTAATTCATCAATAACTTTTAGCTCTTTTTCGACGCGTTTTTTGGCTTCCTGATTCTCGTCTTCATAACGGTTTTTGAATCCTTTCCAAGCTAAATCAGTCAGTTTTTCTAAATCTTCCTGACGGCTATTAGTATAGAATTTTTTGTTTTTCGGAACTCCAAAATCATATTCAAAATTACAGGAATCAATAATTTTCTGAGTGTTGGATATAATTTCAGGATATTTTTCATAAAAAGGCAAAAGAGATTCCAAGGATTGCAGAATTTCAGAAGCTTTACAATAATCAGATTCAGTTAGTTTAGATAGAATAACATTAGTATCAATTGCCCGTAGAATTTTATGCAGATTGTGTTCTGTTTTAGTTCTAAAAGTAACAGGTTGAAAAACAACCATCTGATTCATTTTATTTTTGTGTTCGGATGTAAGAAGTCTGGAAACTTCTTCAGGACGAATACCGATGAATTCATTTTCGCGAAGAACTTCCGGAGCATTTTCTAAAGTATAAATCACGAAAACTGATTTAAATTCAGGTGCAATTGAAGGCAAAACTTCTCCGCTGAAATTATGATGGGTTAAGAAGCGGTTCATTTCGCCCAAACCTTCTGTATTTTGTGCCAGACCAATATATCTGAATTGATGACGGCATCGAAATTCCATTCCCACTAAGGGTTTAATTCCTTTTTCCTGACAGGCTTTTATAAAATCATAAATTCCGGTAACGGTATTAATATCTGTAAGTGCCATTGCTTTTATCCCACAAGAAACAGCCTGGCTAATCAATTCTTTAAGCGGAATTGTGCCATAACGTAATGAATGGAAGGAATGACAATTAAGATGCATTATTTGATACGTTTTAAAATTTCGTCTTTAGTATTGGGTTTAAAATGGGCTCCTGCGCAACGCATTACAGCATCATAGCCATAACGGTTTTTTATTCGGTCCATAGCGGCGTAGAGTGATAGCATTTCCTGAGTATCTTCAAAAAGATCAATTTGATAAGTTCCGCGTACGAGTCCGCTAAAGCGAATACCAATTAAGCGAAGCCGCATTCGGCGTTGGTAGACTTTATCAAATAATTCTGTTACATTTTTGGTCAGAATATGATCTGCTGAGGTATAGGCAATTTTAGATTGTTTGGTCTCGGTATCAAAATTGGCGTAACGTATTTTGACCGTAATGGTTGAGGTCAGCCATTGTTCGGCGCGAAGCTGGAAAGCCAGTTTTTCGACCATTCCTAAAAGTATTCTTTTGAGTTTTGCAATGTCAATCGTATCCTGAGAAAAAGTGGTTTCGGTAGATATTGATTTTCTTTCCGTATAAGGTTCAACAGGAGTGTGGTCGATTCCGTGTGCTTTTTTCCAGAGCTCCAGACCGTTTTTACCAATCATTTGCTGTAGCACCTCGGCAGGCATTTCGGCCAGCGTCTGAATTTTGCGAACGCCAATTCTGGACAAAAGCTGAAAAGTAACTGCTCCGACCATTGGAATTTTCTGAATCGATAAAGGATTTAAAAAGTCCTGTACATGCTGTTCCTGAATTTCAAGATTTCCTACCGGTTTGCCTTCTCCGGTTGCAATTTTAGAAACCGTTTTATTAATCGATAATGAAAAACTAATAGGCAGTCCGGTTTCTTTCATTACAGATTGGGCTAGCTCATTAGTCCATTTATAACTGCCGTGAAATTTATCCATTCCTGTAATGTCGAGATAAAATTCATCGATACTTGCTTTTTCTAAAACAGGTGCTTTTTCCTGAAGAATTTGTGTAACATCATGCGATAATTGCGAATACAACTCCATATCGCCTTTCATTACTTTTGCATCAGGACAGAGTTTTAATGCCATACGAATGGGCATAGCAGAACGGACTCCAAATTTACGGGCTTCATAAGAACAAGAGGCAACAACGCCACGATCACCACCTCCAATAATTAGAGGTAATCCTTGTAATTGTGAGTTGGTTAACCTTTCACAGGATACAAAAAAAGTATCCAGATCCATGTGTACAATTGCCCTTGCCATTTTCTTGTTTTTTGGAATAAACAAAATTAGTACAGATAATAACATTTTTCATATATTTGCTGTTCCAAATTATAACAAATTAATTATGTCCTTATTTTCAGACAACATCAGAGCATTAAGGGTTAAGCATAAAATATCGCAGGAGAAATTAGCTGAAAACCTGAGTATTACAAGAGGAAGATACGTGAAATACGAAGACGGAACTTCGGAAGCACCGTATGATATTTTAAAGAAAATCGCCTTGTATTTTCATACCAGTATCGATTTATTATTGTCAGTCGATATTCGGAAAATAAACATCGAAAATTTGATAAAACTCGAAGGGAATCGGCTTATTCTGCCTATTCAGGTTGATAATTTTGGAGAGAATTATATCGAAATTGTATCTCAAAGAGCAAAAGCCGGTTATCTGAATGGATATGCCGATCCGGAATATATTGAAAGTCTACAGCAGGTTTCTCTTCCGTTTTTAGGTCCTGGGAAACATCGCGGATTTCCGGTAGAAGGTGATTCGATGCCGCCACACGAAGACGGATCGATTATTATTGGTCGTTATGTGGAAAGGCTGGGAGAGGTGATGGACGGTAAAACGTATATCCTGATTACCAAAAATGAAGGAATGGTGTACAAGCGTTTGAACAAAAACAAAAAAAATAGTCTGGTTTTAGAATCAGATAATAGTTTTTACCCCAATTATGAAGTGAAAGCTTCTGATATTTTGGAGATTTGGGAATATGAGTGCAACATTGGCCGTTCGGACAAAAAGCAGCAATTGTCTGAAACGGAAAGCATGAAAGAACTGCTTCTTCAGGTTAAAAGAGAGGTGATGGAGATTAAGAATAACACTTCGAATACATAAGATTTCAGAATGAAGATTAACGATTTTTGATCTAAACCCAATTTATAATTGATAGCCGTTTGTCGGTCTGAGCGGAGTCGAAGACCTTTTGCGCCAGGAAGCCCTTCGACTCCGCTCAGGGAGACCATGATCAATAGGCATTTTTTTTAGCCACAGATTACACAGATTAGAAGGATTTTTTTTCGCCACGACCCGAGCGATAGCGAACGGATGAAGTAATTCACGAATTTTATTTAAGATCTAAACCCGATTTATAATTGATAGCCGTCTGTCGGTCTGAGCGGAGTCGAAGACCCTTTTGTGCCAGGAAGCCCTTCGACTCCGCTCAGGGAGACTATAGTCAATAAAAAAAACTAAAAAACCTTCACAAAACCCAATCCATATTGTTTACCATTATAAAAAGGCATTACCATAGAAGTGGATTTGTTTTCGGAAGAGGAATTAAATAATTTTTTGGTAATGTAGGGATTAATCCAATAGGCAATTTTAGTACTCAAAATCCCAATTCCGGCTCCGGCAGCAACATCCGTTAACCAATGACGGTTGTTGTATATTCTGAAAAGGCCCGTTCCGGTGGCTACGGCATAACCCGCAATTCCGTACCAAATTGATTTGTCTTTGTATTCCTGCCATAAAAATTCCGCTCCGGCAAAAGCAGTTGCGGTATGTCCTGAAGGGAAAGAGTTTTTTGAACTTCCGTCAGGTCTTTCTACATGTGAAATCGATTTTAAACCCAAGACAGTTGAAGCCATAATAACGTATGAAGTTACAAAAATGACAGAGCGATCACGCATATTATTTTTCCCCTTTACACCAAAAGCATTCAGGGCATAAACTGAGGCTGCAGGCGCGTATTGCGAGAAATCATCAATAGTGATTTTTTTATCAATGTCTTCAGTAACTTCATTTTTGATTTGATGATTAAAACTTAAGAGTTGGTCGCTTTCAAGTCCAATTACTCCATAACCAATTAAAACGCCCGGAATGATGAGCTGCTTGTAATTGAATTTTAATTGTTGTGAAGTACTGTCAACTTTCGTAATCGAATCATTTTGCTGTGCCTGAGCACCCAAAAAAACAAATAAAAATACCAGAGAAATCGTTTTGTAAAACATCTTTCGTTATTGTTAAAAGTTGCAATATTAACGTATGTATGCACGAAGTATTTTTGGTTTAACTGAACCTTAAGCGAATATTAACCTGCTGGCTTTAAAATAAATAATTGAATTAAGATTGACTAAATATTATGCCGATTTGGATGGTCACCCTGAGCGAAGTCGAAGGACCTTGTAGTAGAAAAGGTCTTCGACTTCGCTCAGACTGACGAATGTCGTAAAATTGAATTTGGCTGTTAACTAGGCGGATTAATAACGCAGATAAGATGGATTATTTTCACCGTATAAATAAAAAAATCCGTTTTTATCGGTTTAAATCTGTGTCATCCGCGTGCCATTCCAAAATGAGTACAAGTAATGGATCGTTATAAAATTGAATTTATCTAAACCTTGAGTGAAAACCAAAACGTACTTCCCAGGCCTAAATTACTCTCAACACCAATCGTTCCGTTTTGAGCTTCAATAAATTCTTTACTGATGGCGAGCCCCAATCCGGTTCCTGATTTCTGACTTCCCGGAATCTGAAAATATTTATCAAAAACTTTGTCTTTGTAGCGTGCATCAATTCCTTTTCCGGTATCAATAACCTGAAACGTAATCTGATCGTTTTCTTCTTTTAAGCGGATGATAATTGTGCTTTTTTCAGACGAGTAGGTGATTGCATTCGACAAATAATTAATCAAAACCCATCCTGTTTTTTCACTGTCGGCTTTTACATTTTGCAGATGTTCATTGGTCTCAACGATGAGTTTAATTTGCTTTTGCTCTGCCTGAATTTTTACCGCTTCGGTTGCATAATTTACAATGGCGTATGGATTGCTTTTTTCGATGTTTAACTGGATATTCCCGGTTTCTAATTGAGATAAATTAAGCAATTCACCCGTGATTTTCAATAAACGCTGACTGTCTTCTTTAATGCTTTCAACGAGTTGTTTCTGATCGTCGTTCATCTCGCCCGTTTTATTATTCTGAAGCAATTGAAGGCTCAGTTTTATAGACGCAATCGGTGTTTTTAATTCGTGTGAAACGGTTGCAATAAAATTAGTTTTTGCAAAATCGAGTTCTTTAAATAAGGTAATATTTCGAAGGATGATAACATCTCCAATATTAATTTCCTTTTCTTCGCCTGTTGGAGTTATGGTAATATTGATCGTTTCTTTATCAAAATAGCTTTCTTTTCCGTGGGCAAAAATCTTCATCGGCTGTTTTTTCTGAGAATCATTTGCCGTTTCTTTCAGAATCAAAGAGCGAATCAAATCATTGGAAACTGCCAAAGCAGAAGCGGATTGACCGATAACATATTCCAGTTTCATTCCGATAATTTTCAGGGCTTCATCATTCACAAACAAAATAACACCTTCATGGTCTAAGCCAATAATGGGATCGTGCATGTTATTGATGAGGGTTTCCAGTCGTTTTTTCTCGAAGAATAATTTGTACAAACTACTATTGTTGTATTCCTGGAGTTTTTGCGCCATGGTATTAAAGGATTTTGCCAGATCACCGTATTCGTTGTGATTGGTAAAATGCACCCGTTCGGAATAATTTTTATTGGCAATTTCTTTAATACTCTGCGTTAATTCTTTAATTGGATTGGCAATATTATTGGGCAGATTTACCAGTAAATTGAAGGCGATTAAAAAGCAGAGCGTTCCCACAATGGCAATCCATAAATTAGCATTTTCGGCGGTATGTTTGGCAATATCGCTTTTTTGTTTGATGGCATCCAGATTGAGTTTCATAATCGAAAAAATATCCTGTCTGATTTGCGCCTTCACCGTTTCGTTAGAACCGTTTTTTTCTAAAAGGGCAAAGTCATTTTCCAGTTTAGCAGTGGCTTCTTTTTCTCCGGGTTCTGTAACATTGCGGGTTTGTTTCTCCAGATATTCCTTAAAAGTATGAATCGTACTATCACTATTCACTTTGATTTCATCTAGTGACAAAATCATATTTCTGGAATATTCCAGCGTATTGTAATTTGCTTTCAGAATATTTTCAGTATCTGCTTTTATCAAAAACACAGCATATCCGCTCACTAATGAGAGTATAATAATCATTAAAAATAACAATCCGACTCCCAGATTCAATTTGGTTTTAATTCTCATATTTTATTTTTTCTAGTAAAAAGGTAGTTGTGAAATGTAAAATGTATTTCACAAAAACATCTCACATCTCACATTTTACATAAAACATTTCACGATAATATAACAAGATCCACATTTGATAAAGACAGACTATTTAACAAACGTCTGAAAATGGTTGTAGACAAAATTACTTTAAATAAATTTAAATGTGGTTTTCCAATACAAACCGTTGTAATATGTTTTTCTTCAACAGTCATTAAAATGGCGTCGGCAATATTTTGGTTCTCTGTTTTAATAACTTCGGCACCCAGCTGAACAGCCAGTTTAAAATTATTAATCAAATGCCGTTGTTTGTCTAACGCAATTTTGGTGCTGCTTTCTTTGGGAGTTTCTACATACAAAACATACCAGGATCCGTTGTAATAACTAGCCAGACGTGCCGCTTTTCTGATTACAATTTTGGCTGTTTTATCGTTGCTGCTAATACAGGCCAGTAATTTTTCATGCCTTAAAGCATGCAGTTGAGGTACTTCGTTCTCTACTTTTCGCACTACCTGACTGGCTACTTCTTTCAAAGCCAATTCGCGCAGTTGTAAAATTTGTTCCGATTTGAAAAAATTAGCCAAAGCGGTCTGAATTTTATCTGCCGTATAAATTTTTCCTTCTTTCAGACGGGCAATCAAATCTTCAGAGGTTAAATCGATGTTTACAACTTCGTCGGCCAATCGTAAAACATTGTCTGGAATACGTTCCTGAACATCAATGCTTGTGATGCGTTTAACGTCTTCATTTAAACTTTCAATATGTTGAATATTTACTGCCGATATCACATTGATTCCGGCTTCCAGAATTTCCAAAACATCCTGCCAGCGTTTTTCATTTTTGCTTCCTTCAACGTTGGTGTGTGCGAGTTCATCGACAATTACAACTTCGGGTCTAAGGTTGATAATCGCCTGTACATCCAGTTCTTCCAGCTCTTTCCCTTTATAGAAAATGGTTCGCCGTGGAATCACAGGCAAACCAGATAAAAGCTCATGCGTTTCTTTTCGCATATGCGTTTCGATGTAACCAATTTTTACATCAATTCCATTTCTTAAGAGTGAATGTGCTTCCTGCAGCATCCGATAGGTTTTACCCACACCGGCACTCATTCCGATGTAGATTTTGAATTTTCCCTTTCGTGATTTCTGAATTAAATCGAGAAAGTGCTGTGCATTATTTTCTTTTTCCATATTTTTTGCTTTAAGCAATAAGCAGTAGGCAATAAGCAGTAGCACGAAAGCTTACTGCTTAAAGCCTATAGCCTAAAGCTAAAAAGAAATCGCCAGCGAAGTCGTTACAAACGCGTTCGTATTCGTTGGGAGATTGTTTTTTGTAAATATTTCATCTTTACTGGAAAGATTTCTTGCTTCTAATCTAAACATTACATTATCAGTCACTAAGTAATCAAAGTTAGCTGAAAATCCGTAAGTTTTAAAACCATTTGGAGTTTCTGTGGCAATAATTACTCCTTTTTCATCACTGTAATATTCGCCACGGGCTGCCAGCTGAATTTTATCAGTAGGTTTGTATTGGACAATCAAAATCGGAGAAAACCAGGTGTCGTATTTGTTACTGTTTTTAGCCGACTGTTGTGTTCCAATATCAAAACCAGCTGTAATATTTGTTTTATCCGTTACTTTAAATTGTCCGTAGAAATTATTAAAGTAACGCCATTTTTTGTCGATATCCGGTTGTTCATTTCCAACATAAGTGCTCCAGTTTAAAACCACTTTGTCTGTTGGTTTGTAGGTAACCTGAGTTCCAAAAGCCGGAGTTTGATTGCCTTCTACTTTTTGGATACGCTGCCAGCCGTTTAAATACATACCGGCTAAATACCATTCTCCGGACTCCGAAGTGTAGCCAATTTTAACTCCAGTTTCATAATAAGGAGAGTTTTCAGCCAGAATACTTCTGGTTAGATTTTGACAATCTTTTCCGATAGCACTTTCAAAACCAAGATGCGAAGGCATGATTCCCGCATCGACCCATAAGTTATGAGAAGAGGAAATCTTCACCCCCACATTTGCTTCATATACATTTTTTAACAAACCCTGTTCGGCAGCCAGGTTGTACTCGGCGTAAGTCCCGGCCATCAGGGCAAAATTCCCACGAACATTGCCTTTGCTGTAGTTCACTTTTGCTAATCCTAAATTGATATTCATTTCATTACTTCTATTGTAGTTGTAAATAAATCCCGGACGAGTATGATTATCCGGTTTTGCGAAATCATAGCTGTAATAAACGTCTACATATCCTGAAAATGTAAACGGACTTTTAGATTCTTCCTGAGCGTGTAAATTGCTAAAACCAAAAGCGATTAAAGCAGTAAGTATTGTTTTTTTCATTTCTGTGGTATTCAATTATTTATTTAGTAGATTTTTTTTAGGAGCTAATCCCGCTATCCACTGCAATCTTTTGTGTCCGCCGCCGCGGACACAAAAGGATTTCCGTTTCTATCGGGGCTAGGGTATTTGGGGCAAAAAGGGGGGGTATTATAATCGATTTTATATCCTAACAGGTTTCCAAAAACTGTTCGAAGAAAAACCTTAGAACCTTAGTATCTCAGTACCTTTATTTCAATTGATCAAGAGCAATGTTAAGTTCCAGAACATTAACCGTTGATGGTCCTACAACAGCGGTATTGATTTTAGATGCTACCAAAGCTTTCACTTTAGCTTCGTCTAATTTTCTTTCTTTGGCAATACGTTTTACCTGAATCAAAGCACCTTGTGGTGAAACATTCGGATCTAAACCGCTTCCTGAAGCTGTAACCATATCTGCAGGAATCTCAGATTTTTTCAAATATGGATGAACGATTAAAAATGTATCCACTCTTTTTTGAACCAAAGCAAGATATTCCGCATTGCTTGGTCCTTTATTGCTTCCGGCACTTCCGGCGGCATTATAATCTACAGCCGAAGGTCTTCCCCAGAAATAATTGGATTTATCGAATTTCTGACCAATTTTTTGGTACCCTACCACTTTTCCGTTAACCGAAATGGTTTCTCCTTTTCCTTGATTTGGAGCAAATTGAGCGATTCCGTAGATTGCCAGAGGATAAATAACGGCAAATAGAATTACGGTGATCAGTGTAAGTTTTAATAGTGAAAGTATATTTTTCATTTTTTTATTTTTTAAGTTTCTGAGACGCTAAGTCTCTAAGATGCTAAGGAAAAAACTCAGAATCTTAGCAGCTTAGTTTCTTAGTAACTTCATGTTTACATAAATAGAGCAACAACTATATCAATTAACTTAATTCCGATAAAAGGCACAAGCAAACCGCCTAAACCATAGATCAATAAGTTTCTTTTTAAGATCGCACTTGCTCCGATTGGTTTATAATCAACACCTCTTAAGGCTAATGGAATCAATATTGGAATAATGATAGCATTAAAAATTACGGCCGATAAAATAGCACTTTCCGGACTGTGCAGACGCATGATATTTAAACCTTCCAATGCCGGGATTGCCGTGATGAAAAGAGCAGGAACAATAGCAAAATATTTCGCTACGTCATTGGCAATGGAGAAAGTGGTTAAAGTTCCTCGAGTCATTAATAGCTGTTTTCCAATTTCGATGATCTCGATTAATTTCGTTGGATCATTGTCAAGATCCACCATGTTTCCGGCTTCTTTAGCGGCCTGTGTTCCGCTGTTCATGGCAACACCCACGTTAGCTTGTGCAAGAGCAGGAGCATCGTTGGTTCCGTCACCCATCATGGCTACCAGTTTACCCAGATTTTGTTCGTTTTTAATGTAGTTCATTTTATCCTCAGGTTTTGCTTCGGCGATAAAATCATCAACACCGGCAGCCTCGGCAATAAACTTCGCAGTAAGCGGATTATCTCCGGTTACCATTACCGTTTTAACTCCCATTTTTCTCAAACGGTCAAAACGTTCTTTCATTCCCGTTTTAATAATATCCTGTAATTCGATAACCCCTTGAACCTGATTGTCTTTAATAACTACCAGTGGTGTTCCTCCTTTAGAAGAAATATCAATTACTTTTTGAGCAATATCTTCCGGGAAAGAGTTTCCGGCCTGAAGTGCAATGTTTTTTGCAGCATCCTGAGCTCCTTTTCTAATATTGGTACCGTCTTTTAAAACAACTCCGGAAGTTCTGGTTTCTGCGGTAAACTTAATTAAAGTAGCACCTTCAATAGATAATTTATTGGCAAGTTCGGCTCCAGCCAATTCCACGATACTTTTTCCTTCCGGAGTGTCATCTGCCAATGAACTTAGCACGGCAGATTTTATAAAATCTTCTTCTGAAACACCTTTCGCAGGATAAAAATTCGTTGCTTTTCTGTTTCCTATGGTGATGGTTCCGGTTTTATCCAAAAGTAAAACGTCAATATCTCCGGCAGTTTCAACTGCTTTTCCTGATTTTGTAATAACGTTAGCACGCAACGCTCTGTCCATACCCGCGATACCAATAGCTGAAAGCAAACCACCAATTGTAGTTGGAATTAAACAGACAAATAAAGAGATGAAAGCAGCAATTGTGATAGGTGCATTTGCATAATCTGCGAATGGTTTTAAAGTCACACAAACAATTACGAAGATCAAAGTAAAGGCAGCCAGTAAAATCGTCAAAGCAATTTCATTTGGTGTTTTCTGACGGCTTGCACCTTCTACCAGAGCAATCATTTTGTCCAAAAAGCTTTCGCCGGGTTCAGACGTTACAATTACTTTTATTTTGTCTGATAATACTTTTGTTCCACCGGTTACAGAGGATTTATCACCACCGGCTTCTCTAATTACAGGGGCACTTTCTCCTGTAATGGCACTTTCGTCTATAGTAGCCAATCCTTCGATAATTTCACCGTCAGTGGCAATTAAATCACCCGCTTCGCAAATGAAGATGTCTCCTTTTTTCAATTCAGAAGAACTGATGTTTTTGATTTCTCCATTAGGTAAAATTTGTCGGGCCGGAGTTTCTTCACGTGTTTTTCTTAAACTGTCGGCTTGTGCTTTTCCTCTGGCTTCAGCAATAGCTTCAGCAAAATTGGCAAACAATAAAGTGGCCAGTAAAATTAAAAATACAATTAAGTTGTAAATGAAACTACCCTGATCTGCAGCTCCCATTAAAATGGAAACACAAACAGCAAACATAATGGCAGTTCCTATTTCTACGGTAAACATTACCGGATTTTTGATCATCAATTTTGGATTAAGCTTTACAAAAGACTGCACCAAGGCTTCTTTTACCTGTTTGCTTTCAAACAATGATGTGGATTTATTATGAGTCATTTTTCTTTGTGTAAAATGTTATTTGTGAAATGTTATTTGTGAGATGTAAGATGTAAAATGTTAATTGTGAATACGATTTCATTTTACACCTCATATTTCACATTTTTTACATTGTAAAGTATTCTGCTAATGGACCTAGAGCCAACGCCGGGAAGAATGATAAAGCAGCGATAATTGCGATTACGGCAAAAACCATTATTCCAAAAATTGTAGTATCCGTTTTTAAAGTTCCTGCACTTTCCGGGATGTATTTTTTACCTGCCAGTAAACCTGCGATAGCCAATGGTCCAACGATTGGAATAAAACGGCTTAACAATAAAACAATTCCTGTAGTGATATTCCAAAACGGATTATTATCTCCTAAACCTTCAAAGCCTGAGCCATTGTTGGCTGCACTTGAAGTATACTCGTATAACATTTCTGAGAATCCGTGATTTCCGGGATTGTTAAGCCAGCCTGTTGCGTTTCCGCTAAACCACCATCCCATTGCCGTATCGTTTGCCGCAAAATAAGAAGCTAAAGCAGTTCCGGATAAGATCAATAGTGGGTGAAGGATAGCAATAAAAGCGGCAATCTTAACTTCACGGGCTTCGATTTTCTTTCCTAAAAATTCAGGTGTTCGTCCTACCATCAATCCTGAAATAAATACAGCAAGAATAATGAAGATATAGAAGTTCAGAATACCAACACCACAACCACCGTAGAAGGCATTTACCATCATGGCAAGCAATTCCATAGCTCCTGAAACCGGCATTGAACTGTCGTGCATGCTATTTACAGAACCTGTAGAAATTACCGTTGTAGCAATACTCCAGAAGCCTGAAATGGCAGGTCCTAAACGAACCTCTTTTCCTTCCATTGCTCCGGTTGTCTGAGCAATTCCCATTTTCTCAATAGCTGGATTTCCGTTCATCTCGCTTATTACCGTGGGGATAACAAGCAAGAGGAATCCAACCGTCATAACGCCAAAAATAACATAAGATAATTTTCTTTTTTTCAGATAAAAACCTAAAGCGAAAATCATGGCAAACGGAACAATCAATTGTGCCCATAATTCAACCGCATTACTAAAATAGGTTGGGTTTTCCAGCGGATGTGATGAATTGGCTCCAAAAAAACCACCACCGTTTGTACCAATATGTTTAATAGCAATAAAGGCAGCAGCAGGTCCGCGGGAAACTTCTACCTTATCACCTTGTAAAGTTGTAATAGCATCTTTTCCTTCAAACGTCATAGGAGTTCCGCTAAACAATAGAGCAACTGCTACAATAGCCGAAAGAGGTAATAAAATACGTGTACAGCTTTTGATGAAATAATTGTAAAAGTTACCCAGTTTTTCAGTTGTTCTTTCCTTCATTGCAGTGAAAACCATTGCAGCTGCGGCCAGTCCTACACCCGCAGAGACAAATTGAAGAAACATTAGGAACATTTGTGACAGATAAGAAACACCGCTCTCTCCTGAATAATGCTGTAAATTACAATTGACAACAAATGAAATGGCAGTATTAAAAGCCAGATCCGGACTCATAGACGGGTTGTTATCGGGATTTAAAAACAATGATCCCTGGAACAATAAAATAAAGAAGCAAAGAAAGAACCAAATCATGTTAATACCTAAAAGAGCTTTTAAGTGTTGTTTCCAGTTCATTTCTTCAGTGGAATTGATACCACTGATTTTAAAGATAATTTTTTCAATTGGATTGAAAATTGGGTCAAAAAGTGTTTTGTCACCTAAATAAACTTTAGCAATATATTTTCCTATTGGAATGGCTAAAACTATCGTGATGATAAAAATACCAATGACACCTAGTAACTCTGTATTCATATTTTGTTTGTTAGAAATTAAATAAAGTTTAAGCTTTTACAAATACATGATAAGTATGATAAAGGCTAATGTCCAAGCCATGTAAACAGATACCAGAAATATTTTTTTGGATTGTGACTTTTTCATTTTTTTAGAATTTTTCGGGTTTGATTAATACGTAAACCAAATAGCCAAAAACGGCGATCGAAATAATAAATAGTGCTGTCATGATTTAGATTTTTTCAAAAAATTCAACAGATTTGAAACAGATGCCAAAGAGCAGGGCTCCCAGTGCAAGTAAAAGAAAGGTGATTAACATAGATTATTGGATTATTAGATTTGTTATTTGTGAGATGTTAGTTGCAAGTATGATTTCATTTTACAGTTCACATCTTATTTTTTGCATTTTGCCGAAATCAGACTCCTGAAGTATTAATTTGTCTGATATATTCTGCTCTAAGCGTTTGTGGAAAAAGATGTGAGATATTGCAGTGACGCATTTCCATAAAAGAAGAAACAGAGAAAACATATACATTTGAAATAGCGTTCTTAGTTTCTATACTTCCGTTGATGAATAGGCGTTCAGCAAGAGCCAGACATTTTTTTGCCCGAACAATATTGCCGGATATAATTGATTTTTTAGTTATCTCAGCAAAGCGTTCTGCTTGTTTGTAGATTGAAGTGACTTGATTTTTCATCAGAATGAATTTTTGTGTTCTTCCCTCTTATGCCAAAAGTCAGACCTAAATTGTAAAGGAATAGGTAAGGCGTTGCTGATAAACGAATTACGGGTTTGTGCCAAAAATGAGGCATAAAAAAAGCCTATCAAAATGATAAGCTTTTATTGAAATGATAAGGAAATTTTAAGTTGCTTGTGAAGCGTGAAAAGTAAAAAGTGAGGTGTAAAAGGTAAAATAGGATATTTAAAGAGTAAAAGGTCAGAATTTCACAAATCGCATTTCACATTATCACATTACTACTGGATCCCATACTCGTCTAATTTTCGGTACAAAGTTGCAATGCCAATTTCGAGTAAACGGGCGGTTTCGGCTTTATTTCCTTTGGTATAATTTAATACCTTCTGAATGTGTAGTTTTTCAATACTCTGCATCGAAAAGGCCGACATTTGCTTAGTGTTTTTCTCTGTTTCCTGTTGCATTTCGTATGGTAAAACAGCTGAGGTCAGCGTATCGTCACTGCTTAAAATAACCGACCTTTCGATAATGTTCTTAAGTTCACGAATATTTCCCGGCCAGGAATAATGTTCTAATTTTTGGATAAAATCATCACTTATTTGTAATGTCTTTTTATTCGTTTTCTCAGAGAATTGTTTGACAAAAGTATGTGTTAAAAGCGCAATATCTTTTATTCTTTCACGTAAAGGCGGAAGTGTAATCTCAAAAATGTTTAGACGGAAATACAAATCCGAACGAAAACGATGTTCTTCGCTTTCTGCTTTTAAATCTCTGTTTGTTGCGGCAATCAGTCTGAAATTTGATTTCTTTGGAGTGGTATCTCCAAGCGGAATGTACTCGCTGGTTTCTAAAACACGCAATAATTTGGCCTGCAGTTCAATAGGCATTTCCCCAATCTCATCCAGAAATAAGGTACCGCCATTGGCCTCTTCAATAAAACCTTTTTTATCTTTTAAAGCTCCCGTAAAAGCACCTTGTTTATGTCCGAAGAGCTCACTTTCGAGAATTTCTTTGCTGAAAGTACTGCAGTTTAAAGCGACAAAAGATTTACCTGTACGATTACTGTTTTCGTGAATAGCTTGTGCAAAAACCTCTTTTCCGGTGCCGGTTTCTCCGGTTAGTAAAACAGTCGAGTCCGTTTTAGCTACTTTTTTGGCTAAATCGATCACCTGTTCAATCCCTTTTGATTTTCCGATGATGGTACTGAAAGAGTATTTATCCCCGATGCGTTTTTCAAGCTGTTTTACCTTTTTTTGCAAATGCACTTTTTCGACAGCTTTATAGAGTAGTGGAATAATTTTATCATTATCGTCACCCTTTACAATATAGTCGAAAGCACCATTTTTCATAGCCTGAACGCCATCCGGAATATTCCCGAAAGCGGTAAGTAAAATCACTTCAATTAAAGGGAAGCTGGTTTTTATATTCTGCAAAAAGTCAACGCCATTTCCGTCAGGCAATTTTACATCACATAAAACGACATCAATATCAGTTTGTTCGAGTTTTTTAAAACCCGATTTCAAATCTTTGGCCTCAATAACTTCAAATCCTTCCGATTTAATAATGCGTGCGAGCAGACTTCTTAGTTTTTCTTCGTCGTCTATAATTAAAATTTTATGTGTCATTTGGGGATATTGTTAAAGCGGGGAGTTAATTTCGAGATACAAATTTACTCTTTAAATCTTTTGACTTACGTATTGTGGGATAAATTTGAAGAAAAAAAGGAGGGATGAATTCAGGTTTAAAAAGTAAAGCTTCCTGTTTTTTCTGAAATTGCTCCAGCGGAGTAAAATGTTTCTGGGAAATGTAATTTTCAGGTATCAAAAAAGCTCCAGAGGAGCGAAATATAAATTTTTTGTGATGTTCCTGAATGAAGTGAAATATTTTTATAGATATAGAATCGATGTCTCTATTAGTTAAAAGCAATTATGCTAAGAGATTATTGAAAATTGTATTTATTATAGTGTTCTGTTCTTACGAAAGAAATATTATAAATCTATTAACAACAGAAAGCAAAAGGTATCCATGTAAATGAAGTAGTTTTGTATTCTAGCATTTTTTTATATGAAAAACCCAATTTCAGTCTCATTATTAGAGCTCGCTATCATCACTCAGGATAGCAATGCCAAAGAAACATTTCAAAAAACAAAAGAAATAGCGCAACTAGCAGATAATTTAGGATACAAGCGATTTTGGCTTGCAGAACATCACAATATGGCACATGTTGCCAGTTCGGCTACGGTGGTGTTAATTGGTTATATTGCCAGTCAGACTCAAAATATTCGCGTAGGTTCCGGCGGAATCATGCTGCCCAATCATTCTCCTTTAATAGTAGCAGAGCAATTCGGAACCTTGGAAATACTTTATCCGGGCAGAATCGATTTAGGTTTAGGAAGAGCGCCCGGTACAGATCAACCAACGGCTGAAGCTATTCGAAAAGATTTCTTTGAACAGGCACAGCGGTTTCCGCAAAACGTAACCAAACTTCAGGATTACTTCTCGGAAGAAAATGCAACAGCAAAAGTACGAGCATTCCCGGCCGAAGGAACAAATGTTCCTATCTGGATTTTAGGTTCAAGTATGGATAGTGCTGCCCTTGCTGCTGCTTATGGATTGCCTTATGCATTTGCAGGACATTTTGCACCGCGACAAATGATACAGGCGTTTGAATTCTATCGTGAAAATTTTCAGGCATCAGATACATTGGATAAGCCTAAAACCATGGCGTGTGTCAATATAGTTGCCGCAGATACCAACGAAGAAGCGGAAAGATTGTCTACAAGTCTCTATCAGATGTTTTTAAATTTAATCCGAAACGACCGCAAAGGATTACAACCACCTGTAGATTCCCTTGATGATATTATGAGTGAAGAAGAACGCTTCCATGTGAATCAAATGACAGCCTGTACTTTTACCGGAGATAAAATACAGCTGGAGGCAGATCTTAAAAAGTTTATCAATTATGCACAGATCGACGAGTTAATGGTAACCAGTCCAATATTCGATCGTCAGGCTAAGCTTAAAAGTATTCAAATTACAAAAGAAGTAATCGATAGCCTAAATAAATAACTACATATATATAATAGTAGATTTTTTTATTGTACTTATATATTTACAACCCGACAGGTTTTCAAAACCTGTCGGGTTTGTTTTTTTTACTACCTACATATAAGGAGTGCTTCTGTCCAGCTGAGCGAAAATGCAAGAAAAGTAGTTTCTGTCCATCTGAGCGAAGTCGAAGCTTGGTATTTGAGGTTCTATACTATATATAAGGAGTGATTCTGTCCAGCTGAATATTAAGATTAGTTTCTGTCCAGCTGAGCGAAGTCGAAGCTTTATCCCGCTATCCGCTGCAATCTTTTGCTTTTTAAAGAAAAAAGCAAAAGGATTTCCACTACTATCGGGGCTAGGGTATGGGTTTTCAAAAGAAATAAGACAAGAAAAACAAAAACTTCGCGCCTTTGCGTCTTTGCGAGATTAAAAGAAGCCAGTAAAAATGGGGCTTTGTATCTAAGAGTTTTATTTGAACGAAGAAAAATCTTTCAAAACTAAAAACAGAACAAAACGTAAAAGAAGAGTTATCAGGGTGTTAAGATAAAGTTTTGAAAAAGATTAAAAATAAGTTTAAAAAAAGCTTGTAAAAGCGGATAAAGTGACTACTTTTGCACCCGCAACAGCGATAAACGTTCACTG
>NZ_AMYW01000014.1:0-309 GCF_000335775.1 Flavobacterium sp. WG21
TATATATATATATATATATATATATATATATATATATATATATATATATATATATATATATATATATATATATATATATATATATATATATATATATATATATATATATATATATATATATATATATATATATATATATATATATATATATATATATATATATATATATATATATATATATATATATATATATATATATATATATATATATATATATATATATATATATATATATATATATATATATATATATATATATATATATATATATATATATATATATATATATATATATATATATATATATAA
>NZ_AMYW01000014.1:314-111414 GCF_000335775.1 Flavobacterium sp. WG21
TTTTTATGGTACTTGAATATATCTGGTGGAACTATTCTTTATCTAAATCAAAATCAAAGTTAAATAAGTCCTTTGGCGATACTTTTAAACCTTTAGATAATTGAACAATTGAAGACAACTGGATATTTACTTCACCCTTCTCAATTTTACTTATTGTGCTATGATCAAGATCACACCGTTGGGCCAATTGTCTATAGCTCAAATTTTGCCTTAATCGCAACTTTTCTATTTGTTTTCCAAATGATTTCTGAAATTCTGCTTTTATTATACTGTTACTCATTATAAATATTTAATACAGCAATTTCTGATGATTTATAAAAAATAATGTAGGCGAAGTCACCCACGAAACATATTTTTACTATATTTGTTTTATCATTACAATTTGTAATGTATTTTTGCGATTCTTCATATAAAATATTTGAAGCATTCGCTTTGAATCTCGCTCTTGAAAACTGGTAATTTTTGCAACGAGATGATAAGTAAGATGCTCACGCTTTATGGCGTGGGCTCACTTATTGTTGCATGGGTATACCAGTACCTCAAGAGCAATAAGCTGAGTTCCGCGCCTATTTTTTTGCTCTATTCCTAATTTTTCTCAGTTTTTTATTCTTAGCGTACTTCATTATTCGACAGTCTCGCAATCAGATATTGTTTAACTAATAAACCTGCATGCCTATGAATTAAAAAAAAATCAAAACCCTATTATTTAGCCTGCGCTGTCTTATTTTCATTTTGAGTTAGTCATTGTTCAGCTGTAGGCTTTAAAAAAGGCAAAATCAGTTACGGTTTCCACATGCTTCCAAATGGATACCAAACAAAAAAAGGCCCTCTATCTCATGTCGTCAAACTAGCATAGAGGACCAGAATTAATAAAACTAACGCTTCATTAAACTAACCCAATATTATGAAAACTTTTTCATTAAATAAAGGGTTGGCGGCACTTTGGTATCCGTTTATTTTCGGGTTTTACCTCTTTTGCACGCCAGCCTTAGCACGGAATACTTTACAGTTTTCCGTTTCACAACAACAATCTCAAGTCACGGGTACCATTACTGATGGTACAAATCCCCTTCCCGGGGTCAGCATTACAGTCAAAGGCCAACAAAAAACGGTCTTTTCAGATTTCGATGGCAAATTTGCCATAAATGTATCTCATAATGACACCCTTATTTTTACTTACCTTGGTTTTAAGACAGTCACAATTATTGTTGGGGATCGCAAAATAATTAATGTGCAAATGTGGGAAGATGCGACCTCCTTACTGGAAGTCAAGATCAATGCAGGTTACTACTCTGTAAAGAACAATGAGCGCACCGGAAGCATTTCAAAAATCAGTTCAAAGGATATCGAAAAACAGCCTGTCACCAATGTGCTTGCAGCTATGCAGGGACGAATGGCGGGTGTTAATATTACTCAAAACACAGGTGTTGCCGGGGGCGGTTTCGATATACAAATTAGGGGACAGAACAGTTTGCGCTCTGATGGGAACAGACCGTTATATATCATTGATGGGGTTCCTTACTCCTCGGACGCTGTAGGTTCTGACCTGACAGGGATTGTACTCCCCGGACCGACAAATCCGTTAAGCAGTATCAATCCAACAGATATAGAAAGCATTGAAGTTCTTAAAGATGCCGATGCAACCGCTATTTATGGCTCAAGGGGGGCTAACGGAGTGGTACTTATAACCACCAAAAAAGGCAAAGAGGGTAAAACAAGATTTACTGCAAATATATCGGGTGGATTTGGATCAGTGACACGCCTTATGAAACTAATGAATACACACCAGTATCTGCAAATGCGCAGGGAAGCTTTTGTCAATGAAGGCATTCCTTATGGTCCAACCGATTATGATGTCAATGGAACATGGGATCAGAACCGCTATACTGATTGGCAAGAAGTACTCATAGGAGGAACTTCAGAAATTAATGACGTTCAGGCATCGGTATCAGGAGGTTCTTCCCAGACGCAATTTCTTATCAATGGCAATTTTCATAAGGAAACTACGGTTTTTCCCGGCAACTACAATTACCGCAAAGGCAACCTGCATGCAAATCTGAACCATGAATCTGAAAATAAAAAATTCCATATCAATTTTTCTATGGGCTACACGGCACAAGAAAATAACCAGCCAGGGATTGATATAACCCAACAAGTTATTCTCCTACCACCCAATGCTCCTGCATTATATGATGAAAATGGCCATTTAAACTGGGAAAACAGTACATGGAATAATCCCATGAGTAATTTCGAAGGGAAATACATTTCAAGATCCAATGACCTTTTTGCCAATAGCCTTTTATCTTATAATATCCTTCCCAATTTAATTGCTAAAGCAAGCTTTGGTTTTACCGATACGCGTTTTGATGACAGTCGAACTCAGCCCTCCACCATGTATGATCCTGCTTATGGATTAGGCAGTGAATACTCCTCCATTTATGTCAATAACACTACCAGAAAATCATGGATTATGGAACCTCAGATATCATGGTCGAAAAAATTTGGCAAAGGAAAAACCGAAATCCTTCTTGGGAGTACATTTCAGCAACAGACTGCGAACCAATTGGTACAGGAAGCGGACGGATTTAGCAGCAACAGCCTGATTTATAATCTTTCCTCAGCTTTTCATGTATTTGACTTGGTAGATAGTGAATCCGTCTATAAATATCAGGCTTTTTTCGGGAGGGTTAATCTTTCCTGGAATGAGCGGTACATCATAAATCTTACCGGACGTAGGGACGGTTCAAGCAGATTTGGTCCCGGAAGACAGTTCGCGACATTCGGGGCGATCGGAGGTGCATGGCTGTTTTCAAATGAAACATTTATAAAAGAGAATCTTGGCATCTTAAGTTTTGGAAAATTAAGAGCCAGTTATGGTACCACCGGAAATGATCAGATTGGCGACTACCAGTTTTTAGACACTTATGGCTCATCGGGAAACAACTATGGAGGTATAAATGGTCTGGAACCGACACGTTTGTTTAATCCCAATTTTGGTTGGGAAACCAATAAAAAATTCGAATTGGCATTGGAAACAGGTTTTTTAAAAGACCGTATATTTCTAACGGCGGGCTGGTACAGCAATCGCTCTTCAAACCAATTGGTGGGAATTCCTCTTCCTGCGACGACCGGATTTAATTCGATACAGGCAAATTTAGATGCTACAGTTCAAAATAGAGGGCTTGAACTTACCCTTAGAACAGTAAACTTTCAAAAAGAATCTTTTAACTGGACAAGCAGTTTTAATTTGACAATCGCCCACAATAAACTGTTGTCTTTTCCTGATCTGAAAGGATCGACTTATGAGAATCAATATGTAATTGGCCAGCCTTTAAATATTAAGAAATTATACCACTACACCGGAATAGATCCCACAACAGGAATTTACCAGTTTGAGGATTTCAATGCAGACGGTTTAATTACATCGCCACAGGATAAGCAGGCTATCCGTGATTTGAATCCAAAATATTTCGGTGGGTTTCAAAATACCATTACCTACAAAAACTGGCAATTGGATTTTCTTTTTCAGTTTGTCAATCAGCTGAACTATAACGGATCATATAGTACTGGACTACCCGGAGCCATGGCCAATCAGCCTGTGCAGGTCATGAACCACTGGCAAAACCCCGGAGATACGGCCACCTATCAGCAGTACACCACAGGGGTAAATAGTGAAGCTATGGATGCATTTTACAAGTTTTATGCCAGTGATGCCATGATAACGGATGCATCTTACATAAGACTCAAGAATTTGTCATTGTCTTATACGATCCCTGAGCAGTGGCTCAAAGGAGTAAAATGCCGATTGGTATTTCAGGGACAAAATCTTTTCACGATTACTTCCTATAAGGGTGCTGACCCCGAATCCAGATTCACGACAAGCCTTCCTCCACTAAGGGTATTTACAACCGGGCTTCAGCTTACTTTTTAACTTCTTAATTCAAACATTATGAAAAAGAAATCATTTTTACGTTTTATCCAAAACTATAAAATCAAAATAGTAAACCACAGGCTTCTAATAGGATTACTTGTGTCCTGTATGGTACTTCTGGGTGGCTGTGATAATTTTGTTGAGGTTGACCTTCCGTCCTCACAACTAACAGCAAGCGCCGTTTTTCAGGACAGGGCTACTGCCAATGCAGCGATGGTAAGCATTTATGCCAAAATGCGCGACGATGGTATTTTAAGCGGGAGTGTCGCAGGAATCTCCAATCAAATGGGAAACTATGCAGATGAGCTTGTCTATTACGGTGATATTTCGGGCACAACCCGAAACTTTTACAACAATACGCTACTTGCTTCCAATTCGGAGGTCTTTAACTGGTGGAGCAGCAGTTACAACCAAATTTATGCTGCCAATGCCATTATTGAAGGAGCGAATGCTTCTACGGCGCTCAATACTGTAGATAAAAACCAGCTTACAGGAGAGGCTTTGTTTGTACGATCACTGTTGCATTTTTATCTTCTTAATCTCTATGGAGATGTTCCTTATATCACAACAACAGACTATCAGCAAAATAAAGTGGCGCACAGAATGCCTTCTGCTGAGCTGTATTCCCATATCATAAGTGATCTGGAACTGGCCGTTTCATTATTACCGGAAGATTATATTTCCAGTGACAGGGTGCGTCCTAATAAATCCGTAGCGATGGCACTATTGGCAAGGGTTTATCTTTACAAAGGTATGTGGGCAGAAGCAGCAAATGCGGCTTCTTATACCCTAAACAACACCGGGATGTACACTTGGGAGACCAATCTGGACGCTATATTTCTCAGAGAAAGTACCACAACGATTTGGCAATTTATGCCTAGAGCGGGTGGGCAGAATACTCGCGAAGGCGAAACATTCATCTTTACGGCACCACCGCCGTCACTTGTTGCTTTAAGTGCTGAACTTATAAGCGAATTTGAATCGGGTGACCAGCGAAAGGATCATTGGACTCATGCCATTACAAACGGAACAGACACTTGGCATCATGCCAATAAGTACAAACAGAAATCAAATACTCCGAGTTCATTAGAGTATTCCATAGTGTTTCGTTTGGCAGAGCAATACCTGATTCGTTCTGAAGCCCGTGCACAACAAGGTGACCTTATAGGAGCCAAAGAAGATCTGGATAAAATCAGAAACACAGCCGGACTTGCTGGAACCACTGCCGTGAGCCAGCAAGATATACTGAGCGCCATATTACATGAGAGAAGAGTGGAATTTTTCACAGAATTGGGACACCGCTTTTTCGACCTGAAAAGAACGAATCGTTTAGATGATGTATTATCATCTGTAAAAGTAGGATGGAATACTACAGACAGATTATTGCCACTGCCTGAATCAGAACTTGCACTGAATCCGAATCTAAATCCTCAAAATCCAGGCTACTAAAATGAGACCTAATAACATAAAATACAACAGAAAAGCTGGTACTCTCAGAAAGAGAGTGCCAGTTTTTTATATAGTGCTCATCGCTTTGCTGATCTCATTTTTTGGTTTTGCGCAAAACAATCGTAAAAAACAGCTTACAACTGCCGATTACCACTTATGGAGTTATCTTAAAGCTGAGAAACTCTCTGAAAATGCAAAGTGGGTCAGCTTTTCTGTTTCGTATGAAAATGGCAGCGACACTTTATTTGTTAAAAACACTACAGGAACAAGAACCTTTAGTTTTCCCGGAGCAGGCAAAGGAGAATTTGTCGATGACAATTGGTTTTGTATGATGAGTTCAAAGGAAGAATTGAAAATTGTCAACTTGCATACTTCCAAACAAGAAACTCTACAAGAGGTAATCAAGTATGATTTAAGTACGGAGGCTCACGAAATAGTCATCTTAAAAAAAAGTGATGCTGGGAAAAAACAGTTACTAATAAAAGTTTTGGGAACTGATAATTCTATCATTTTAAATGATATTGGTAACTACTGGTACAATCAAAAGACCAGTGCAATAGTATATACTACAATGTCCGGGAATGCAACAACAATTGCCATCATGAATCTACGCGATAAGACAACACGTGTAATAGCCAGTAGTATCAATGCGGTTGAATATTCCGATATCGTTTGGCAGGAAAATGGTAATTCCGTTGCTTTTTTAGAACAGCCTCTGGACAATAAAACAGCTCGTATCTGCGTCGGTTATTACAAAATTTCGGAACATGAATTATCCATTTTCAATCCTGCTTTACAAGAAGATTTTCCAATAGACATGCAAATTATTTCCTCGTCTTTTGCCAATCTACAGATTGCTAAGGATGGACAAAGAATATTTTTCGGATTACAGAAGACTATTATACCACCCGATATTACTCAGGTTCAAATTTGGAGCACGGCAGATAAATTTATTTATCCATCAAAAGTCCAGATTGACGGCTGGGATAAAATAGCCAAAGTAGCAGTATGGTGGCCCCAGCAGAATAGGTTTAGCTGTATTACTAACAATGAACTCCCGCACCTGATGTTAAGCGGAGACCAAAAACAAGCCTTGCTTTACAATCCACAGCAATATGAACCGCAGGCAAATTATGATGGCAATTTGGATTTTTATATTTCGGAACTGGAAACGGGAAATCGGAAATTAGTGGTTCAAAATCAGTCCGGAAATTCCCAGTGGACTTCTGTGTCTCCCGGGGGAAAGTATGTGGTTTATTTTAAAAATAACCATTGGTGGGTTTATGATATACTGACGGGGCTGAACAGGAATCTCACCAAAGAACTTGAAGTGTTTTTTTCAGATAATGAGTCAGACTGTCCTGAAGAAGCAAGCCCTTTTGGTAATCCTGGATGGATAGAAGGAGATAAGACACTTTTTGTTTATGACAAGTATGATATCTGGAGCCTTGCCAGTGACGGTTCAACTGCTTTACGATTGACTAGGGGACGCGAAAATAAAACTACCTATAGGATTGTTTCCCAATCTAAGGAAGAGTCCAATAAAATGAATTATGACGGTACTTATAAAGGACTAATTGGATCTAATGACAGATTACTGATTAAAACCGAAGCACTGGAACATACAGGATATTGTTTTTGGGATAAGGAAAATGGTTTACAGCCTTTATTGGACAAGAAAATGCACACCAGCCAGTTTATAACGTCTGCAAAGAGTGAGGCTTACATTTATGTTGAGGAAAACTTTAATTTGCCACCTAGATTACTCATAAAAGAAAGCCTAAATTCAAAAGAAAAAGTACTGTTTCAAAGCAATCCCCAGCATTTTAAATACAATTGGGGAAATTCCAAACTGATAACTTATACCAACTCCAATGGCACGGTTTTAAATGGTGTTTTATTCTATCCTGCAAATTATAATGCTACTACAAAATATCCTATGGTGGTGCATGTGTACGAAAAGCAATCCAAAGAATTGTATAACTATGTGAATCCATCCAAAAACAACTCAACAGGATTTAATATTGCCAATTTTACTTCAAGAGGATATTTCGTGTTTTTACCCGATATTGTTTATGAAATTGGAAATCCGGGATCTTCGGCAGTAGAGTGTGTTGTTTCCGCTACCAGAAAAGTCATTGCCAGTGAATCATCCATTGACAGTACTCGAGTAGGTCTTACCGGTCATTCTTATGGTGGGTATGAAACGGATTACATTATTACCCAGACCAATATGTTTAAAGCCGCAGTGGCAGGCGCAGCCATTACCGATTATGTAAGCGGTTATCTGTATGTATCGGATATGCAAAAGCCTAATTTTTGGCACTATGAATTCGGTCAATTAAGAATAGGCAAATCTTTGTATGAAGACTATACAGGATACCTGCAAAATTCTCCAATATATCATGCCGGCAAAGTGAACACGCCTCTGTTGTCATGGGCTGGCGAGCAGGACTACCATGTGCATTATTATCAGAGTATTGAGTTTTATTTGGCACTGAGGCGTCTTGGCAAGATAAATACGATGCTGATTTATCCCGGAGAAGAGCATGTACTAATAGAAGAAAAACATCAGCAAGATTTAACTCAAAGAATTGAACAGTGGTTTGACTATTATTTAAAAGGAGAAAAAAAGCCACAATGGTTTTAAAAATATAAAACAGCCAATCATAAAAAAACAATGCAGTTCCCATAAGGAACTGCATTGCCATTTTTACGAGCCATGGAATCAAGGTTTGTAAACCGGAACCTTACATTCGTTAGCCGAATTTTTACCAAATAATTGCGCACCAGTTGGCAGCAAACCAACTCTACAGATGGTTCCATTATTGGTTGTTGAACACATATCATGCTCCTCACAAGAGGTTGCTTCAGCGTTCAATTTGATGTACCCACGAATTGGCGCTGCTGCTTTAGAACGCACATTCATGGCATGGGTTGTATAAGCGCCTGCTATCGCAAGAGCAAATACTGCAACAGGTAAAACCTGTTTTGCAAAATTTGTTTTCATGATTTATAATTTTAATGTTAGCGATCTACTCTTTCACAGGTTTTCGATCTTTTCCCTGACACAGCGCTGTATATTTTCATAGAGTGATTTCAGTTTTATTTTTGATACGAGTTTGTGAGTTTCCTGCTTAATTTATAATGAACCAAATACGGTCCTATAAATCCATAAAAATTGTCATTGAGAATAAAGAAATTTTTTAGCTTTTCATTTTTAATATGGTAGATGTAAAAGCTACCCTGATAAGAATTGGTATTAAGATCGTATATATCAATTACACTGGCATCCTTCCACATTTCAGCGGGTTCATACTTCCCTAACAGTGCTGAATTGACAAACAATAAATTTTTACAAACGGCGCTTGTTTTATTGACAATTAAAGGAGGTGCTGAAAATTTCATTTCCTGCTGGCTTGCCACAGTAGTTACTTTAATTTGGGCTTTACTAATGGTGTCGATGGTCTTGCCACGATAGATTAAATTAAGCGTACTGTCTACTACAATAAACTCATTACGGTAGAGATAAATGTAGACCAGCTTTTGAGTGTCTTGGTCATAATGCAAGGTTCCATCGACATCAAAAATTCCATCAATCTGTTTCTGTAACAGGCTTTTATTGAAACGTGTTTTGGGTTGGTTGCCAAAATGAAGAGACCCCAATACACTCTCCCCATTTATATTACTGTTGGAGCGGAATGCCAATGTGAGCGAATCCATGAGCTGATAATGGGAAAAAGTTGTAGACCCGTTCCATTTTACATAGCCCTTCCAGTTGTTTATATTTCCTTTAAAAATAACAGGAACATATCCGTCAATAAGATAAAAATTCGGAGGTGAAACTCGGATTTGGACAGACTGAAATAAAAAATCTGTCCTATTGGGATGAATCTTAAATTCACTTTTGTTCTGTAAGGCTGTATCGAGCATTGTCACTAATAATGGCGCAGTATGACTGCCCAGGTATATCTTGTCTTTTGAAGCTCCGGCAAAATAATAGGAACTAAACTTTAGATCGATATCATTAACTTTTACAGCATTTCCGGGAAAACGGCGAACAAAATTATTTCGATGGTGAATGATGTCTTCTGATAACATAAATAGCAAGGCAACAATACCAATACTAAAAAGAACAGTTAACGAAAAGGCACTGGCGAGTACAGCAGGCTTTGAAATTAGGTGCACTTTAGGCACCCCTACGGCCAATAGCAGGATGCCTGCTGCTGCCAGCATTATGAAAATTAAATTAAAAAAAGATGTTCTGTCCATCCTAACTTTTCAAGAATTCCTCCACAGGAACAAGGGACAAATGAACTGTAATTTAAAATAATGAAAATGTATGCGGTAAACATAATCATTAGACCCAGCGCACCAAAAAGACCAATAATCCTCCATCTTTTTGAAACGATAAGCAATGCAATGAATAATTCAAGCGCAGGTACAATCCATGCAATTACCCCTGCAAAAGCACTTAATAAAGGGGATTGCCCCAATTGTACGCGGAAGTTCTCGAAGTCAAGCAATTTACTTACCGCCGCATATACAAATAGCACTACATATAGGAAGGAGATTACTTCTATAAAAATATACTTATATCGTAGGTTAAATTTCATTATAATGTAATTGAAAATTTGTGATGTAAAATTGTATAAAATAAATAATTAACTCTTGTCAATTCGGGATAATCGTATGTCAAAAACGGACAGCAACTGCCATCTATGACTTTCGTTGAATAGCAAAATTTTCAAAATCTAATATTTTGCTTATGGATGCATATAAAATATAAAGACGTCAGATTATATTGATTATAGTGTTTTAAAAAAAACACTCCTGTTTTCATGTTTTCACTTTTAAGGTTTTAACGAATCATAGCTGACAATGAGATAAAGGCATACGAAATAAGCCTAACCCATATAGCTTAAGTGCTGCGTAACAATCACATTGTTAGTGTTTTGTTAGGGCTAAATTAGTTCAACCCTTTTGAAGTCCAGTTGCTAAAATCCCGCCAACTTATATCATTTTCAGACATTTTTTCCATTTCGCCAAAAGTGATACCTAAAAAGGCTGGAATATGTCAACATACTGAAAAAAATAACGTGTAACTTATTGGGGATAATGACATATTCGCCTATCAAAATATCCTGATTTATGTAATCTATGAATAACTAATTATCACATTGTAAATATTTTATAGCGCTAAATTAAGTCAATATCTTTGAAGGATTGTTACGAAAAACGATCCAAAATTTGTAAAAAACGATCCATTTTATGGCTTTGTTCAAAAATGTAACACATAAGAAAGCAGACGTATACCAGTCATACTGAAAAGAGTGACTACTTATCCACCTGGGGAAGCGCGAATAGCTTTGGGGAGTATCATGGTTTACAATCGAACATTTGATACTAATTTTGACGTTTTTTTGAAAATATAAAATGGAACATGTGATAACATTCCGCAGCTTGGTTAGATTGAGAACTTCTTAACCGATTCTAATAAGATAAAATTTCTCGAGAAATGCAAGAGTGAGCTTACCACTAGATTCACAATCTCTCCAAACCGCTTTTATTTGCAGTTGCAATTACGCAGATTTTAATTTTTAGTTTTCTCGGCATTATTTCTAAATTCATCGGCTTCAGTTGACATAGATACTGTCTTCGCCTTTCCTTTAACCATTGTCTCAGCTACGAAAACAATTTGCCCTTTTTTATTGGCAAAATAATCTGATTGAAGTAATCTAAAATGCCCTTTTCTAAAATGCGGTATTTTTGATAGTTGCGAATTTTCATTATCTCTGATCTTTTCAGATAACTGGAAGGTAAAGTTTTTCGCCGACTTATCTTCGCTTCTTTCAAATAGGTTGTGTGGCACTCCATCAGTAACGCAGTCGGGGAAGCAATTCATATAGGCAATTGTATTAATCGCAAGCCGAAACATTTTTAAAATGGTTAGTGAAATTTTGTCAACTTTCTTATTGGTGTCTACGTAGAATTTATCCGACATACGACCACCATTTTCGCCTAGTGAAAAGAATAGCTCCACACTACCATCATTCTCGAGGCTTAAAGAAAAGGCATATCCCTCCGATTCATAGGGCAAATGCAGTGCAAACCTATAAACAACATGCTTTCTTTGTTCTTTTGAATACAAATGTAAGACATCATTACTTTGACCATTTTCGTATAGGAATTTTTTAATACCCTCTAAATCCGATAATGGAGTGTTCTCGAGAAAGTCCCGCAATTGTTTATCTAGGAAAAAAATATGCAAAAGCTCTCCTCTATTGTCTTCTCTCCATAATTCTAAACCTGATATGACCAAACCTCTCGACTCGGGAGTTTCAAAGGCTCCTGTCGGAGTCGCTAAAATATTTTGACGAAGTACAGCGAATATCTGATCATCGGTAAAACTTGGTGTAAGTTTTTTTTGAGGCCCATAAAGATAGTGCCAAAAATATTTTAACGGTTTGCTGTAATATACTTTTCTAGCCATGTCAATTTATTTTGAATTTGTTAGGGTGTCGAGCAATTGATATTTACTTGCTACTTTATAGTGCAATTTGCCTTACTATACGTATATACCATATGTAATTAATAACGTTCTTTTACTTAGCCCTGCCAAACAAATGTCGACCTTTTTTATAGAGGATTTAGAAAGGTTATTAAACATTCCTATTGATAGAAATGCATCGTAAACCTATCACCATATGGCAAATTTAACATACTTAGACATATTTGTATCAGAAATTTTAGTTATTCAATTTCAGTTGTTGGAGGAAACTTTTGATTCGTTGTTTCTACAGCCTTCTCTTTAATTTCCTGAAAACGATCTGACTCCATCCATTTTTGCATGTTGGAATGCAACCTTATCTTTTCATCGATTGTAGTGAGATCGATCCGGTGATTCGGAAGTGTTTTAACCTTCCTTAGACTGGGAACCACAGATTGATAAAGTCCATAGTCTTTAATATCATTTTCGAGTTTAAACCTAACTTCTTCAATGGACAAGAATATGTTATGTTCAAATTCCATTCGCTTAATAGGCGGGGGCATACCACCCAGATTATTTTTTTTCATTGTGCTCTTCGTATTTCATGTTTTCAAAGTTTGCTGCTGAGTTTGCACTTAGTCTGGCCATTTCATTGACAGTATGAAAATCAATACGTCCATTTGATAATTTTCTGACTTTTTGCAATCCTTCCACACTTTTTATACTGCCTTCTGTAAACGACATCCTTCCGTTCCGTAGAAGTTCTTCTAAAATGTAAAAATGTCTTTCGAAACCCTCACGGGAAGATAAAAATTCTTGTCTGCTTTTTTCCATGTTAAATATCAATTTCGTCAAAAATTTCGTCAATATTGGCAAGGGAAGCCCTGTGATTAATTGCGATATTTAAGGCATGTTTTACAATGTATTCAAATCTGGTAGGCCCATTAGTACCTTCATAGAAGCTTCGATAAACATATCCGTCGGATTTAATAAATTCAGTTATAGATAATGGAGCAATGCATTTGTTGATAGTCTCCAGAAGCCTTTCACAAAAGGTCCTGTCCAATAAATGTTTTTCATTAAGCCTGCTGATATTCCACTCGACGGATTCCAGAAATTCTTCATCAAGATCAACTTCCGCAGTACGAGCAACTGCATCAGGAATGCCAGCAATTATTTCATTATAGAGCTGGCTGTTCCCCAAATCTTTGAGGATTATACCAATCCTGAAAAAATTGTACCGAATAGTGAAATGGTCAATCGTTTTAAACTCGGCTATTCCTATTTTTGCAATCGCATCAGTTATCATAACGTGCTGCGAAGTCGTTGCCTCGTAAAGGATAAATGATGATCGTTCCGTAGAATATAATGGTTTACCACTTAAGGATTGTCTTATCAGAACGGGGATAATCATCTCGGGATCAATCTGGCAAAGTAAGGTTATACTCCTATAGGCGCTCTCAGATATTCGATCGGCTGGATGATTAAGTAGCCAAATAAGGAAAGAAGCTATTTGCCCATCTGTATCTTCTGTGGCATTAGACGGGTCTTCAATCCATGAGTATTTTTGCATCCTTTCTGGGTGCGGTTGTATTAGCTCAGTAAAATGTCCTGAAACTAAGCCGTAAAGTCTTTGGGTTTGCTCAGGTGAAAATTTGTGCTGTAAGAACCATAAAAGTTGGCTCACAACAATCCACGGAACCTCATCAAATTCCTCGATAAACGGTTGCAGGCTGGAAATAGCCTCATCTGCGGAATTGAAAAGGCTTTTAATTATTCCACGAGCATCAGTATTTTCCCCGGAATAGTTTCCATGCCAAATCATGTATTTTTTGTCCATGAATGCATTTGTCCCCTGCTGCAATAACTGAATTCTTTGTCCCGGTTGATCTTTAAGCCTCACGGCTTCCGTCACAAATTGTTTGATGAGATTTTCAGATTCGTCCCGATAATCAGACTTCTCAGATTTTTCTTCTTTTTGGACCTCAATGTTATATTCTATTTCTTTTGCTCGCAATAGAGCTTGCAATTCCAACTTATTCAAATGATCCAGTGCATCAAAAATTGTTGTGAGATAGTAATTTGCATGACCTTCTGCATGAAGTTTCGCTCCAGTATTAGCAGTATAAGGGAGTAATAATTTAATGGAATCTGGATCTTTCTCAACCAGCCGTTTCAAAGCTTCTGCTTGTAACGTCGTATACCGTTCAATATACCTGTCGGTATCTGTATTGAGAATAAAAACTTGGGCTAAGGTCCACACTAATTGCGGTGATTCGATTTGGCTATTTTCAAGGATTTCCAAAATTGCTCTTTCTTCTGTTAAATTTCCGGCACCCAGAATATATCCATTTCCAACGATGGGTGCATCTATTGTGTCATATTCAGCATTTTCAATTACTTGTTTAGCATCAGCTAAGACTTCGAATCTGTAATAATCAAGCGCATTTTTCAGACGCGCATTTTTTATTAAGCCTCCTATGAAATGTTCTTTTTCCTGTCGTACGTATCGCTGGAAGGTCATTTCGCCCGAAGCGAAATCCAGAAGACCAGCCATCGTCTTCAGATCTGCCGCAAGAACACTACCTTGATTTGGAAGAGACATGACGCGGCTGATTAGTGCAAGCTGATCTTCCTTGTACCAACTTGGACCCATGGATGTTTTAAGCATTTCGGCAAAAACTTCATTAGCTTTATCATTTTTTCCTGCTAAACCATAAATTTCCATGATTTTAAGTAATTCAGGTGTTCTTTCCCACCTGTTATAAACGCTTCCAATAACGTGTGATTCCCAGATTTTCATCAGTTCTTCCAGCTCCACAGTATATTTTTCCTTGATGAGGATTTTACATATCCCATAGAGCACTTTTCTAAATCCCTCTGAGTACAGACCAAGCTGCGTATCCATCCGTGACATAAAAATGGGAAATAATTGCTCAAAAATCTCCGGAGCCAACTTGATGGCAATTTCAACGCTTTTGCGATAAATGATAGGAAAAAGATTCTCAGGCAGGTGATATGCACGGTCCCAATAACTTCTCTCATCCAATGAAAAATTTATTGTGGTGAACACCTTTAAAAGTTCTTGGTTGGCAGCAGTAGAAGATGTACCAGTTGCACGGCACCATAAGAGCCTACCTTCTATATACCCCAAGCTTTTCAATAGTGATGTAGCATAATCCTCCCAATTTTTATGCCTATAAGCTCCATTACTTAATTGCGGGAAATTTTCAGTCTCATCATTGTAGCCAGTGCAAAGTGATCGAAAAAGAAGACCATGTATTTCTGCATATTGCAGATCCACTCCATTTGATGCCCGAAGATTAAAATACTCACCGTCCACACTCGATTGTTTTGAAAGAATGTTCTTCACCAGTGTAGTATTTGTACTATTATGAAATAATGCCATTAAAATAGTATTCACATGATCTTCCACGTATCCATAATCAGTTACTAGGCTTTCTAAATCTTCAACCAGCAGCCTAAATTGATCGTTTTTGTCTTTTGTTTTGGTATTATAATCATTGAATTCATCAAAAAATAATATGCTTAGCGCACGAATATTCGCCCAGCCATCGTCAATATCCAGTTTCATTTTTTCTTTTGCCAGTTTTGACGGAGCGAAAAAATCAAAACTACGCAGCGCATAGGCATTAATCCAGCTGGCCCCATGTTCACGTATTGTATATATAGCCTTGGCAGCATCATTGTCATTAGCATCGCTGGCGCCATTTTCTATTTTTTTTAACATGGACAATAATCCCATACATCTCTGAAAAGCCTCGTTAGGATCCTCACTCATAGATAAGGCATTTGCCTTGATAATGATCCCAAACATGTCCAAGCTCATCCCTTCTTTAGAACGTATTCCTTCTTCAATAAATTTTCGGTATCTTTTTTCCAATGAATCATATAACACATTGGCCTCGTCAAATGCATTGTTTTCATAAAATAATTGCAGAAAATAAATAGCGTCATCATTCCCGATTAGTAGGTCTGCATCCCGAACTAGATATTTAATGGCCGCTTCGTATTTTCCAATCGAGATAAGGGCATGAGCCATTAGGTTGGCATGTTCGGTAAAAACACTGTCGTAACGGAAATCAATCCGCTGCAATAGTAACAAGAGACGGATTGTATCGATTGTCAGCTTTAGATTTATTGACAAGCTGATGATTTGTCTGATATCATTTAGCACAAGGTCAGGTGCAACATCATTCATCGCGCACCGGTCTGCCCATATTTGGTTGCACTGCTCAACAGCAAATGATTTCTTAGAACTTTTTGAATAATGGTAAAGCAGATTATTCAGCGACAGATCTAGTTCCGGATTCGCTGCAAGAAATCCAGAGATATAATCATTTGCAAGTGGTTCTTCCTTTTTCGTTTTTGACGCTACATATATTTTGAAAGAGTTGTGGTAAATTTCGAGGTAATTTTCCCCGGAAAACAGATATTTTATCGATTCAAAATTAGAGGTAAAGGTAAGTTGCAAGGTTTGAGGCATTATCTGGTATGCCTCCTCCTGAGAGATTGGTTGGCGGATCTGGGAGAAGATTATGATAATCCATAATTTGGACGGATCTTCATAAAACCGGTCCCATATAGAATTGTAGTAATTGGTAATGTCTCCATGAATTACTGGTATCTTTGTGAGCCATTCATCAAATTGGTCACCAAAAAAAGCAGAATCAGAATTCTTTAAAAAATTTATTAGATAGCGTAGATAAAGCGGATGTCCTTCCGATTTTTGAGAAACGCTCTGGACTGCGCCAACCGACAAAAGTTCCTCACCCAGTTCTTCAATTATCAATCCTTCACATTGCGACATTGTAAGCGGCGTAACTAGTATCTGCTGCTCATCATCTATTAGGTTTCTGTAGGATGAGGGTAAAATTTGCGGAGAGGTTGATGACAATATTATTTTAATTCCTATGGGAATAGTCTGAGGGAGTACACCAAGGAATTCTTCCAGAGAGGGAACTTCATCAAGTCCATCGATAATTATGCAGACGGTCTGGCCTTTTGCCAAATGATAGGCTGCAAACTGCTCCAAAAGATCACCCATCCTCGCAAGGCGCTGTTCGAAAGAAAGTTCTTCTTTGGGTAGCCGCTGACCTGTTATGGTTGTCGCAATCATATTTTCAAGATATTCTAAAAAATATATCTTGGATCTGCGTAATGCTAAAGGTTCACTGTCGTTCGGAATTTTAAGAAAATACCTGCAGGCAACTACCATAGTTTTCAGACTCGGAGAAAAGGATGCCGAAAATGTTGATTTTCCTGATCCGGGCGATCCGTGTATCAAAAACCAACTGTTGTCACTTTTAAGGGCTTCTTCCAGATTGGCAATCACGGCACGATTTGGTCGCGAGGCTGCGACTTGTTCCTCAAACCCATGTGGAATGTCATATGCTGGAAGACTCTCGTCAATTTCAATACCGTTATTTGCCAAAAATTGGGAGGCTTTTAAAACACTTACCATCGACAGTCGATCGTCCAGTTGCCTACGTACTATTCCGGCAACCTTACCATCTATAATCACTGGTGCGCCCGAAAGCCCGTCGTGGTCATAATTTGGATCGATGTCAAGCTCATTGATTATAAAGTCACTGGCATCATCCTTCAAAGGTTGACTGATTTTTCCATTCAGACTAAGGATGGATGTGGAAGATCTGTAAGGAAAACCATGTATCTGGCACGGTTCCCACAAACGAAGCATGCTGGCCTCAAGAGGTAAAAAAGCAAAATTCAACCCATCGCACGTTAACAAGCACAGATCCAGTTCAATGGAAATATTCATGACATTGCAATCAATGGGGCCTTCAGCAGTTTTTATAAATATTTTTTGATCCTCACTGTGATCTGCAATGACGTGGTAGGCTGTGAGAATTGTATTTTCGGATATTAAAAACCCAGTTCCTTGGTCGGCGCCACAATGAATTTCAAAACAGGATTCCAGAGCTTGTGAAGGATTAATTAGTGGTTTCATGCAGGGTAATTTTTATTGCTGTACCATCAGATACAACGCATTGGTAATTGTATTTTTCTTTCAATTTTTGATTGTTAATCTGACTGACAATTTCCAGCGGGTAATTGAAATATAGGGTTCTTTGATAATCTGTCTTTCTTGTGACAATCCGGGCGATGGTTTCAGTATCGGGATGTCCAAATGATTTTCCATTGGTGGAGATCAGAAATTTTTCGGAATCAATCAATTCCAGTAATTCGGGGCTGGTATTGAGTGCGCTACCATGGTGGGAAACTTTAATCGCATCAAAATACAGCGGAAATTCATCATCTGTATACAGAAGGTTTAAGCTTTCTATAATCACTGAAGGATGTGAATCACCCAAGAAGAGGATTTTAGCTTTTCCGCATTGGAGTATAAAAGATATGGAGCTTCCATTAGCGGGGGCATTGTCCTCTGTGAACTCGGCTAAAACTAATGCTTCAAAATCCAAATTACTGCTTGCCGAAATATTCTTTTCCCGTAACACTTTCGTTTCTTTGGCGCCAGTGATTACAAATTCAAAAGCATCATCAATAAACTCAGAGGCAGTTTTATCGTCCACATATCCCAACTTATAAAGCTCTTTTAGCCAGTAGTCCTTTAGTCTGTCTAATTTTTCTTTATTAGGAGATAAAATCTGGAAAGAAAAGTTACCTTCAATAATAGGCTCGTTATGAAAAACAGCTTCCGAACCCGCAAAATGAGCATTCCATGGATATCCTCCATCACGAATAAGTTTTGAAAGGGCTGATCCTTTTTTTGCACTTATATCCTTATCCAAAACCGGCGGATCTTCTTTTAGTATAGGGGCAATTTTCATTTCATTTAAGCTCTTCAGTGTACTTGATTCGAATTTTTTGCCGTCATTCTCTTGAAATTGTAGATGCCGATAAGAGTTATGCCAGATGTTTCTGATGTCAATAATTTTTGTTTTGTTGTTTTCTTCCAACAGCTTACAGATCCCAGATATGTGGTCACCGTCAATATGGCTGACAATGACTAAGTCCAAAGCTTCCTGTTTTTGTTTTAATTCGAAAAGCTTAGGCTTTATGTAATTTTGGTAGGTATTGACGTAGCCACCATCAATCAATATATTTATACCTTCGCTTGAAATCAAAAAACTGTCTCCATTAAGAGCAGGAAAAAAAATATATCAAGTGTTTCTTTCATATTTTTATGTTGTGTTTTTTTTAGCCTAATTAATTTAACGTTGTATGTTTACTTGGTGAACCAGCTCGACATTATTGTTTTTTTAGTGAGTAGTAGATGTTTAGAAAATATTAAGTCAAAAGTTTTCTATGAATTTTTTATTTTACCATTTAGATAGACCGCTTGAAGAATGTACATTTATGAGTGAGGTTAATGTGTTTTATTAAATAAAATATATTTATTTTTTATAAATTGTTATCTCATTCTCATTAAACCAACCATAATCAATAGCGTTCTTTTTTACAATTTCGGGAAAATCGGTATAAGCGACTATCGCTAAACTTTTTTCTGCTCTACTACAAGCAACATAAAAAAGCCTTCTTGTTTTATCAGTGTTTGTTTCTTTACCGTCCTTAATATTTTTTTTATCTGCATCAGTAGGCTCTTTTGAGCCAAAGAGTTTATCATAGCTAAATGAGTTTCCTCTAGACTCTTCATCATCTAAAATGACCATAACTCTCGGGAATTCTAGTCCTTTTACGCCTTGATGAGTTCCGAATTTAGATTCATCTGATAAATAAATTGCATATTGTTTAATTTGGGAAAATGGGCTTGATAAAGCTAAATCCCAAGCATCAATTACACTGTCAGATAAATCTTCTTCTTCATTTTCTTGGTAATCAGTTTTATTTACTATTTTTTGTTCATCAATAGTTCTTGATGCAATAGGAATTAAATTATCAGGTATTGGAAATAATTTTGATAGATATATATTCTGAATAATATCAATTAATAACGGGTCATTATTTTTATCCCAAAGGGCAAAAAGATTATTCAATGCTTTTTTTGCCTTTTTGATGTTAATTGTTTGATCAGTGTTTTTAAGTAATTCTTCTTTTTTAAAAAAGAGAGATTCATTTTTAACAATTGCAGCTATAGTGAAATCATCATTATTTAATTTTGCTTCAACTAATGGTAGAATAAATTTTAAAAAAAATTAGAACCTGATAATGTTCCATCTAATATCCCTGTTTTTAGTTTTTCCTCCTTATACAATGGTTCAAAAAAATCTGTAAAGCCCATTCTTTTTGCTGCCATATGATGTTCTAAAATTAGTGTCATAACATCTTTTTCTTCCCCATCTTTGGCCCATTTACTATCATCTGTTATGTTTGCCATTTCATTACATATATACTTCTCAGTTTTTGACTTTTCAGTTCTGTTTGAACAAATAAATAATTTAGCAAAACCATCTTCTTTATCTGTCCTTGGTAATTGTTTTTGACCATCTTCATGCTCTCTAATCTTATTAATTAGAGTTATGATTCGTTTATTAGAACGGTGATTCATTTTTTTTACTGGTTTGGACCAGTCATCAGGCAATCCTTTTTCTAATTTCTCTTTACCATCAAAATAAATACGTTGCATAGTGTCTCCAAAAAGACCAAGCGAAAAAACGTCTTTTTTAATTTTTTGTAATTCAAAAAAAGCATCTATTAATTCTTTTTTAGTATCCTGACTTTCATCAATTAACAAAATTGGAAATTTACAAACTACTAGTTCTTGCATTAAGGGTTTAGTCTGAATGAAATGAGCCGCAATACTTATTACTTCAGAATGGTTTAATGAGTCTTTAGTCGTATTGTCTCCATTAGGGTTATAAATGAATTTTACAATATTATTTAAGTTCAATCTTCTTTTGTTTTTCGATTCAATTTTTTTTGCTCTATCAATTGAAGCTTTATTTTTTGGATCTCGACTTCGACTTTGTTCATCTTCTAATTTTAGAATATCGATAGCTAAATTATTAATTAACCAAGATTTAATATCTTGAACAAAAGGTTCAATTAATTCCCATGCAAAACTGTGGATTGTACTTACTGAAAATATTGAGTCAAATTCTAATCTATCTTTTATTTCATTACTTGCCGCATTGGTATATGTTATAATCGCTATTTTTTTTCTATTTAATCTAAATTGTTTTCCATGATTTTTTTTGAATTCTTTCAAGACATTAACTAATGTTCTTGTTTTACCTGAACCAGCTCCTGCAAAAAGAAAAAAACTTTTTGGGTTATCTAAATTTAAACAATTATAGACCTCATCATCAACATGTTTGTCTATGTCATTATGGTGGTTTTGTAAACTCATTATGATTTTATTAATTATTTAAACCTTCTTTTTTATTAACTAATTTGCTCTCAAGCCAATCAAGTCCTTCTTTAATGTATTGTGGAATTGTGATAGTGTCAGGATCTTGAAAGTATAATAATTCTAAAGCAAATTCTGCTTTTTTAGCACCATCTGTAGTAATGGCGTTATACATTTCTTTAGCAGATTTTTTTACATCTGTTTCCGATGCAGCTTCTACCATTTTTTTTAAAAGACCTTTAGCCTTTTTAATATTTTTAAAAATTGATATGTTTTCCATAACAAGAGAGTCTTCAAATGTATAAGGATAAACTTCAATACTATCACTAATTTTTATGGGAATTTGATAAGCTACTTGAATTGGATAATCCTTATGTTCCTTTGATTTGAGAGAAAGTTCTAATAATTTATCTAATTCAGATATTTTAGGAATCCAAGATTTTAAAACATCATTTCCTGTTTTATATTTTTTTAATTTTTCAGGCTGAACTTTGGTTTTTTCTGCGACAGAATCTAAATCGGTTATTATTAATGTTACAACTCCCAATTTTTCAATTAGTGGTTTTAAAGTTTGCGCATGACTTCCTCCAATTTCTAAAATTGAAATATAGCAAGAAGATAGTTTTTCATAATGTTTCTTTATGAAATGAGGAATTAACATTCTTTCTACAGGTCCTTCCACTAGTATAACGGCATCAGCAAAGAACAAATCACAGTGGGTGGTCTTTAAATATCTGATTGCAAATTTTGTGGAATCGTCATTTGTTCCAAATGTTTTAGATAAGCTTTCTACAGTTGTTGTGTTAATTTGTTTCTTTTGTCCAATTATTCTTTTAAAATATCTCAAAGAAATAAAATCAATTTCATGGGCTATATGGTTAGAATGTGTACTGATTAGAAGTTGAGTAGAAAAATTATTTTTGTTATTCAAGTCTCTATGGCTCCTAAGAACGGTATAAGCTTTTTTTATAAATACTTGCTGCACTTGTGCATGTAAATGCGCTTCAGGCTCTTCAATTAAAACTAAATGTAAAGGTTCAAATTCATGTTTATTCTCTTCTTTTGATTCAATTTTGTATTTTTTCCCAACTTGCATCCATTCATCTCTAAAACTGATTAGTTTAAAAATCATTGAGATTAAGTTTTGATAACCTAATCCATTATATTTTTCAGGCAAAGTTAATTCAGGGTTTAAATCTGATAAATCATAGCGGACTGAAGAATTATGATTTAGACTGTCTACAGTACTTAATTTACTTTCCAATTTTATTTTAGGATTTCCAAATCCAGGATAATTTAGATCTTCAAGTTCTTTTAAAGAAGGACCAAAAGTACTATTGAGGTCAACATCAAATATTTTTTTAGCATTTTGAATTGCACTTAATGCTACTACATCTTGTTCTGTGGGATTCTCCGAAGGATTAAGATGTTTTTCATAATATCCTTTTAATTGACTTGATAAATTTTTTAAATTAGAATTTTCGCTACTTTCTGAATTTTCATTAGAAAAACCTCTTTGAGCATTTATGATATCTACTTTTATTATTCCTTTAAATACATCTGAATCTATTGGACTGCTGCTTTCAGAAAGTTTTTGTGTTTCATCTTTCATTAAAGGATTTAATAAATGCGTTTTAATACTGAAAAATTTATTTAAGTTATCTTTATTATCTAAAAAGTGCCATAAATGATTAGGCCATAACTTTAAACCTTTATTCTTTCCAACTATCGCTTTTGAGTTTTCATAAATAGACTTAAATTGTTTAAATAATTCTTCAATATTATCTGGTTCAAAACGTAACCGAACTCCAAGTAAACCTCCATCCCAATCAAGTGTTGGTATCAAATTATTTACATAATGTATTTCATTTTTTTTAACATTTAGCCAAATATCCAATGAGGGAAGATAATCTACCCAAGCATCAATTTTAAAATCTTGTTTATTGAAATCAGTTTCTTTTAACCATGATTCACCAATTTTATTTAATTCTATCCAATTACTCAATGTAAAATCTCTAGTAGAAAATTTATTTTTCTTGAGAAATTTTATTAATGCATCCATAGCAGAAGTTTTTCCGCTATTATTTGCGCCAACAAATACAGTTTCTTTTTCAGAAATATCAATTCTGCATTTTTTGAGTTTTCTAAAATTTTGTATGTCGATAAATTCAATATTCATTTAGATAAATTTTAATTATTAGATAAAGTTAATGCACATTTATAAATACTAATTAAAAATAAGTATAGGGATTTTATTACTAATGAAATAACCAGTTACGATTTTTATTTTTGATATTTCAAGTTACCTCCGTATTATTCCATTAAGAGGATGCTTTATACAATCTTCTTCTAATAATAATTGAAGATTATAGTAATATTTAAATGCGTTTTGGGGAGAGAATATATTCTTTAAAAGATAAATCGAAAAATAGCTATTCATTGCCATATTGAATTTTTATATTTTATCTGCATTTGATCAATAGAACAAATGTTACTATTTAATTCATAGCTTTTTTACGGAAAACCATAAGCCTCAAATTGAGTATTTCCAAAAGTATCAATTTAGTGATATAAAACAGTACGTATAAATACCTAATTTACAAGTATGAATCTGTTATCCAGTAAGATAAATATAGTTTACTTTTACTAAAATTGGAGGTCTTATATATTACAAATATTCTGATACTGAAAAAGTCCTAAACGGTAAATAGTAACTAATTAAAAAACGACTTTGGAGTTTTTTTTAGCCCCCTGCAAGGGCAAGTGGTTTTGAGCTGCGTAAAGTATTTCAAGCAGCTCAAAACACAACTTGCCGTTGTCCCGCGACAACTTTTTAGGAATGGTTTTTTAATTAAAAGGGTTGACACCCTTTTTTCTTTTGGATTGGTAGAAATAATGTTATTGAAACCAATCTTAAGGGTAGGAATTATCGGAATTCGCTTCGATAATTAAGAGCGGGAATAAATTTCGGCAGCCATGAAGGCTGCCCGCCGATGTCCTTTAAGACTGAAAGGATTTCTATTGTAGATGAGATGGAGATTAAATAGATGTATTTCGGTGATATTATAGATTGCTGGAATGGTAGCTTACGTATTTATGTACCTATGTATTTACGTATTCATGTATTCATGTATTCATGCTTTTACGTATTCATGCATTCATGCTTTTACGCTTTCATGCTTTCATGCTTTCATGCTTTTACGTTTGCATGTATTCACATATGCACGCTTGCATGTTTTCTTGTATGCTAATCTGCAAGCCTGTAGTTAAATAGATATGCACTACTGTATAAAAGTAAATTTTTAAGAGCAATTGCACAGGTATAATTAAATCTGTACAAACACCCAGAAAAATATATTATTCCAAAAGAAAATAGAAAAACCGGAAAAAAGAAAAAGAAAGCAATTCTACAGGACGGGTTGTGGGCAGGCCAAAAGGAAACGGAATAAGTCCCGTAAGGGTGGATTGCGAGTATGCGAGCAAGACATTATGCCGTAGTCTTTTGGTTAGCCAAACAACCCGACCTACCTTCGTTTTCTTTTTATTATTTCTCTTTTATTGTTTTAGAAAAACAGAAAACCAATCTGTTCATAACCTTATACAATCCTGTCAAATAAAGCCATAAAATTCTATAACTTATAATGCTTGTCGCGCTAATGGGTGTTCTCTATGCGGACACTAAAAGCCAAACATTTCCTTTGGGTTCTACGAATGCTACCTGAAGAAGACCAGGAAGTAAATTTGTATCTATTATACGAATTGATTTAAGTATGGAAGAAAACTGTAATAGCTCTCGTCAAAAAAAAGGCGGAAGGCATCTAAAGAAAGATCCTGCCGTTTTTCGATATTCCATTAGCTTGAACGCTGAAGAAAATGCCCGATTTCTTTCCTTGTTTGAACAATCAGGAATGAATGTAATGGCACATTTTATAACTGCTTGTATCTTTCAAAAAACTATTAAAACAATAAAAATAGACAAGGCTACAATGGATTATTATATGCGACTGACTACATTATACGGTCAGTTCAGGGCTATTGGCGTTAATTACAATCAAGTTGTTAAGCTATTGTATCGCAATTTTTCCGAAAAGAAAGCCGCAGCCTCTTTATACAAGCTGGAAAAAGAAACAATAGAATTAGCCGTTTTGTCCCAAAAGATGATACAGCTTACAGGTGAATTCGAAACAAACTACCTTAAAAAATAGCATCAGAAATGATAGAAATTATTAAACGGTAGAATTATTTATAGAAGAGGATAATTTAATAGGTATGCTTTATTATAATCATCACTATTTAATAAGCTTAAGAGGGTTATTTTCTCCTTTCCGCTTCTAACAAACGCTCATAAAGCTTTCTGTTTTCTTCGTATGCCTCGATCAATTTATCTAAAGGATTAAATGTACAATTTGTATTAAACCCAGAACTCTGATCATTAAATGTATTAAAATAATTAATAACACCTTCCTCAGAAAAATTCTTTATAGCCTCAGTACTAACCCCCAGAGCCTTTGCCACTTCAATTAGTTTTTCTTCATCAATTGTCTCACTGTTTTCCATAATAGATATTGCCTGTTGGGTGGTTCCCAGTGCCTGTGCCAACGCATCTTGCTTAATATCGCGTAGTTCACGGATACGGCTGATTTTGCGTCCTATATGATTTGATTTTGTTGTCGTACTCATAAATTCAAAGGTAATCGTTAGTTATGATAATCTATGCAATGTAAAAAACATGATTTTCAATGTATCGTATATAAAAAAAGGATATGATACATCTGTGCGTTTTTTTTACTTGCCGGTCATTACAAAAATACAATTTTTCATTTATGTTCTACCGCAAATATTTAATTTATCCCATAAGGTCTCCGCCTCTCAATTCGTTTTACTCATGGATTAATAAAAATTGTTGCTCCTGTGCATTTTAATTTTGCTAGATAGCTGTCTTCAAGTTTTATTGAATTGTATTTCCCTTCTAAAAACATATTGTCTTATACATTACGCCATTAATAGACAAACTACGCCAACAATATCACTGTCGGGATCACTTCAAAGATGCATTTTTATATTTGTTAGAAGACAAATAAACGGATTGAAAAAAGACCATCCAAAATGGCTTTTTATTTTTAGCGGGCTGGTGAAGAAAGAAAAATGATTTCCCTTGTATTAGGCAATTACTATTTGTATTAATCAAAGGTTTTATCCAAAGTATTCCCATTCTCCTTTCCCTAAAACAACACAGTCCTGTAACGGCTACGGGTCACCTTACGGCCTGAAAATAATGGAAAACCATTAAATATTTATGGAAAATTTAGAAAGCCTTTTCCGCTCATTTGAAACAGGAATCCGAAGTGTCAAAGCCCTAAAGCCCAATGCATACCTCAAGGGTATCGGGTTGGATTATTCCCAGCTTAGGATTGGCTTTAACTCCGGACAGTTCCACCACCGTAAGCCGCAAGAGGTAAAAGATAACTTTGAAAGCTTGGGACTTCTTACCAAAAGTTATGCTCCGATTAGATGGGATACAGATATGACCTCCTATACTGTTTTCGGACGTTATGGTCTTATTTTTCCACTGCTGGACAAAGATAATGTGATTGTCAATTTTTTTGCCCTGCGGTTTGACCTTGACTCATCAAAAGAAGAATTCCTAAATGATAAAGGCATTTATCCTGCCTATCCGCATCCTCTGACCAAACGATTATTTATCGTGGGATCAATTATTGATTGTGCCACCCTTCTTCAAAGCAAGGCACTTAACCAAAGAGAGGCGGTTATAGCACTACATGACGGAGAATTATTGCCACAACATCAACAAGCTATCAAAGCATTACATGAATTAGAAGCAATAATAATCATAAAGCGGTAAAACTATGGAAAAGATCAGATTACAAATGCAGCAGCTAAAACCCGATGTGCCCTTGTCAATGGTGGAATTGCCAGAAGGACACAGTCTCAATGACATTTGGGTCAATTATGGAACGGACGGAATACTGAAGCTTTTTAAAAATGCAGAAACTGAAAAATCAGGAGTCGCCTTGCAGGTACACAACGATTATAAAATTAGTTATAAGGGAACTACTGGAACATTTTATGTCGTAGGTAATCTACCGATGGACTTGGGAAATCTGAGGGTTTCACTCCAAATTGTAGAGACGGACACCCAAAAGAAACACCGGTTGAAAGTAGACTTATTTGACTTTTCAAATGTACAGAACCAGTGTACGGAACTTTCCGAAAAACAGGGATTTGATTATCAGGAATTGGAAACGGATTTGGTACAACTTACGGATCTCTTGGAACAGCATAGGGATTTACTTTTTGAGGCAGAGATCAACCCTGTAACGGATAAGTATTCAGAAAAGGAACTTACACCACAGGCGCATGAAAAAGCCATTGCTTTTCTCTCCAAACCCAATCTATTAGAGAATATCAATACACTTTTGGAACAAAACGGTATTGTCGGGGAAGAAGAAAACAGGCTGCTACTTTTTGTATTGGCTTCAAGCTATAAAATGCCGTACCTCATGCATGGACTTGTACAAGGTTCTAGCGGTGAGGGAAAAAGTCATCTTATAAATGGAATTGCCCAGTGCATGCCTCAGGAAGATGTCATGAACATGACCCGTATTACCAGTAAATCATTATACCATTATAAGGACAAGGAACTTATTAATAAACTAATCGTGATTCAGGATTTTGACGGACTGGACGAAGAGGCACAGTATGCTTTTCGGGAAATGCAGTCCGCCAAATTCTTAACCAGTTCTACTGTGGTCAAAGATATTTTTGGTAATAACAGGGGTAGGATGAAACAGGTGCAGGCGCACTTTGCCAGTTTGACCACAACCACCAAAGCGGAAGTATATTATGATAATATGAGCCGTTCAGTCATTTTAGGTGTGGATGAAAGCCAGGCACAGACGATGCGGATTATTGAAATTCAAAACAGGAAAATCGCAGGAAAAAGCAATAATGAAAATGAGCAGCAGGCAACCCAGTTACTCAGAAATGCCATGCGAGTTCTGAAGTCCTATGAAGTGATAAATCCTTTTGCGGATAAACTCATGCTTCCTCTTGAAGCCAAGATGCTCAGAAGGCTCAACAGTCAGTTCCAAAACTTTGTTTCACAGATTACCATCCTGCACCAATACCAGCGAAAAACTGATGCACAAGGCAGATTGATTGCCACCAAAGAGGATATAAAATTTGCTGTGGATATATTCTTCAATTCCATCATCATCAAAGTCGATGAACTCGACAAAAGTACAAGACAGTTTTTTGAAAACCTCAAAGGCTATGTAAAGGGCCAAAAAAACGGCTCAATACACCGTTTTACTATTAGAGAGATTCGCCATAAGCTTAATATCAGCAAGACATCGGCATTTCGATATATGCAGCTGTTACAGGAACTCGAATACATTCAGGCAATTGAAGGTTCAGTAAACAGGGGTTTTAAATATGTGATTGTCCACTGGGACAATATGGAAAAACTAAAGGACAGAATAAAGAAAGATTTGCACAAACAACTAGAAGCCTTTTAAAAAAATAAAAATGGAACGCCCCGGAACGCCAGCGGAACACCACAGCCCCAGTAAATACTGCCAATACGATACTGGTGTTCCGTGTTCCACGCAGTGCGCAAGCGACCACTTAAAAACACCATCATTTAAGAACACTAAAAACAATGAAAAAGACCATACAAACCAAAGATTTTCAAAAACTTGCCCAAAGCTTTGACAGCTTTGTAAAAGTCCGGAATTACAAATCAGGAAAAGGACGCATGTATCAAAATACCCTGACGGAATTTCTCACATGGCTGGAAGAAATAGGAATCACTAAAATTAAAGATGTGACTACCAAAGAAAGTGTGAAATATTATGAGTATCTCATTGCAAGACCCAAACTGCGGGGCGAAGGAACGCTGTCACAGCAAAGCATCAAGTTTCATCTTTTTGTACAGGGTTTGTTCCTTGTGAACCTTATGGAAAACAAGGAAATTGAAAACGGCTATTATATCCCTGCTTATAGCGGAGGTATTCAAAAACCCAGAAATATCCTGAGCGTAGAAGAAATTAAAATTGTTTATCAAAACTGTGAAAATCAAATGGAGAAAGCGTTGTTGTCTGTAGCTTATGGCTGCGGACTTCGCCGATCAGAAATAAATACACTGGATTTAAGGGATATACAACTCAACAGCGGAATGCTCATTGTCCGAAGCGGAAAAGGAAGTAAAAGGCGCGAAGTCCCTATGAGCGATACAGTTATGAAATACCTGAAAAAATACATACTGGAAGAGCGTAATCAAAAGCTTGTTGGGAAAAGCCAAATGGAAGAGGCTTTTTTTATAAACAGCAAAGGCAAACGAGCTACTGGCGAGAACCTGAACGACATACTAAAAAAAATGATTGAGCAGACCCAAAAATATGAACTGATTCAAAAAGATATTACCCTGCATTGCCTGCGTCACAGTATTGCGTATCATCTGGCGGAGAATAATGCAGGGATTGATTTTATACGCAGTTTCCTCGGGCATTCCGATATAAATACAACGTATATCTATGCTATCAAAAACAAGAAACGAAAACCGATAGTAACCTTTTAAGTAATTGTTATGACAAAACAAACACTGGAACAATTCCTACTCCAAAATTACAGCAAACAGACAGTATCAAGCTATTTGTTTGCCATCAACCACTTTTTAAAATTAAACCCTAAAGCCAAGCGATACAAATACGACAATATTGTAAAGTATATGGACGAAATCAGTCTGAAGCAACCCAACAGTAAATATAGGGTTGTGATTTTATCAGCGATCAAAAAATATTATGATTATTTGGTAATGACTGGATACAGGGCTGAACATCCATGCAAACGCCTGAACATTAAGGTGAACAGCAATCAAGCAATACAGGTACAGGATTTGTTCAGCAGCCCGGAATTGCAACTGCTCTTGGAAAGGGAAAACCGGTACAAACACTTGGACATCAGAAACAATGTATTGTTGTCTCTTCTGATTTATCAGGGGCTCACCAGCGATGAAATTATTCGATTAACCGTTAAAGACATTGATTTGGACAACGGGACCATTTACATACAGGCTTCGAATATGCTCAATAAGCGAACGCTAGAATTAGTGTCCAAACAAATGATTCTATTTTCCAATTATATAAATGAAACACGAACAGAAATGCTTCGTTGTAAAACGGAAAAGCTTATTATTACCAAGCTAGGCAAGCCTATTACGGTAGATAGTGTTCACGCTATGATTGCGCCGCTTAGGGTATTGTTTCCGGATAGGAAACTTAACCCGCAAACTATCCGAATGAGTGTGATATGTAACTGGCTAAATGAGAAAAAGATTCCTTTGGAGCGGGCTCAGGAACTCGCAGGACATAAGTGGCCAGGAACTACGGAAAAATACATTAAAGCGAATAGTTCTCAGCAAAGAGAAATGATTAATCGGTATTTTCCAAATATTTAATAATATTACATGGAGTGTTAAAAGTTAGTGCACTTTGATTCTTATTTGTATATTTGTAAAATATTTACAAATTTTAAAATAAGAGTTATGATTGAAGAATTTAGCTTTGGAAACATGTGTTCCTTTAAAGACATTCAAACTTTAAACATGAAAGCGGCTAAAATTAGATCTAATAATTCAGTTTTAGATAAACAAAATGTAATTCCTATTAAGGAGGATTTGTCTTTGTTAAAATCAAAAGCTATTTATGGTGCTAATGCAAGTGGGAAGAGTAATGTTATTCGTGGTTTAGTATCATTCATAAAGATTATTAAGGAATCTGTGAAGGATGAGAGTGCATTAAGATTTATTGCTCCGTATGAGCTATCAACCGAAACGATTGATCAACCTACTTTTTTTCAATTAATTTTCAGGGTTGATGATGTAAGATATAGATACGGCTTTGAAGCTGATGAAAAGTCAATTAAAAGTGAGTGGCTTTTTTCAACACCAAGTGTTCGTGAGCAGACTCTATTTATCAGAGAAAATAATAAGATTCTGGAAATAAGTAAAAAGTATTTTGCAGAGGGAATTAAGTTTGTTTCTTTAATGGAGGATTTTAGTGAAGAAGCTGAAGGTGAAGGTGGAATCTTTAGAGATAATTCCTTGTTCTTATCTTCTTTATCTTCATTTGGATTTGGGAAGATCTCCAAAAAAATTATTAAAGAGATTGGTTCTATTTCTATTATAAGCGGATTAGGGCATAAAGGAATGTTTGCTCTTGCCGGTGATTCCTTGCAAGATCCAGATCAAAAGAAATTTGTTTTAAATTTTTTAAAAAATGCTGATATAGGAATTCAAGATTTAGAAACAATTGATTTTTCAAATGACAACTTGCCTGAAAACATTGAAGAGGATGTTGCAAAGACTTTAAAAGATAGAAAATTTCTTTTATCTCACAGAACCGTTTATGACAAGAATTTGAAGAAAGATGGCAATGCAACCTTTTCATTTCTTTCGCAAGAATCAGAAGGTACTAGAAAAATGTTTGAAATAAGTCCTTTTATTTATAATTCATTGAAAAATGGAACTACATTAATTATTGATGAATTTGATTCTAGATTTCATCCATTATTGACCAAGAAAATTGTTGAATTGTTTAATTCAAATCAAAATTCAAGGTCACAACTCATTTTTACAACCCATGATACTAATTTGTTGTCATCTGAATTATTGAGAAGAGATCAAATTGATTTTGTTGAAAAAGATAAATATGGAGCAAGTCATTTATATACTCTGGTTGAGATTAAGGGCATTAGAAATAATGCTTCATTTGAAAAAGATTATATTCAAGGAAAATATGGTGCTATCCCTTTTTTAGGTAATTTTTCTAACATCTTAAATTTTGAATAATGCCTAAAAGTACGAAAGCTATAAAAGTAACAGATAAGGCAAAAGCATGGAACAAAAAGGCTAAATCTTCTAATTATAAAATAGATACTATTCCTGTAAACAAGATAATATTAATTGTTTGTGAGGGACAAACAGAGAAATTATATTTTGAGTCATTTCCTGTATTAGGAATGAAAGTGGAAGCTATAGATCTTCGTGGGCAGTCAAAATTGAAACTCATTGAATCTACACAAAAAATAATTGAAATATCTGATTCTGAATATGACGGTGTTTGGTGTGTTTTTGATATGGATGTTAAACGCGGAGCTGAAGAATTCTCTGATTTTGATAATTCTATTGAGAAAGGAATAGAACTTGGTTACAATATAGCTTACTCTAATGACTCATTTGAATTATGGTTTTACTTGCATTTTGAATATACTGACGCCGAACATTTAAGAGGATTTTACTATGACGAGTTGGGGAAGAAGTTTGGTATTAATTATTTAAGAGATGGTAAGAAATATGCTTTTTGTTTACAACTTTACAATACATTGATGGAGGATGAAAATTCTTCGCAGGAAAAGGCAATAGACAGGGCTGAAAAATTATTTAAAAAAGTTAAAGATTTGCCTTTTCATCAGCAAAATCCAGTTAGTAAAGTATTTGAATTAGTTAAAGAACTTAATAAAAATTTAAGACGATAATAAATGAATGATGTATACCATTATCCACCGGATCTTTTTGATTTAATAGTTCAAACAATCCCGTTATTGAATAAATCCAAAAAAGCTGTTTTAACTTTTTTTAATGGTGCGGGAGTAGAAGTTGGACTATATAATGATGTTGTAAAAACGTTGCAGACAAATCCCGATTCACTGTCTAAGTATGATATTTGCAGAACGATACTTGAACGTATAAATCAAAATTCTGAAAAATATTTACGACAGAGAAGAGAACTTTTAAAAAGAATTACAGAGTTTGAAGCATTTTCTACTTGTTGGGAAAATGATCAGTTTAAGGCAAAAGGATTAGTTGCAGAAATCCAAAAAGTAATTAATGTTAAAGATTCTTTTACAAGAATGAAACAGGAAAGGGAGAATGAACAAAGTCTTAGAAAACAAGAATATCAAAATAAAATTAATCAAATACAAAAAAGGAAAGTAAAATTAGAGGATATTAAGAAAGAACTATTTTCTTTATTTTCTGAAACGAATCCACAAAAAAGAGGCAAGCTGTTAGAATCAGTTCTGGGGAATTATTTTAAAACTTATGAAATTTTAGTTAAAGAAGATTTTAAGAGAAATGGTGAAGCCGGAGATGGTATAATTGAACAAATAGATGGAATCATTGAAATAGATAATCAAGTCTACTTTGTTGAAATGAAATGGAAAAAAGATGCAATAGGTAGCGATGATATATACCAGCATTTAGGAAGAATTTATCATCGAGCGAACGCTCATGGAATATTTATATCTGCTTCCGGATATACTCCTTCTGGAATAACTGCAGGGAAAGAAGCTCTTATTAAGAATGCGTTACTGGTTATGTTTGATTTAGAGGAATTCGTAAAAATAATCGAGTCTGAAAGTGACTTTCCTAATTATTTACGTTCTAAAATACAGAGCGCAATAATAGAAAAGAACCCATATAAAAGAGGTTGAAGATTTAAAAGTTAAAAAGCCCTCATTTCTGAGGGCTTTTTTTATGGGCATAAATAAGCGGATTATTTTATTAGGAAAATAATCAAAGTAAATCTACTTTCGTATTACAGTAAAATGTAACCGGACGTTCTTTATATTGAGATTTTTTTGCAAAGGGTTATTTTATATAAAAAAGGTTTGCAGAACCTTATAAGTATAAGTACAACGGAAAGGAATTACAAGACGAGCTATCACTGAATTTGTACGACTATGGGATGAGGAATTATGACCCAGCATTAGGACGTTGGATGAACGTTGACCCGTTGGCAGAATTGTCAAGAAAATTTAGTCCTTATACATATGCTCTTAATAATCCTGTTTACTTTATTGACCCAGATGGAATGAAAGCTGAAGCTGGGCAATCAGGTAATTATTATGATTGGGATGAAAAAACATATAAAAATAAAGATTCAGGAGAAACGGTAGACGCAGAAACAGCTATTGCTAGTCATATGGATGACAATGGTGAACCTCCTGTTAATTTTTTCAAAGTTGAGAATTCAAAATTTTATAACGTTTTTAAACAGAAAAACAATGGAAATTATCAAACAGGTGATGGTATTTTTGATGTTTATGGACACGGAGGGATAAATGAATTAGGAAATAGTTTTTTTGCTGATTCTAAAAATAAAGATATTCCTAAATGGTTAGATAATGCTGAACAATTTGACGAACGTATGTCACAAGTTAGTCCAGCGTACAAGAAAAAGATGGAGATGGGTAAGTTAGCTATTTTTACATTAAATCTTTTTATATGTCAATCTGCGGGAGGAAATCTATCGATGGCACAGAGATTATCAGAGGCTCATCCTTTAGCTACTATCGTTGGTTTTGATGGATGGGTAATGTATGGACAAGATAACTATGCAAAAGATGCAAAAAATGTAAATTATTTTATAAAAGGAGTAAGTTCGGATATTAAAGTAAATCTAGCAGACAGAAATAGAGTTGTTTATCAAAATGGTAAAGAAGTAAGCAGAATGCTTTACAGTGAATACTTAAAATTAAATCCAATAATAAGATGAAAATAAAAGAATTTGTAGTTGTGGTGTTTTTTATAATTTGTGCAAGTTGTAATGATAAAAAAACAAATCAAGCAGAAATTAAAAAGGATGATGATGTTTCAACTGGTAGCGTTTACAGCGATGAGTATAATAATAAAGAAAAGACAGATAAATTACTTAATAAAATAGTGCATGAAGGAGACACAACGGCATATAATAACTTAGCTGAAATATATTTTTTAAGTGGACATAGATTGAGTTTTTTATATGTATCAATTTTAATGGCAAATAAACATAAGTATAGTCAAGCATATTATGATGTTTACAATTGTTTGTATAATCTAAATTCTAAAAATGATAATAATGAAGAATGGATATTCAATGAAAATACTGATACAGAAACAATCAAATATGCTCTCGATTGTTTAAAAAAAGCTGAAAAAGGCGGAGTTCCCGAAGCAAAAAAAATTTTGAAATTTTATAGAGATAAAGAACTATATAAAATAAAATAAGATGGGAATTTATCTGATGTGCTGATAAAAAAGAATATTAAATTTCATTTATAACAAATAAGCGTCGATCCTGCGGAGCAGGATTAACGCTTATTTTTCTTTATTAAGGTTTTATCAAAATTTTTAGTTTCGAAATCATTGAAGCTGTTATCTCCACTCCATCATAATCATTGTACTTCTGCTGAGCAGCCTGCTGTGCAAAGTATAGCTGCTGTGCGAATGTCTTTGACTTCGCACCGACAAAGCTAATCGTCAAAGAACAAAAAGAAAGCCTCGCTACCAGCGAGGTTTTTTGTGTTTAAAAGCTTTGCTAAGTGTGCTTGTTTTTTCTGCATAAATACTCCCCGCTCTCCGAAGAGTTCCTTATGAACCGCTGAGCGAACGTCTCCTGACTTCGCACCCGCAATCTAAGTCAATCAAAAAGGGTAATGTTACAAATTAGGTGTTTTTAGAATATAACCCCTTAACGAACTGTAAAAGAATATAAAATTTTAATTTTTGAATAGAAAAAGAGACGATCGGTTGGTCGTCTCTTTCGTTTTTTGTCTTTTAATAAGCCTTAAAATGCTTTTATCTTACCTTAAACAAAAATCAACCGTCTGATTCTCTCTGCATAACTTTTTGATGCATGCTTAATTGAAATTTAGTGGTAAATTTGTAAGTACATATAAAATCAAAAATCAGATCAAATAAGGATATGAGTACATTATTCGTTAAAAATATGGTTTGCAACCGCTGTATTATGGTGGTTCAGAACGAACTTGAAAAACTTGGCCTGGAGTTTACCAATATAAAGCTTGGGGAGGTTACGTTGACAAAAGAACTGACTGCCACAGAAAGAACTTTACTGGAACAAGAACTGGTTGCTCTTGGATTTGAAGTGATCGACGATAAAAAGAGTAGAATTATCGAAAAAATAAAAAATATCATTATTGATTTGGTACACCATCAGGATAATGATACAAAAAATAACCTGTCGGATATCCTGAGCGAAAAGATCAACCATGACTATAATTATCTTTCCAATTTGTTTTCGGAGGTGGAGGGCACTACTATTGAAAAGTATTTTATTGCCCAAAAAATTGAAAAAATAAAGGAGCTTCTAGTTTATGATGAGTTATCGCTTAGCGAGATAGCTTTACGCCTGAATTATTCAAGTGTGGCCTATCTGAGCAATCAGTTCAAAAAAGTAACCGGCCTCACTCCAAGTTATTTCAAGCAAATTCGGGCTGAGAAAAGAAAACCTCTGGATGAGGTGAAGTAAATATTACAAATCAAATCCATAATTCCACAATACAATTCAGCGCTATTCTTGCCAACTTTGCAGGTATAAAAGAACAACTGAATTATGGCAACAACTGATAATAATAAGGAAACAATTTACATTCCGTTAGAAGATGTAAACAGTGAGCACTGTGCATTAATCGTAGAGAAAGGTTTGGCAGAGGTTAAAGGAATTGAAACTCACAAAGTGGAAGTTAACAACCGCAGAGCCGCTATAACGGTTAAAGGTAATGAAACTGTTGGTAATGCTGTGAAGGCTATTAAAGACCTTGGATATGGTGTACCAACCGTAAAAAACACCTTCCCGGTTCTGGGAATGACCTGCGCCTCTTGTGCCAGCAGTGCAGAAAGTATTGTAACCTATGAATTGGGAGTAGTAGATGCTTCGGTAAACTTTGCAACAGGAAACCTTACTGTTGAATATCTTCCCAACCTTACAGATGCTTCTAAATTGCAAAAAGCAGTTCAGGGCGTTGGCTACGACTTGCTTATTTTAGAAGAAGCGGAACAACAAGAGTCTTTGGAGACTATTCATGCGGAAAATTTCAAAAAATTAAAAAACAAAACTATTTGGGCTGTGCTATTGTCATTGCCTGTAGTGGTGATAGGGATGTTCTTCATGAATATTCCTTATGCCAATGAGATCATGTGGCTTTTTTCAACGCCTGTAATTCTTTGGCTGGGGAAAGATTTCTTTGTAAATGCTTGGAAGCAGGCCAAACATCGCTCGGCCAATATGGATACGCTGGTAGCTCTGAGCACCGGAATTGCTTACTTGTTTAGCATTTTTAATATGTTATTCATAGATTTCTGGCACCAACGCGGATTGCACGCACACGTTTACTTTGAAGCGGCGGCAGTTGTTATTGCGTTTATTCTCCTGGGTAAATTATTAGAAGAAAAAGCAAAAGGAAATACGTCATCGGCTATTAAAAAACTAATGGGACTGCAGCCTAAAACCGTGATCGTTATTCAACCCGACGGGACAGAAAAACAAGTAGCTATTGAGGAAGTAAATGCAGGAGCTGTTATTTTGGTAAAGCCGGGTGAAAAAATTGCGGTAGACGGTATGGTGATCTCGGGTCATTCTTATGTAGACGAAAGTATGTTAAGCGGTGAACCGGTTCCTGTACTGAAAAAAGAAGATGAAAAAGTGTTTGCCGGAACCATTAATCAAAAAGGAAGCTTTCAATTTAAAGCCGTTAAAGTAGGTAAAGAAACTATGCTTGCTCAGATTATTAAAATGGTCCAGGATGCTCAGGGAAGTAAAGCTCCGGTGCAGAAATTGGTCGATAAAATTGCAGGTATATTTGTTCCGATTGTGATGGGTATTGCACTTCTTACTTTTATGGCCTGGATGTTTTTGGGTGGAGACAACGCTGTAGTGCAAGGGTTGATGGCAGCAGTTACCGTATTGGTTATTGCCTGTCCTTGTGCTTTAGGTCTGGCCACACCAACTGCGATTATGGTAGGTGTAGGTAAAGGTGCCGAAAACGGAATATTAATCAAAGATGCCGAGAGTTTAGAATTGGCCAGAAAAGTAACGGCTATTGTACTCGATAAAACGGGAACGATTACCGAAGGAAGACCACAAGTGACCGGTATAAAGTGGCTAAAAGACGTGGATACTACCAAAGATATTCTGCTAAGTATTGAAAAACAATCAGAACATCCGTTAGCAGAAGCGGTAGTGAAAAGTCTGGAAGGAGTGTCAGGTGTGGTTTTATCCAATTTTGACAGTATTACCGGTAAAGGCGCGAAAGCGGTTTATGCCGATGAAACGTATTATGTGGGGAACAAAAAACTGCTGGCAGAAAATAGCATTGTCATCGCAGAATCACTATTGATTCAGGCAGAAGAATGGGGGAAGGAGTCTAAGACTGTGATTTGGTTTACCAATAGCAAACAGGCACTTTCGGTTATTGCGATATCCGACAAAATCAAAGAAACCTCTGTTCAGGCGATCAAAGAATTGCAGGAGATGAATATTGAATTGTACATGCTCACAGGAGATAATGAAGCGACTGCAAAAGCGATTGCTGCACAAACGGGAATCAAACATTATAAAGCAGAGGTGCTGCCACAGCACAAAGCTGATTTTATAAAAGAATTACAACAGCAAGGTAAAACAGTGGCAATGGTAGGTGATGGTATCAACGACAGTACAGCTCTGGCAACTGCCGATGTCAGTATCGCGATGGGCAAGGGAAGCGATATCGCAATGGATGTAGCAAAAATGACGATTATCTCCTCTGATCTGACTAAAATACCTCAGGCGATTCGTCTGTCTAAACAAACGGTTGCGACAATCAAACAGAACTTGTTTTGGGCGTTTATTTACAACCTAATCGGTATTCCACTTGCTGCGGGGGTACTTTATCCGATAAATGGATTTTTACTAAACCCAATGATTGCAGGAGCTGCCATGGCTTTGAGCAGCGTGAGCGTAGTGAGCAACAGCTTACGTCTGAAATGGAAAAAATAAACTCTTGATGCGTTTGTCAAACGGCGGTTCCAAAGATTATGGGCCGCCGTTTTTATAGGTACATCATTTAACTGAAACCATTTTAATCCGTGGAAACATCGTACTTGTATACCTGGAAAGGTCGTTAGACTAATAAATTCAGGTTTCTGGTTAATTACTATGGCGTTCCCCTCCGGGTCGGGCTGTCCGCTAAATCTTTTGTGATAGCCATTTTTTGTCTGGCATAAAAATAACAGGAATCACAAAAGGATACGCTTTCATCCCTAACGCAGTCTGTAATAAAGAGAATATTTAAAGAATGAAACCTTCTTATTTATAATTAATAGAGTATTATGAGGAAGAGTATTGCTCTGAAAGAGCAAAAGCATCAGCATGGTGCTTTCATTCCTAACGCAGTCTGTGATAAAGAGAATATCTAAAGAAAGGAACCTTCTTATCTATAATTTATTAGAGTAATATGAGTAATATGGCTCTGAAAGAGCAAAAGCATAAGCATGGTGCGAAGCACTATGTCTTAAATTAAAGTAAACATTGCCCTGAAAGGGCAATAGCAATTTCCACGCCTGTAAATAAAAAAATCTGTTCTGATCCGTGTTTTCGTCTGACGAATCGGTTTAATCCGCGTGCTTTTTTTTATACCTGCCAACTGACAATTTGAATGAATTAATGGATGAAGTAAAACAAGATGCCGCAATCAGTAAATTTCATAAATCTAACACAGAATAGTGTATAAGGATTACGGTTTAATTGACGGAAATTTGTAATATAAAATAACAATTAAAAACATCAATATAATGGAAAAGAAAGATTTTCAATTTAAAACAAACCTGAACTGCGGTGGATGTGTTTCTAAAGTACAAGCAGACCTGGACAATGCAGCAGGAATATGTGAATGGAATGTAGACACAACTAATGCAGATAAAATACTTACCGTTCAATCTAATGGTGCTACTGCCGAAGAGATCATTGCCATTGTTAAAGCGAAAGGTTTTAAAGCAGAACCTTTAGAAATTTAATTTGTTAAGACGTCTGTTTGATTACATATTTTAAACAAAAATTAATGTTTATCGTTACCGAATTGAAAGTAAGCCCGATGTTTTATCGGGCTTATTTTTTTAAAAGTAATACTTTAAGTAAAAGGTAGTAATGATTATCGTATAGATGGTTGATTACTAATGAAAACAGGATGATTTTGAATTAAATTAATTATTAAAATAAAGTACTTTAAAAACTTGCTTTTTATTATTTTATGTTCTGTGTTAATTGAATAGATATTAATTTTTAATATTAGATTTTAGAAAAAGCAATTTTTTAGTCTTAAGAAAAATAGTAAAGTAATTTTTATCTTAAAAAAGTAAGGGCTGTCCGGTGGTAATTCGGACAGCCCTTTTGGTATGCTCACTCGAAAAGTGAATCTGTTTTTTCAGGTATTATTTTTTCAATTCTTTGTTGGCCTGAATGAAATTCTGATAACTCTTTTCGGATTCAAAGTAAGTTACATTTCCCTGTTTGTTCAACGAAACGATATATGCCGAAGCTTTGTCAACTTTTGCTCCGGTATGTGGGTCTGTTGCTTTTCGAACGTTTTCATCGTTTGGGATACGTTCTACGCACATGTTGCAGCAGCCATAATACATTTTTCCGTCAAACGGAACTTCAATTTGTTTTTTCCCCATGTGAAGATCATTTACCATACAAACTTCATCATTGGGCACAGGAGTTCCTTCTGAAACTGCAGTACTGTCTTTTACGGTTAACTCTTGTTGGTCTGAAACCTGATTCTGTGGTTTGTTTTCCTGATCTTTACACGAGATCATTACTACAGCCAGTGCGGCAATAAGGAAATAGCGGCCAAGTATTTTCATTGTTTTATTTTTTAATTTTTGTTCCTTCTGTTATTTCTTCGGTGGCTTTCATTAAAATGTTATCGCCTTCCTTTAGCGTACCAAACACTTCAATCTGATCCATCAGTGCACGTCCTTTCGCAACGGGAATGTTTTTGGTTTTTCCCTCAATCACCTGAATAACGTACATTCCCATATTACTTTCTACTAAGGCAGTTTTGGGAATAAAAAAAGTAGCTTCATTGGCTTGTAACGAAAGCATCGCTTCTACCACCATCAGAGGCTTCAGTTCGGGATGTATTTTCATAATGTCAGCTTCTATGCGTTCTGAGCGTAATTTGAAATCTAATACTCCCGATTTACGCGAAATTTTAGCCCTATATTTTTTCTGCGGAAGCGAGCTTACCTTAAAATGTATAGAATCACCCAAATTTAAATAGGGAGTATTGGCCTCCGGAATAGAAAGTGAAACGCGCAGTTTTTTATTGTCCTGAAGTACCAGTAAAGGTTTGTCGGAACCTTTGCCCATAGGACCTACATAAGAACCGGGATCTACATTTCTTTCAGCAACAATTCCGTTAAAAGGTGCCCGGATGATCAGATAATCATTCATGGCCTGTATTTCCTGATAAGCAGATTTTGCAGCTTCTAGTTGTGACTGGTCGGATAGTTTTCTGGCGGTAATCTGGTCTAAGGCATCTTTTGCAATAGCGCCTTTGGTTTCATTGGCTTTAAACATTCGGTCATAATTCGATTTGGTAGCAATGTAAATGGCTTCCTGTGCTTTCCATTTGGATTTTGCCGCTGCCAGCTGCGCCTGAATCTCGGGTGCTTCCAAAACCATGATGATTTGTCCGACAGTTACCGGAGAACCTATGTCGACATACAGTTTTTTTACGTAGCTGTTTACTTTGGCATAGATGGCCGTTTCTTTGTCGGAAACCAATTCTCCGGCAAGTTTCAGAGGAACCAGCGGATTACTCTTTTTCAGAGAAACCGTTTCAAAATTCTGCATCATCATCATGGGCATGGCTGCCGGTTTCTCTTCTTTTTTGTTTTCTGAATTACAAGATGCAAATGCAATTCCGATAAGGATATAATAGATTAATTTCATGGTTTATTTTTCTAACGTTATAAAATGAATACTGTTTTCGTCTTCAGGATCTAAGGATGGTGATTGGGTTGTGGTTTTATTTTGTATCCACACAAATACCAATGGCAATAGGATCAATACACTGAAGGAAGACGCAATTAGCCCACCAATTACAGCTCTTCCTAATGGAGCGACCTGATCACCGCCTTCGCCGTGTCCGATAGCCATTGGAAGCATACCTGCAATCATAGCCAGTGTGGTCATAATGATAGGACGAATACGCAATGCAGCCGCGTGAACAGCCGAACTAAGGGCATCACCATTTTCTAAACGGAGCGACTCAGCATTACTAATCAGCAAAACGGCATTCGCAATAGAAACTCCGACAGACATAATAATTCCCATGTAAGATTGTAAATTCAAGGTAGAACCCGTTAGTTTCATTAAAATCAATGAACCCAGAATTACAAAAGGAACAGTGGTCAGAATCACTAAGGACACTTTAAACGATTGGAAATTTGCCGTCAGCATTAAGAAAATGACAATAACTGCAATCAGTAAACCTGTTGCCAGACTATTCATGGTTTCTTCGAGTACCGGGACCATTCCGGATACCTGAATATTGACTCCTTTAGGTAATTCACCGAGCGAATCGATAGCAGCCTGTACGTCTTTCTGTGCTTTTCCTAAATCGGTATTATGAATGTTTGCCGTTACCGGTGTGTACCCCATGGTTCCCAGATTATAACTTTCACCCAATACTTTTGTGGGAGTAATTGTCGCCACATCACCCAGAACAGGTCGGTCTGAGTTTTTTCCTAACGGAACATTCATCAACTCATCTTTGCTGTTTAAAATGTTTTGTGGTGTTTGTACCTGTACATCGTAGGCAATTCCCATCATTCCGCCAACCCACATGTTTTTACTGGTATAACGTGAAGAGGCCGTTATAGGAACCAAAGAGCGAGCGATATCCTGTGCGTCGATACCCAGTTGAGCCGCTCTTATTCGGTCGATATTGATTTCGTATGCCGGATAGTTTAAGGATTGTGGAATTTGCTGATCTCTTAGATAGTCAATTTCTTTTAGCTTGGCCAAAAGTTTATTGGCATACATCACATTCATTTTTTTCATCATTCCCGAAAAGCGAACCTCAATCGGAGTATTGGTTCCCTGACTCAGAATCTTTTCCGTAAGTTCGATAGGCTCGAAAGAGAAATGCAGTTCGGGCATCTTTTCCTTCATGTCCTTGCGGATGATTTCTTTCAGCTCATTGGTATTTCCGTGAAAATCTTTCAGTGCTATTTGCATTAAGGCTTCATGCGGACCTGCATTGTACAAATAAATTGGACTCACTGCAAAAGAGGAGGGATGCTGACCAATAAATACCGACGATATGGCAATATGATCTTTACCAATAATCGTTTCCAGTTCGCCTAAAACCTGCTTTATTTTTAGTTCTGTTTTTTCGATACGGGTACCTTCCGGAGCTTTAATACGTACCTGAAACTGACTTGAATTTACAGTCGGCAATACGTCTTTACCGGTATTGCTGTACATTAAAAACGCACCTGCGGCAACCAGAATAAAGCTTATAATTAAAATTGGTTTACGTTTACTCATTATCGATTCTAAAAACTGTACAAAACGATTTTTGAATCCGTCGAATTTATCTTCGGTATGCGCATGGTTTTCTTTGTCCTTCATTAACCAGTTGGCCATTACGGGCACAAATGTTTGTGACAGAATAAAAGACAGCAACATAGAAAAACCAATAGCCAGAGCCAAAGGCATAAACAATGAACCAGGTATACCAGTCATCATGAAGGCAGGTGCAAAAACCGCAAGAATACAAAGGAGAATTAGTAGTTTAGGAAATGCAATTTCACGACAGGCATCTAAAATGGCTTTGGCTTTCGTTTTGCCCATGGCTAAATGCTGGTGGATATTTTCGATTGTAACGGTACTCTCATCCACTAAAATCCCAATAGCCAATGCCAGTCCGGATAAAGACATGATGTTGATACTTTGTCCAAACAATTTAAGGAACAATACTCCCGAAATAATAGAGATCGGAATGGTGAGCACTACGATTAGGGCTGCTCTTCGGTCACGTAAAAATAAAAGCACCATTAACCCCGTTAACATCGCTCCCAAAACACCTTCTGTAATTAAACTTTTGACAGCATTGATTACATAAACAGACTGATCGAATTCGTATGAAATTGCAACATCATCCGGTAGATTATTCTGAATGGCAGGAATCGCTTTTTTAAGATTCTTTACCACATCCCAGGTAGAAGCATTACCCGATTTTGCAATGTTAATGTATACTGATCTCGTACCATTAATAAGGGCGTAACCGGTAGTAATATCGGCACCGTCTTTTACGGTTGCTACATCACGGATGTAGACGTTGTCGACCCCGTTTTTAAAAATTGGAATGTTGCCGAAATCGGCTACCTCTTTAATAGTATTGTTTGTGGGCGTCAGATAGTTGATATCATTCACATAAATGTTACCTGAAGGCGATGTAATGTTATTTCGGCTAATCGATTCCACAATCTGCTCCGGCGTTAACTGATGCGTTCGCAGTTTATTCGGATCGATGTTGATTTCGATGGTTCTCGGACTTCCTCCAAATGGGGGAGCTGTCGTTAAACCCGGTATTTTAATTAGGAACGGACGTGCCGTAAAGTTGGCGATATCCTGTAGCTCATTGTTGGTTTTGGTTTTACTTTTAAAGACCAGCTGACCAACAGGCTGAGAGGACGCATCAAAACGTATGATAAACGGAGGTGGAGCTCCCGGTGGTAAAAATACCTGCGAACGATTCGAAAGCGCATTGATTTCGGCAATAGCCTGCCCCATATCGGTACCTTCATAAAAATTAATTTTCATTAAGGTAAGTCCTTGAGTATTTTTGGTTTCAATGCTTTCAATACCGCTCGTAAACAGCATCATATTGACATACATTTTGGTAAAATAACCTTCCATTTGCTGAGGGGTATAACCATTAAAGGAATGGGCAATGTATACCACAGGAAGATTCATATCAGGTAAGATGTCGACCTTTATTTCTTTTGAAGCTTTAATCCCGAAGAATAAAAGCCCCAGCACCATCACCATAATAGAGATGGGCTTGCGCAAGGCAAAACGTATTAAATTCATAATTTCGGGTTTAGTGTATCGCGTTGAGTAAAATGTTCAGATTGCCTGTGGCAGCAGCTTTAATCCATAAGGCCTGCCAAATGTTGTTTTGGGCAATTTCGTAGTCTATTTCTGCACGGTTAAGGGTGTAGAAAGATTGTGTTAAATCAACAATGGTAGTAAGTCCATTATCATACAAAGCAGTGTGTTGACGATAAGCGTCCGTAGCAGCGATTACCTGTGTTTTGGTTTCTTCAAAATTTTCAAGGGCATTTTTCAGTTTGTCATTCGCAAGTTTTTGCTGAGTAATCAATTCCTGATTCATGTATTCATATTCGTTTTGAAGCGATTGGGTGATAAATTTTTGCTCGCGCTTTTTAGAAGACTGACGGTAGATATTGGTTAGATTCCAACTTAAATTGATTCCAACAATATAATTGCTGCGATCGATTCCAACACCATCGGCATATGATTTCGAGAAAGCAGTATTGTCCTGTACATAATTCCAGTCAAAACCCGAACCGCGTCCCTGCAGGACTCCAAAAGCAGATAGGTTTGGTAAAGCCAGTGCAGACTGTAATTTTTCCTGCTGTTCACTTCTCAGAATATCACTTTTTCGCCATTCCAGTATAGGATGTTGACTTGTTTCTGTTACAGCTTCCGAAAGAATAGCGGGTGTTTTAGTAGTAAACACGCTATCGAGTTGATACACCTGATATTCTTCACCCAACATTACCGCAAGTGATTTAGAATGATCCAGTTCCATATCGTAGGCCTTTATCACAGCCGATTTAGCATTGGCCACTTCAGCTTTTGCCAAAGAATAATCGACCTCCGGAATTAGACCGCTCTCTGCACGGCTTTTGGTTGTAGTTTCAACCACCTGAGCGCGCTCGAGATTTTTGTCCTGCACAAATTTAATGCGCTGAGCAGCAAGTAAGTTCAGATACGCAGCACCTACTTTTATCTGATGTTGAAATTTTACCTGTTCCAGATCTTTTTGGGCTACATTTTCGTCGGCTTTGGCAATGGCTACTTGCGTTTTAATTTTACCAAAAGTGAAAAGGTTCCAGTTGATATTAGCCAGGTACAAGGATCCAAAAGTGGCATTCCAGTTTTGGTCCTGTAGGGGCATTGAGGTTGCAGCACTACCCAGCCCGCCATAACTGTACAAAGGACCGTTTTGCGCATTGATCGTACCATAACTTTGTTGCGCCATTAAGGTGAAGTCAGGTAGGTACTGGCTTTTTTGATAGTTAGTGTTCTCTTTTGAAGCGTTAACGATGGCTTCTTTGGCTTTTATTTTTTCAAAATTTTGAATAGAGCGTTCAAGAGCATTGGGGAATGTTACCGTTTGTGCCCAGAGATTTCCGGAAACCATACAGAACATAGCCAACGCAAAATATTGCATTTTCATAGTATGTATTTAAAATTAAACAATAGAAATCGCATAGCATCTTTAAATGCTACAGTTCGATCAATTGTCTAAAATCAAATACGGTAAACGCAGTAGAAAATATAAAGGGGATTATTCCGAATAGGAATAAAGGGGAAGAAAGAATATTCCGTTTTCTTTTCCTTAGAGGAATAAGAGCTGAAAATAGTTTCGTAAAAATGAAAAGGAACTGCAATTCCAAAGAATTTAGGAACTAAGTCACCGGGAGCAGTTTGCTGTACCTTTTCAGTAGCTTTATGAAACTGTGCTTTATGTTTACAACAGTCTTTACTTTTTTGTTGTTTTTTCGCGACACATTTTGGACAAACTTTACCAACCGGAATATCACCAAACAGATTGGTTTCCTGTGGTACACCTTTGCAAAAATGAGTTATCGTGGTAAAGCCTGACGACAGTACCAGATAAAAAACAGAAAGAAGTAGTAGAAGTGCTTTTCTCATAATCAATTGCAAAGGTGGCCTTATTTTGTTACATACCTGTTGCAAAATTTTGAATGAAATTTGTAAAATTTATAAATCTTCCCTTGATTTTTTTTTAGGCTAATTGCTTAAGAGTTTTCACCACTCAAGATGTTTTTTATTCTTTAAACTCCAGTATATCCCCCGGCTGGCAATCCAGTACTTTACAAATGGCTTCTAAGGTGCTGAATCTTATGGCTTTTGCTTTTCCGGTTTTCAATATCGAAAGATTGGATAAGGTTAGGTCTACTTTTTCGGAAAGTTCATTCAATGACATTTTTCGTTTTGCCATCATCACATCAAGGTTTACAATGATTGCCATATTTTATATTGTTAATTCGTTTTCTTCTTGTAATTCGATTCCTTTTTTGAAAATATAAGCAACAACAAGCAATATTACCCCCATAAATAGCCAGACATCTGCACCGGCAATTTGCAATTGTTGAATGTCCTGCAGCTTAAGACCGCTATCGGACAAAACCTTTACCAATTCTATTCCCCAGGAAGAAAAGAAACCAATACCAAAGGATAAATAAGCCAGTGTAAGTATAAAATTTCTGAACAGGTTATTGAAGGGTGCCGAAATGTTGAGGTTCTTGTTCATGAAAACTTTTATAATGCAATAAAACAATATCGCTTTTAAGAGAGCAACAATAATGATAACACTGCTAAGGGTGATGTATCGGCTCTGATTAAACTGATACACTTCGGTTAAATCAATCGATCTCCAAAATTTGGCGGCATCAGCAGGATCGAGAGCTAATGTAGCAATTGTTTTGGTAAGTATTCCTCCGGCTTCGATACATAATCCAACAAAAATAATCCACGAAAGCACGTGTAATACTTTCAGAATGGTTGTGGTACTAATTTTAATTTCCATGGTGCTAAGTTTAAAAATTTCAATGCTAAAATAATAAATATTTATTTATAAACAATAAATTAATATTGAGAAATAATTAATTCTAAGAGAAATATTTCTAAAGAGTAATCAAATCAATGCTTTTAGAATAAAAAAAATCCCCAACTATTTTACGGTTGAGGATACTGTATTTATAAAAAAAAATTTCTAACAATGTTTGCTTTATTTCATCTGCCGGATTGTTTCTGTTTTATACCGAAAATTAATAGCCACAAACAAATTCCAATTTCTCCAAATGTGGCAGGCATGCTGATGTATTTAGAAACCCCAAGAGTTGAATAATCTGCAATTAAAGTGTTACCTGAAAAATTGATCAGATACCCAAAGCATCCCATCATCAGTAAAATGCCGAAAAATTTGGGCAAAAAACGGGACTTGTAAACCAGATAACCAAAAGGAAATAGCCAAAGTCCTGAAAAGATATGCACTATTCGCATGCCGTTATCGTATTGATTGAGATTTAGCATCAGCTGTAATTGAACTTGCTCCAATGATAAACCAAGACTGTTATCTGTTAGTAGAGAAAGCACATTAAATTGATTTTGAGCATTCAAAAAATAAATAGGTACGCTTAGAATAGCTAATAGTGCCATCACTTTTGCCCAACCATTGTCGACAGGTTCGAATAGTTTGTAAAGTTGCAGTACTAAGAAAAGGAAGAAAAGATAGCAGGATAATCCGGCTACAATTCCAAGTCTGAAAAGCGATTCTGATGCCTTGATGTTATGGTATGTTGCAGCTAAGTTATCCCATACAATCAATTTTGAAGGAACATAGGCTAAACTAAATATTCCGGTCAGGACTACTGCTAAATAGAGTAAACCTGCAATTCGGGCTGTTTTTTGGTTTGTCGTCATTTTGGTTTTGGGTTTAAAATAAGACGACAATTAATTGATTCTGTTACAATTGGTATTAATTAATGATCGACATAGAGACTTTATTTCATCGCAATAAAAAATTGATTCATGTACTTTCAGTTTGTATTTTTGCCCTTATGAATGATAATTTTACAAACGAATATTTTGGCATAGGGATACAAAATGGTAAAACGCCTGAGAATTTGGGTGTACTGTGGCGATCAGCTCAAAATTTGGGCGCTACTTTTATATTTACTATCGGCAATCGATATGCCAAACAAGCCTGTGATACCCACGATGCGGTAAAAGCAATCCCGTATTTTCATTACGATACTTTCGAAGCATTTCTTGAAAACTTACCTAAAGGAGCGCGTTTAGTGGGTGTTGAACTAAACGAAAATGCTTCCGACTTAGAGACCTACGAACATCCGAGACGCTGTGTTTATTTATTAGGCGCAGAAGATCATGGACTGTCAAAAAAAGTAATGGAGAAATGCCATCATTTAGTAAAATTTAAATCGGTGAAGAGTTTAAATGTTGCAGTGGCAGGAACCATCATTATGTACGACAGAAATTTACCGAAACCACGATCTTAAATCGCAAATAGCTTGTTTTACGACACGATTCTTCAGTTTGATTTACTAAAAGACAAAGGTTATCTTTAGCAGTTTAAAACGTTATCCTCTTTAAAATAAATAAAGAATGAGAATACTAAAACCAGTTGTTATTGTGTTTTTTTTGACCCTTTTAAGCAATGCTTACAGTCAAAAAGCAAATAGAGAAAAAGGGATTCAAATCATTCCGAAACCAAAACAATTGGTTCTTAAACAAGGTAATTTTCAGTTTTCTGCAGCGACTAAATTTGTGGTAAGTGATGACGCTCAAAAAGAAATCGCTACGGTTTTAATAAACAAATTAGGAAGTGCAGCAGGATTCCGTCCTGAAATTTCAAATGAAAATCCCAAAAGTAATTACGTTCAGTTTAAAGTCGATGCAACTTTAAAGAATGAGGCTTACTTGTTGGAGGTTAATAAAGAAAACATCACGATTACGGCAAAAGGGAATGCAGGTTTTATTTATGGATTAGAAAGCATCCGACAATTACTACCCGAAAGTATTGAAAGTAAAAGCAGAATTAAAGCGGTTAAATGGGAGATTCCAACTCTTACCATTACGGATGAACCTCGTTTTCAATGGAGAGGATTGATGCTGGACTTATCGCGTCATTTTTTTGATAAAAACTATATACTCGAGACTATCGACCGATTGGTAATGCTCAAAATGAATGTCCTGCATTTGCATTTGGTTGACGATCAGGGTTGGAGAATCGAAATTAAAAAATACCCAAAACTGACCGAAGTGGGTTCGTGGAGAGTCGATCAGGAAAATGCACCCTGGAATGCAAGACAGCTAACTAATTCGGACGAAAAAGGAACGTATGGCGGCTTTCTGACTCAGGAAGAGCTAAAGGAAATTGTAAAATATGCCGCCGCAAAAAATATAGAAATCATTCCCGAAATCGAAATGCCGGCACACGTGAGTTCTGCCATTGCTGCTTATCCTGAATTGGCTTGTTTCAATCAGAGAATCGGAGTTCCATCAGGTGGATTATGGCCTATTACGGATATTTATTGTGCCGGGAAAGAAACTACTTTTGAGTTTTTGCAAAATGTAATAGAGGAGGTTATTGAAATTTTCCCTTCAAAATACATTCACATTGGCGGTGATGAAGCTACCAAAACCAATTGGGAGAAATGTCCGAATTGCCAGAAGCGAATGAAAGACAATGGATTGAAAGACGCTCACGAACTGCAAAGTTATTTTGTAAAAAGAATGGAGCAATACATCAATTCTAAAGGCAAAAAGATAATTGGTTGGGACGAAATACTTGAAGGCGGTTTAGCTCCCGAGGCTACTGTAATGAGCTGGAGAGGAACAATAGGAGGGACCGAAGCCGCAAAACAAGGTCATGACGTCATCATGTCGCCCGAATCACCTTGTTATTTTAATTTTTATCAGGGACCTCAAAACGAAGAGCCTCTGGCATTTGATGCCTTTAATCCTTTAAATAAAGTGTACGCGTTTGACCCTGTTGTCGATAGCATGACTCCACAAGAAGCCAGTCATGTTTTAGGTGGCCAAGCCAATTTATGGGCAGAATACATCACCAATCCAAAAGCTTCTGAGTATATGATCTTTCCGAGATTGGCCGCCTTGTCTGAAGTGTTGTGGAGTACAAAAGAAAACCGCAATTGGAATAATTTTACGTCCAGATTGCCTTCTTTGTTGCAACGCTACGATTATTTAGGGATTAATTATGCCAAAAGCGCTTATTTGGTTACTTCTACAGCTTCGGCTGATTTAAATAATAAAGTAATTAATGTTGCCCTTAAAAATGAATTCCCAAATTCCGACATTCGTTATGTTTTAGGAGATAAAAACATAGACGATAAGACCATAAAATATGTAAATCCTATTCCGGTTCACCAAACTACAGTTCTAAAAGCGTCTTTGTTTCAGGATAATAAACCGGCTGGAAGAGTATATACCGATACGATTGTATTCCATAAAGCAGTAGGGCATAAGGTCAATTATGCAACACCTTATAATGACAGTTACAAAGGTGACGGACCTCTCGGAATGGTCAATACCATCAGAGGGTCTAAAAACTTTCATGACGGTCAATGGCAGGCATGGTTGATCAAGGACATGGAAATTGTGATCGATCTTGAAAAAGAACAAAACATCGAAAAAGTAGCCGTTGGAACTTTAGAAAGTCAGGGCGCCGGAATTTATTTTCCAATACAAGTAACTGTTTTAGTATCTAAGGACGGAACGAATTACAAAGAAGCCGGAAAGATACTACGCCCGTTTGCTGTGAATGTGAATTCGGAGCTGAAAGACTTTAAATTCAATTTTGAAAAACAAGAGGTTAGGTTTGTAAAAGTAATCGCTACGAATTTAAAAAAGAGCCCAACAGGTTCAAGTTCGTGGTTGTTTGTAGACGAAATTGTGGTGGATTAAACCATTTTTTCTATTGAACTACAGAATAATTATAGCATTAAGTTAAAGAAAGCAATCGTTAAGCTTCAGTCTAAAATCTCTGCTTTTTGAAGTCTCTCGACTTTGTATAGTAGAGTGGTGGCGATTGTTATTTAATTTCTTTTAATTCAGCCGTAACTTTTGTAATTCTGATCGCTATGGCCAGTGCAAAAAGATACGGTGAGATAAACAATAACATCCAACTAAAGGTCCCTCTCCTGGATTGCTCTTTAGCCGCCGATATTTCATTGGATTCTTCCACTATTTGATCTACTATCCAGTTTGATAAGTCATGATTTCTTTTTATATATCCATCATCATCAGAGATATTGGCAAAGGCATTATTGTGCTTTCTGGAAAGAGAATCAACATAAGCAAACTCTTCTTCAACCAGTATTTTGTCTCGATAATTCTGAGACATTTTTAAAAGACTGTCATAAATTTTTCCTGCCTGAATAAATCTTTTCGCTTGTTTTTGATCGTTAAATTCCTCATAGTCAAAGCCATTTTTGTTTAAGAAATAGTCTCTCTGATTTTCTAGCCTTTCCATATATTCGGTATATACAAATTCCAGTGATTTTTTATGCCAGGGAGTAAGTGCGGTAAAGTATTCTTTATTTAAAGAAAAAGTGGCACCAAATATTCCAATTACTCCTAAAGAAACCCAGGCATAATCAACTTTTTTCCAAAATCGCTTTCCTTGAGGAGAATATTTGATGAATACAAAATGGAAAGTAAATAGTGCAATTAGTAAAGTTAGAAATGGTGCGTAATAGTTCATAGTTTGGTTAAAAAGTTTTATTATAAATTTACCAGTTCAAAATCCTTGGTATAGCCTTTAAAAATTTCCTTAGAAGCAATATCTATACCGTAGAGATACCTATAATTTGGAATAATTTTTTGATTTGGGACATTTAGAGACTGACGCAAAACAGGACTTACTTGTGTAGCATATCGCTGTAATTGTATGACTCTACCAGTGTTGTGTTTTAAAAAATTTCCTATGGCGAATGGTGCTTGATTCATCGTATAAAATAGTTAATTACGTTATAAAGTACTTTTTTATATTCACTTATTATGGATTATTGGATAGTCTGTTTAACTAAACTCATAATGTACTCGAGGTTATGAGTATCACTTACGATAATCTCGTAATCTCCGTTCCCCCAATGGCCTTTTTCAGAAACGTCTTTCATCAAACCTTTAGAATCGTCTAGTTCTCCCTTTTTCAGATTAATGAAAATTTTGATTCCTTTTTTTAGAATAACCATATCCGCTATATTTTTATTCTTTTTAAAAGCGATGTACAGCTTTTTAGGAACAATTTCAATGTCATCGGTTAAGTTTAAAATGGCATTTTTAAAATTTTCATACAATTCTTTGATTTCTTCCGATGCACCATTGAGATGATCTTCTTCCGTATAAACTTTAATTTCATCGGTAACCGATTTAATAACGGTACTTTGTTTAGTTAGAGGTTTTATACTCTCGGCCGATTTGGTTTTCTTGATCGGATTAATGCTAATCAAATCATTCTCATAGCGTTTCACTTCCCATAATTCTATAGCAATATCTTTAAAATTGGTAGCCAAACGCTGGTTTTCGGTAAAACCAGGAGACACAAAAGCAACCCGGGTTTGCGACCAGTCTATTGAAGTGCTGTGAATGGCTTTTTTTAAGGTTTCGTTATAAGTTAAAACAAAATCGGCCTTGTTTTCCAGCATCAGACTTAAATAAGTAAAGCCCTGATCGACAACACTTATGTTTTTATCTCTTTTGTACTCAATAATAACAAAAGCTTTCGATTGTGGGTCATATCCTAACGTATCAATGCGTTTCCCTTTGATTACAAATTCTGATTTGACCATTTCTAAACCCATAAACTCAAAAAGATTGGCTTCAAACAACGTTTGAATTTCTTTTTCCAGTTTAAAAGGTTTTTCTTTTAATACGCTAAGACTATTGGTGCTTTTAGTGTGATAAAGATTCATATTACGTTTTTAATATTTTCCAATTATTGGTTTTAATTCTCTAGCCAGTTCCATTTCCAGAATCGTTATCAAATCACCCATTTCTTCATTAAACACCATATAGTTAAGCGTAAGATTTCCAAATACCTCAGGATTGTACCAATGAAACAATTGCATGCCAGCAGTGTTTGGATTTTTAGAATATCCTAAATGAGTTACCAATCTTAAATGAAATCCTTCTTTTACTTTTCCAACATACAATGTTTTAGAATTTGCATCGAAGTAGGTTTTATAGGATGCAGTACTTCTGGGCTGTCCGGAGTTTCTAAATGCTGTATATTTTTCCCTTAAATGTTTGGCATTACTAATAGTGTCGTCAATTGAAAACCAATAAAGAATTGGTCTTTTTTTAAATTTTTTTAAATCGCTAAAGATATGCTGTTGTTCCGCACAACGTGTAACATTTGATTCTTTACAATACATTTTATTAAAAACAGTAGAACTAATTATAAGGGGTTGATTTTCGTGAAATGCATCAGAGTTCCTTTCGGCAACTTCGGCTATTTTTTTGAAAATCGAATTTATTTTTTGCTTCATCTTAAGTTATTAACCTGTTTTTAATTTCTGTAAACAAATATATTTTTACTATAAATTATAGGGATTATTTGATAGAATATGTTGGTGTAAGAGCAATAAGGTGTCCCCGTACCATTTATGGGAAGCACGAGACCTGTCTTTATCTTTTCGGTTAATTTTGCCTAGAGGCGATTCCAGAAAAAAAGTAGCATAAGCTTTTATATGAGTGGTAAAATACTTCCTTTCCTCATCGATATCTCTACAAGAAGTTATCACAACCTCTGTATCTGGATTTTTTTTCAGTTTCTCTATTAAATCATCCATACAATTCTCATTGTCTGTTGCGGAGTGAATGATAATCTTTCTTCCATGTCGATTAATGACAATAGAAAAATCGTTGTATTTTCCTTCGGCATTTATTAAAAAAGAAGGTAATGATTTTCCATTTATATCCGCTGTAAGACCAATGGTAAGCCATTCGGCTATTTTATTAATAGCTGTAGTTTTACCTGTTTGCGGAGCACCTGAAATGACTAAAAATTTCATAAGTAGTGTTTTATATTTTATAATTTGTTTTATTTCTAAGCCATCATACCCTTAACAAAAACCTCTACATACTCCTTCATTTTAGTAATAATTCGATCACCTATTGTGCGGGCTTGTAAAATGCTTGGTCTATTGTCTAAACATTGAAATACTTCATCTTTTATAGGTTCCCGACCGCTGTAGAGGTAAGTGTCAATTAAAGCTTTGAATTGTGCTTTATCAAGATGCTCTTCTTCACAGAGCTTGCCCAATGCTAAAACTTTTTGATCTTGCCAGAATTTTTCAAATTCATCTCCAATTGAATCTCCATCTTTTACGCGTGGCATATTTTCATCAATAAATTTCTGAATTAATTCCCTTTTGCTTCTTAATTGAATGTCACCACCCATCAAGTCAATTATTACTTTTCTTTGGGCAGTTGCTGCATCATTCGTTTTAGCATTTTTTAATTGTGCTAGTAATTTTAAGATGTAAGCGACATTGATTTGATCTCTGTGAATTAATTCCAATTCAAAATCAATATCATCCAATATAGAAGTTTTTTGTTTCTGATTGTCTTGTTTTACCTTTTCGTATAAATCAAGATATTTACTTTTATAATCTTCAAATTCCTGTTCGTCAATTGGTAAATCATCCCAGTCAAAATCAGTGTAAGATTGCAATATGTTCATTGCCCGCATTAATTTTCTGAAAGCTTGGACAAATTGCGCCTCATCTTCTTCGCTTTCTAAATTATCTACACTTTGATAAGTTGGGGTTATTTCTCTTAATGCTTTTAATGCTTCATCAAACTTTTCTGCTACTTTTTCGTAATCGGGCATTGTTATCACTTCAATTGCCTCTTTGTTTGAAAACAAAGTAATAGCATCGTCGGTCGCTTTTTTGAGATTTCTAAAAGCCAAAATATTTCCTTGAGACTTCTGTTCTCCTAAAATCCTGTTTGTTCGTGAGTAAGCTTGAATTAAACCATGTTGCTTCAGGTTTTTATCTACATAAAGTGTATTCACTTTTTTGGCGTCAAATCCGGTTAACATCATATTGACAACAATTACAATATCCAGACGATCTTGCTCATTGTTGAAATTTTCTTTTTCACGATTTTTCAATCGTTTGCTGATGTTTTGAAAATACTTTTCAAATGATGAACTGTCTTTGTTGGTAAAACTGGTGCCAAAGATAACATTATAATGTCCAATGTATTTTTCGAGTTTATCTCTCGAGTGACTAGACTCATACAGAGTTGCGGGTTCCGCTGCCATATCAAGATCATGATCCGGAATATAATCCTGTGCTTCATCTGAATCTTCATTAGTGCCATAGGTAAAAATAGTTGCGATACGCAAATCATGTTCTCCAGCCTCTTTTTTTTGCTGAAAAAGATCATAATACTGAATCACATTATCGATACTACTTACAGCCAGAAGGGCAGAGTAATCTCTGTTAAACGTTTTTTGATTGTGATAAGCAATAATATAATCAACAATTTTATTGATTCTCTTTTTAGAGTCCAGTACTTCTTGTCTATCAATATCTTCGACTTCGATATCGATAAAAGAATTGCTTTTGTTTTTATATTTCCCGACATACTCAATTCCAAATCGCAAAACGTTTTGATCCCGAATAGCATCGGTAATCACATATTTGTGCAGGCAATTGCCAAATAAATCTTTGGTGGTACGTTTTCCTAAATCATTTTTAGAAGCGTTTTCAGCAAATATAGGTGTTCCTGTAAAACCGATTAATTGACTTTTGTCAAAGAATTTTGTGATGCGTTCGTGAGTTTCTCCAAATTGAGAACGGTGGCATTCATCAAAGATAAAAACGATTTTCTTATGTCGTAAAGGCTCAATAGCTCCTTTGAAGCGTTCTGAAACTGCATTGTTTAATTTCTGAATGGTAGTTAAAACAAGCTTCGTATTATCCGTTAATTGTTTAATCAGGGATTGTGTATTATCGGTAACATCAACACTGTCTTTTTTGAAAGCATTGAACTCATTCATGGTCTGGTAATCCAGATCTTTTCTGTCCACTACAAAAACGACTTTGTATACCTCTGGAAGTTCCATTACAATTTGGCTTGCTTTAAAGGAGGTCAACGTTTTACCAGAACCCGTAGTATGCCAAATGTACGCATTGTCGTTAGAGTTTTTGACTTGGTGAATGATTGCTTCTGTGGCAAAAAACTGATACGGTCGCAATATCATCATTACCTTATGCGTCTCGTTTATCACGATGTAATGAGATATCATTTTGCCCAAATGATCACGGTTTAAAAAACTGGCAGTAAATGCAGTTAAGTCGGTGATGTTTTTATTGTTGGCATCTGCCCAATAGAACGTTTGTTTGACTGATTGTAATTTGTTGTTGGCTAAATATTTGGTATTAACACCATTGCTTATTACAAAGATCTGTATGTATTGAAACAAACCATGATTGCTCCAAAAGGAATGCATTTGGTAGCGATTGATTTGATTGAACGCTTCTTTGATTTCAATTCCGGAACGTTTCAATTCAATTTGCACCAAGGGTAAACCGTTTACCAATAGCGTTACATCAAAGCGGTTTTTGTAACTTCCTTCCAGACTTATCTGATTGCTAACCTGATATAAATTCTGTCGACTATCCTCCGTATTAAAAAAACGAACATAAAAAGAAGTACCGTCTTCTTTATCTAGTTGAAAACGATCCCGAAGTGTTTTGGCTTTTTCAAAAACATTACCTTTTGCCAGGTGATTCAAAATGGCATCAAACTCTTTGACTGTAAAAGTGGTTTGGTTAAAAATCTCGAGTTGGCTTTTTAGGTTAGCAACCAAAGATTCTCCATCTTGTATTTTTACAGATGTAAAACCTAAACCAACCAATTGCTTGATTAAGTTATTTTCTAATGCGGCTTCAGATTGATGACTCATTTGTGGTGTTTTTAGGATACAGCTTTTTCTTTGTATTTAAAATCTACTTCCAAACTTTTGCAATAATTTTCAAAGTCTCTTAAATTTTCAATGGCGTTGTCTTCGTCAAAAAAATCTTCTAAGGGATAGCTTTTGAAAAGCATTATTTTGTCCTCTGTTTTTTTGTGACCTTCTTTGTCTAAAATAAAATGGTCATCATCCCAGTCTTTTCCCCATCCATTCCAAATATTTTTTCCAACTACAAAAATCAATTTTGTTTTAGAATTTTCAACTGCGTCAAAAGAACTAACTTTTGTTTTAAAAACGTTACCCTTTTTTCTTGTTTGAAAGAATCCGGTATCATTTACTATAAATACGGCAAAAGTCTTTTCATCTTTTCTTCCAAAGTTAAATTCGTAAAAATACATGCTAAGCCAATCCCAAGCCCATTGGGTTAATTTTCCCGTACCATTATTTGGACTTCCATTACTGAATTTGGAGTAACCTCCATTATAACTATAACCGTAAGAACTTCCAATGAAATCAACTAAATCTAAAATTCTTGTTTGATATTCAAATAAAAGACGATAAGCTTTGCGTACTTCTAATAAGGTATCAGTATTATTTTCTGACATAAGGGAATAGATTTTCTGAAGATTGATTGTGATTTGACTTTTGAACATTTAAGTTTTTGAGCCACCTTTTTTTGTAGTATTGATGAAGTGCAAAACCATTGATTGAATCTTCAAGAATACGGCTGTAGGCGGTAAAAATACTACTATCGCTATTTTTAACCCGATTGTTTTCTGAAACTATTTGTTCTAATAATTTTGACCAGTTGGTTTTACAAATCACAACCTTTTTGTCGTGTATGCAATAATCAGGCTCGTCGTTTATATGGTGTAAACCTCCTAATTGAATAAAATATAAGGGCTTGCCCTCATGATCATATTCATTGTAATAAGCCTGAATTTCATTTTCCATTTGAGCGCTGCTTTGTTGCTTTTCATTGCGTCTTTTTGCTTCAATAATGACATCAAATTCATTGAATCGCAAAAAAAGATCAGGTTCAACAAAATTAGAATTAGAGGTGCTTTTAGATTTCCATTTGTCCCAGAATGAAATAGACAACGCATTACCTGAATCTGCAGGTAATTTATCGTGGTACAGTGAACCCTTAAGAATCGACCAAAACATTTCTACAGGTAAATATTTTAGTGTATCAAAAACTACCGCTGTTAAGCTATCTTCACATGGGCCCAAAGTACCCTTTCTTTTGTGGAAGTATGAAATCATATAATATTATTTTACGCAAGCATTACCCCAAACAAGCCTTTCTTAAAGCTTTGTATTTCGTTCATTTGATGTTTGTACTTTTCCTCAGTACCTTATCGGCTAAATTGATTATTCATATTTAACCATTGCCTGACCATAAACCAGATAATTAGAATCGTTTTTTGAAATTGACACCCCGCCTTGAGGCTCATATCCTTTTTCTAAATAGTATAGTACACTTTTTTCAAAGTCAGTACGGAAATTTTCAAAATCAAGACTTTTATTATTTTCTACTATGACACTTTCTTTAATTTTTAGCTTCTGCAATTCATTTTTGATAATTGCAATTTTTTTATCAAGCGCGGCAATTTCTTTTTCTTTTATTTGAACTTCTTTTTTAAGTTCTGTTCTATAATATTCATCCTCATTTTCATTTAAATAATCATAATAGGTTATTCGTTTTAACGGATGTGAATCATTGTGCTTCTCTTGATAGAATACAATATCATCCCCGGATACTTTATAGTTTGAAAAATCTCCAATTGTATTCAAAAGGTGATTGATATAATTAATTACTTCCTGAAGAAGCATTTTTTTGTGTTCAAGAATTAAAATTTCATTATCTAGATTTTTAATATGTAAGGCCACTTTAAGCTCCTCTCCTTTATGTGTTATAGAATAATACGGAGGATCTTCGTGTCTAACTTTCACAAACTCTACAACAATATAATCTATAATTTTTCTATTCATAATTACACAAACATTTGCTGCAACAACCCTTTTTTAAACGTTTGCGTTTGGGCTATTTGTTGGTTTACACTTTCTATTTTGGTATCGATACTTGATAAAAAGGCGGCTATTTTTTGTTGCTCTGAAATGCAAGGAAAATCAAATTTTAATTTTTCAATTGTTGATTTTGATAAGCTAGGCACTCCTGAAGCTTCATTGTGTAATTTCCAATTTATTTGTTGAAATACACAGTAAATAAATTTAGGAGTAGTATTTTTAAAACTATGTGTATAAAACAAAGTATCTACAGTCCAAAATTTACCATCGAAATAAAATGGTTTGTCTATTGTCCCTTTTCGTCCAATAAATACGGTCTCCCCATTATGAAGATATTTGTTTACAGAAAGCATATAACCACCAGTTCCAAAAACTGGAATAGTTCCATTTTCTAAATGCTTATAATCTTTACCACTTCCAATTTTAAGAACATCCCCCAACTTCTTCTCCTCCCAATCCGGATAATCCTCTCCATTCTCATTTTTAAACCGCAGCTTACCAGAAAACAATTGCTGCATGATACCTTTTTTGTATTGCTCTAATATTATTTTTTTACGAGAAAGTTGCTGAATTTTTTCATCGACCGCACTTAAAAAAGAAGCTATTTTTTGTTGTTCTGGAAGTGTTGGAATACTTATTTTAAAAAGATTAATTTCTTTAACTGTTAATTGCGGTTGAGCACTACCGAAAGCAATTGTATCAATTATTTTATTTAATTTTGGGGTAACAAAACTGATATAAAGAAAGTTTGAATCAATTAAAGAATTTTCATTTCTAATTAAAACCATTCCCGAATTAATTCTTAAATGATCATATTTTATAGAATTATTATAATAAGCAATATTTCCAACTGAACCTCTTGTTGTTAAAACTAAATCATTCCTTTTGAGTTTTCCTTTTCTTAATTTTTCATCTTTCTCTTTTGTTATAAACATTTTGGTTTCAAAAGAAAATCCATTTTTTGTTACATTTTTTGCATTCATAAAAAGACAGTATCCCTCAAAAGAAAAATCATTTCCATTTGGATAATTTGCTCCTCTATCTCCATCAATAACTTTTAAGTTCCAATTTTCTAATTTTTTGGATTTCCATTCATTAGTAAATTCCTGAAACCTTAATTTTGGCACCAAAGTCTTTTTCTTTTCGTTATGTAAAGTCATTGTACTCATTAAAATGGTGTTTCAATTCCTAGTTCTTTACAAAAGGCAGCTATAGTTGCATCGGTAGTTTTACCAAGCGTTTCCAATTCTCGCAATTCGGTGGTTATAGCTTTTAAATCTACAGCATCTTCTTCTTCAAAAGTATCTACATAACGAGGAATGTTTAAGTTGTAATCATTAGTTTCAACTTCGCTTAAAAGAGCGACATGACTGTATTTGTTTTCAGGTTTACGGTTTTTGTAAGCGTTGATGATTTTGTCAATATCCTCGGTACGCAATACATTTTGGTTTTTTACCTTTTCGTACTGCTGGCTGGCATCAATAAACAAAATGTCTTCGGCATGGGGTCTTTTTTTCTTCAAAACTAAAATACAAGTCGGGATACTTGTTCCGTAAAATATATTAGCGGGTAAACCTATTACGGCATCCAGATAATTTTTTTCTTTGATCAAATATTGGCGAATGTGTCCTTCGGCAGCACCGCGAAACAAAACACCGTGCGGCAAAACCACCGCCATCGTTCCGTTATCGTCTAACTGGTGCACCATGTGTTGTACAAAAGCAAAATCGGCTTTGCTGCTAGGGGCAAGTTTTCCATAGTCGGAGAAACGCTCGTCGTTCATGTGTAAAGGACTGGCGCTCCAATTGGCCGAAAAAGGTGGATTGGCCACAATGGCTTCAAAACGCTGGTCGTAATGCTGTGGGCGTTCTAAAGTATCTTCATTTTTAATATCAAAACGTTTGTAATGCACGTCGTGCATAATCATGTTCATACGACATAAGTTGTAGGTGGTAGGATTCATTTCCTGGCCGTAAAATTCACACTTACTTTTTACTTCTTTGGCTACACGCAATAACAAGGAACCGGAACCACAAGTGGGGTCGTAAACATTTTTCAGTTGATCTTTACCTACTGTAACCAATTGTGCCAGAATACTGCTCACTTGTTGCGGTGTATAAAATTCTCCTGCTTTTTTTCCCGCTCCGCTGGCAAATTGTCCTATCAAATATTCGTAAGCATCGCCCAGTACATCGCTGTCGGTATTTTCCAGATCAAAATCGATCTCGTCAAGATGAACCAATACTTTTACGATCAATTCGTTTTTATCGGCCTCAGATTTTCCTAGTTTGTGAGACGTTAAGTCCAGGTCAGAGAAAAGGTTTCCAAAATCTTCTTCGCTTTCAGAACCCATTGTACTTTGCTCAATATGCGTGAGTACTTTGGTTAAATCACCCAGGATAAAATTGTTTTTTCCGCCTGAGTTTCCTCTTTTGGCCAATTCCGAAAACAATTCTGATGGTTCTAAGAAAAAGCCCAATTTATCAATCGCCAATTGTTTTAACTCTTCCATCAGCAAAGCTTCATCGGTATGCCCGGGAACTTCCTGAAAAGTTAATCCGTCTGGTTGTAGTATTTCGTTGGCGTACAAATCCATTTTTGTACTCAGGTATTTGTAGAAAATAAAACCTAATATGTAATCTCTAAAATCATCGGCATCCATTTTCCCACGTAGGGTGTTTGCGATATTCCAAAGTTGTTGTTCTAATTTTTGTTTTTGTTCGGCTGCCATGAAGCAATTATTATGGTATTAAATCTAAAATCGTAAAGAGTGCTAAAATATCGAATATATATGGAAGCTAAAAGAGGAAAAGCGTAAAAAAATAAAGAATTCTCTTTCTTCTGAGTTATTGTGGTAAAGTTGTAGTTTATGGTAATTATTTTAAAAGTACTGAGACTTTAAAGCATTGTTTTAACAAAGAGAGAAAACAAAAAAAAAGACCGCAATAGCGGTCTCTCGTAATCATAACAAAAATGGTTTTCTATTTCTTCAATAGCTTTTCCAAATATTCGATTTTATCTTTTCAGCTTGTAGTAAGCGTTCGTAAAGCTTTTTATTCTCGTCTACGGATTCAATTAATTTATCAAGTGGGTTGAAAGTACATGTATTATTGTTTCCAAAATTAGAACCTTAACGAATACTAAAAATCTCTTAAGTTTGTTTATAACTGTATAGATGTGTCAGTTACTAGTTAATTCTTTTTTCTTAATCCAATTTACATCATTGGGAGTAATAGATAGAATATCAACTGGTCCACCTACTGTTTTTATTCTTTGTTGAAATCTGAATGTTTCAATCGTTGTATTAACAGCATAATTTGAAAAATCAATTGCATCTTGTAATGTAAAAAAATTGAATGGAATTCCCGATGACTTTAGATCAGTGAATATTCCATTTTGTTGTATTTTGATGTCAGTTAAAAGTCTTGTCATTACTTCGCTTTCTCCTCCCCAATTTGCACCAAATTGTATTTTCCCATCAGTTTCATTAATTCTTGCAGTTGTTGAGTTATTAATATCTAATAGATAAAGATATGGAATAGATATTCTATTTTCAATTTTATATCCGGCTAGATAAAAATACGTTTTTGGTTTTCCAAGGGGATCTCCAAAAAACTCGTGAAGAAATTTTGGTATATCATCTATTTCTGTTGTGTCGTTAATTTTTTCTTCTATGAATTGATTTATATATCCAGAAATCGGAATACCATTAACATCTGCGGCACCGAACGTAGCAAGTCCAAATTTATCTTTAATTGAGAATACTTTTGTATTAGTGTCTGTTGCAATAATAGAAAAGTTTTTTTCAACATTTGAACTGTCTTCTTTTTCATTCCAACTTAATGTTAGTCTGCTATCTCCCGCAATTATAATTCCCTCTGGTACATATGTTGATATGATTAATGACATATTTGATTAATTTAATTTTTCGTGAATAAAATTATAAATAATTAAGGAATATCTGTCTTTTGAGTTTTAAATATGGCTTCGGTTTTTATTAAAACAATAAGGCTTAGATAATGATAACATTTTAAAAAAAAACACACAATCAGCAGTCTCTATTCGTTATAATAAAAAATAGAATTCTATTTCTTCAATAGCTTTTCCAAATATTCGATTTTATCTTTTTCAGCTTGCAGCAAGCGTTCGTAAAGCTTTCTGTTTTCTTCAACAACTTCCATCATTTTATCTAGAGGATTGAATGTACAATGATTTGATTGTGGTGCATTAAGAATAGTACCACTAATATCATTATCATATATGTTATTGAAATAATTAAACACCCCTTCTTCCGAAAAATTTTTAATGGCTTCCACAGTTACACCCAAAGCTTTTGCAATCTGACTTAGTTTTTCTTCATCAACGGTTTCACTGTTTTCTATAATAGAAATCGCCTGTTGGTTGGTTCCTAAAGCCTGTGCCAAAGCTTCTTGTTTCATGTCTTTCAGTTCACGAATACGGCTAATTTTTCGGCCTATATGGTTGGGTTTCGTTTGTGTGCTCATAATTCAAAGATAATAATTAAGTATAATAAGAGGCAAGATGTATGAAACATATTTGGTTGTGTAGCATACAGCAAAAAATAATTGGCGTTTCTGTAATCTATTCTTTTCTTGCGACTTGTTAAACAAAAATACACTTTTTCTTATATTTAAAAAATAACAGCCACAGATTATCAGATTCTCATAGATTTTTTAATCATTTTAATCCTTTAATCTGTGGCAAGAATAAAAATAAAAAAACTATTATGGAGCGAAATGAAATGGAGAATCTGGAGAAATTTAAAAAGTTAACGGCGCGTTATTTCCACACCTTAAAGCCGGGGGAAGATCAAACACAAAGCAATACGGCTCAACTGAAGTTTGTCAATTATTATGAGCTGGGTTGTGTGATTACCAATATGCTCAGGTTGTGTATAGTGGCGTTGGATGAACATGCACCTAAGTTTCAGGAGACAGAAAAAAATGAAACGATTAATGTGGGGCTTATTCTCGAAACCGTTTTGCAGCTGTTTCCTATGGATGAACTTGAATTTTTGAGCGAACTGAGTCAGTTGCTGGCTACCGAGTCGTAGAACGGTATTGAAAAAGACATGGCGAGTATTTTTGTGACAAAATAATAAAATAAATGATTTTGTCACAGAAGTTGTGACAAAACAAAAAATAAAATTAAATTTGTCACAGTTTTTGTGACAAATTTAAACAAAAAATAAAATTTGTCACAGGAATAAAGTGTACTAACCAAATTAAAGTGGGAGTGATGAAAAAAGAGAAGCAAATTGTAGAACTTTTAGGGATCAAACAAGAAAATATGGCCATGTTGTTGCAAGTTACACGCAGCAATTGGGCGATGTATGTATCAGGTAAACGTGATTTATCTGTAGCAGCTAAACTAAAACTGAGTGAAATGCTTGCTTTTGTGAAGCAATTGGACGGGCAGGATCAGCATAATTTTGAGCATATCGAAACTCAGAGAGCAAAAACAAAAAAGTTTTTAGAAAAACAACTAATAACCAATAAACACAAACAGCTGGTTACATTCAAAAAACTCGAGAGTCATCAAAAAAAATACGAGGCTACACTCATCGCTTTGCAGCTCTCCGATTTCTTAGCAGCCAAAGAGGAGCAGACAGTTTTGCAGGTTATTAGAAACAATGCCAAAAAAGATATTACCAAAAATGGCTTAGATGTGCAGGAGCCCTACGTACTTAAACTCTGGGTACTGCAACAAGAGGAACTAAAGCTGAATGAGCGGCTGTTGAGTTATTAGTTGTGAGTTGTGAGTTGTGTAGGTTAGCCGAATGTCCGGCTGAGCGAAGTCGAAGCTGGAGTTTCCGATTAATAATTGATAATTCATAGTGGATAATCTACTTTTTTTGGATAAAAAAGTTAATCTTTTTATAAAATATTTCTTACAGATAAAAGGTGTTTTGATTTTTAATACTATTGTAGTATAAATCTTAAAATATTAAAGACATGGCTTATTCTATCAAAAGAATTACAACAGCAGCAGACTGCGACGCTTTATTGATGTGGGCAGAGAAAGAGAAGGCAGAATTAACTTTTAAAAAGCTTTCTGAAGATTATCAGACCACTCGGTTTGAAACTTCGTCTTTAGAAATAGAAGCAATATTAAAGGGGGTGCTCGCCGAACTAAAGGCTGCAGATGTTGTACTTGATGCACTACCGGATGGTCCAACTAAGGAAGACGAGCTTAAAAAGAAGGTAAAGTTAGAGTATAAAAAATTCTTACTCGAAAATCGAAAAGTAAGTTACGGAGTAGTGGCCTTGCTGCAAAAAGAACTGGACTTGCAACGCGTAAACAATGAATTGGAGGAAGTAGAAGAGTTTTTAAGTACTATTACCGCTCATAAAACTACCTTGTAACAGTTTGTAAGTATTAAAAAGAGGGTTGTCTGATAAAGACAACCCTTTTTTATTGAACACTTGTACTAAATAGATTCTCTTCTTTATAAATAAAAACGCGTATAAGTACGTATTGGTTCTATATGTTTTTGATCGTACCTTAGTTTAAGATAGTTTAAACTCATCCAATACTTATAAATTATAGTATACCGGGGTAAGTTCTGTTTTTTATTAATATTATCTTCACTACACACGCCTATAAAAAAGCAAATAGTAATGACCTCTTAATAAGTCATAGTTTGCAATAGTATTATTATTCTGGATATATATTTGAGTTACATTTTCCTTATACTTTGCACATAACAAAGATGGAAATTGGTAAAGTTATAATAGTTTTAGTCTCACTTTAGAAAACCTTTTCTTTATAAAATATAGCCGAAATTAAAAAGAGTTTATTACTCTTTCTTTTTAATTCATGTTTCCAAAATATCCTCGGAAGCCGAAAAGAGGGCATCGAGTAGGCGAAATTAAATTATTGAAATTTATGGGAAGTGTTCGTATTAAATTAAGTATTAAGGGAGGTAAAGCACCTGTTCCTGTTTTGGTTTTTATTGACAAAGTTAATAGTAGTCATGACACAAGTATCAAAAGAGATGTTTCTTTTGATGAAACCTTTGTAATTGGAGAAGGGGAATACAATGTGATTGTTTCCGGTGAAAATCCGAAGAAAGGTCAGACCGATGTAGAGGTAAGTTATACAGATAATTTAGGGAAAAACAGTAAGAAATCTTACAATATAACTAGTCCTATTTATTCGAAGATTTTTAAAGTTTTTATATAACCGTAAGCCTATGAAGAGAATATTACTTATTATATCGCTATTACTTAATGTAAATATGCTTTGTCAAGAGCAAATAATTGAAGAAATTGATAATAGTAGAACCGGTAACTTTAAAGATGCGCTTTACAACGTTATTCAGTTGACCACAAAAAATTTTTCTAAAGATGAAAAATCATTAGAATTGAATACTACATTGTTTAAAATCATGTATAATGCTGATATATCAAAATTATCAGATCTCACAATTGAAAAATCTTATTTTTTACGAAATTTTCAAATAAATGCAAAAGTCAATTTAGATGAAAAGTATAAATACACTGGATTTTCGGGAGGTTTTACTTATGCCATTGTCAATGGGAGGGATAGCTTAACAATCAATTTGGCTAAAACTAAATATGGCAAGTATAGAGAACTTTTTATAAGAAGGTTTCAAATTATTCAATCCAAATTAGCGGTCGGTTTAAACGATAAAGAATTAGAAGAATTGAATAAAGCCAGTGAAGATTTGCTAAACGGAATTGAATACAATCCTGCTGACAATACTTATTATGAAAAAATAATAAAGGAATTTGAGAAGGATAAAACATCACTTAAAAATATAGATGAAACGGGCCCTAATAATCAGGACATTTCAAATTATATCAAATCTTTAAGTCAGCTTCGGACTTCAGAGATCGACAAGGCTAAAACTAAACTTCTTTGGACTATTGCTGCCGATGGCTCTACTAATACAGAGGGTAAATTTAATAAATATTCTCTGAGTACAATTCTACTCAAGGGAATTGCAAAATCTAATGAAGAAATTGATGTAAGGTGCACATTTACTTATGCTGATACAAGTTTGGTCAGTATGCCGAGAACGTCTTTAAACGGAAAGGCTGGTTTGAATTTTGTGCTATTGAGAAAGCATCCCGAAAAAATAAGCTGTTTTGAAATTAAAGCTTTGGGGGAGTATAATAAGATTTTTAAAAATGTATTGCCTGATGAGGACCATGAAACTATTACTGCCAATGTAGAATTAAGGATACGATTGGCTAAAGATTTTTGGATTCCAATTACGGTAAAATATGATGTTGAAAATTCCAATGTTCTTGGTTTTCTTAACGTTACATACAATTTTGGGAGTTAACCACAGTTAAATTTAACTATTAAATAGAAACATAATGGAAAATAAAGATATCTGGGATAAATTAAGTACGATAGGTACTTTTTTATCCACTACGGTATTGGTAGTATTTACGTCTCTGGTAGGTTATCAAACTTCAATAATGTCTGATAAGGTTGCCACTTTTGAAAAAAAAATCGATGAAAATAAAATGATTGGAGATCTTATTGAAAAATTTACGCAAGATACTTCTATGAAAAGTAGCATTAGATCAGATTTGGCTTTATTGACGCTGGAAAGGTATTTGAGAAACAATACCGAAGGAGGAGTTTTGAGAGCTCAAGATAAGGAAATGTTAGTTGGTTTTGCAGAATCACTTATTTTAAACACAAAAAAGACAGGTGTAAACAAAGAAGAATTGTCATATAAAGTTCCAAGAGATTTTTTAATGAAGTATGATACTATAAAATGGAACAATATTGTCAGTTTGTATGGGGTGGACAAAACTAGTTCTATTTACCCAACTAATGTAGTATATGACTCAACTATTAAGAACCAACAGCCCGTTTCTCAAGTAGCTGATACCTTGAAATCTACACTCATCACTTCGATACTCAAAAAGATAGTATATATTCAGTATGCCTCAGGTATTAATATTAAAAATGTAGAAAGCATACAGCAAAAATTTAAGGAGAATGAATGGGCCGCACCAAGAATTGACAAGGTTAACGGAAAGTTTAGCAATATTATTAAATACTTTCATGCAGAAGATGAGAGGCTTGCTAAAGAGGCAAACAAATTATTGAATGATGAATATAAGATTGTTAATTCAATTACTCCGAAATATCAAAAATTAGTTCCCATAGGACAAATTGAAGTGTGGACTTCTAAGTAATAAAAGAAACATTGTGTTTTCCCTACTAATAACGTTAAGAAATGATTGGTGACGCACTTTGCGATTAGGCTTTTGCCCTTTTAGGGCGTAAACAATACGAATCACTATTGATAGTGCGTTGCACTCTGCTATTGCTAAAGCTCTTTCATAGCAATTAGCCGAGTAAATCGCAATTTAATACTAGTATGTACTTACTTCAAAGTAATACCAGATTACAACTAAAACTCTAAAACCAAGCAGGCTGAAAGCCTAAAAGCTATAGCATAGTGCAACGTACTATAATCTAAATTTATGACAAATATCGCCCTGAAAGGGCAAAAGCCCAACCGCAAAGAATTGAATTACGAATGAATTACCTGAACAATAAAATCAGAACGCGAATTAGTTCAGCGGTAAATACTTTCCTTAAATCACGTATAAACACTTGCTTGTAAAATATTGATTGTCAGTATATTTGGTAGATTTTAATGCTTTAAATGATGTTGCTTATAAAACGATAAGTAACGAGCGCTACTACTCATTTTTAATCCTAAACAATGACTTCGACATATTGATTTTACGCATAAAGAGGTTCGTATTTGTGGTTTTATCATCCATAAATGCAAAATGAAGATATTGTTTAAAAACTATCCTATTTCAAACTCTAAAAAACAAATCCTTATGAAAATTGACAAAAACTGGCTTGTTCAGGAAAGCCAAGCAGAAAAAATAGTAAAAGACCCCACCTCGAATTTCCAATATCAAATTTCGCCTAAATATTTAATCATACATTACACGGCAGGCGATAAAGCATCGGGGGCGATAACCTGGTTCAAACAGACTCCCGCACAAGGAAATACAGACCGGATTTGTGCTCACATTGTAGTTGACCTTGACGGAACCATTACGCAGCTTGCTCCGTTTAACACCAGATGCAACCATGCCGGTTACAGCAGTTGGGATGGACGAACCGGAATGAATGAGTATGCTATTGGTATTGAAATTGTAAATCCCGGATTCTGTGAAAAATTGACAGATGGCAGTTTCAGAAGAAGAGTAGGCGAGAACAAAGACGGAACACCCAGTTATAAAACATATCCTGCGTCTGAAAAAGACAGAATTGTAAAATTGAAACACAAACATAAATTTTGGGACAGTAAAGAAAATCAGTATTGGTTTAAATATACAGATGCTCAGATAGCAGCGGTCTCCAAATTAAGTAAACTCCTGATTGATACCTACCAATTATCTTTTGTAGTGGGACACGACGATATCTCACCGGCAAGAAAACCGGATCCGGGACCTGCTTTCCCCTGGGATGATTTTAAAACAAATGTTTTTGGAAAAACAGACAATATCGGAAAGATTTTTTTGGTAAACTCAGCCTCTGATGGCGTTGCGGAGTTTAGAACAAAACCCGACAAAACGTCAAGCTCAATCCGAACGTTAAAAAATGGCTATGAAGTAGGATTAATTGAAACTTTCGGACAATGGTCGAAAGTTTACTTAGTGAATGATATTAAAGATATCAAGGATTGGAAACATAGTATTAAAATAGAGGGATGGATACATTCAAGTTTACTAACAAAAAAAGAATAGTATGGAAGATGTTTTAAGTTTTATCAGAGAGTATTCTCAAATTTACAAAATCGAACGATATGTTGCTTTGGCAGTGAGCATCATTACCTTACTGGTGTTACTGGCATTTTTTGGCTACCAGATATTCAGCCACAAAGATGCACCGATTGAAAAGTCAACAGAAATTGTAAATGCATTTGTAGGTTTGGGGTCAACAGGTATTATTTCAGTTTCAATTGGATATATCTTTAAGTTTATGGATAAAGCAATGGAAGCTGCCAGAGAATTTATTAGTAATCGTCAAAATAACTAACGAAAATGGAAAGTAAAAGTAAAAGCGAGAAACTTATTTTTTGGGGCTTTGTTTTTTTGGCTATAAGTTTCATAGGTATGGTCTATTATTTTAGTCATCAGAACGACCTATTGGAAGAAAGAAGAAAAGAAATTGCAATACAGAAAAGTGAACTGAAACTAGAAAGAATTGCAGCAGCAGAAACGAGTAAGAAAAACATGGAGGTTCTAACTAAAATTAAATCACTTAATCCGGAATTGAGCAATAAGATTGATACCCTTGCTATAAAAGCAAGTCAGTCGGTAAAGACGGACATTACCAAAATTGCAATAGAACAAGGTTTTGCGAAATCGGTTGTTTATGTTCAGGTGGGAAGTAATGCTACAAAATTAGATTTAAAGAATAAGGACTTTATCTCTAAGTTAAATGCGAATGGATTTAACGTAATAAATGCCTACGATTTAGAAGAAGGTAAGGCAGACAACAGCATCCGTTATTTTAATAAAGGAGATGAAAATTTAGCAGACAATTTAAAAAAGGCTATTGAAAAAGAATTTCCGGAGATCGTTTTAGAACCAAAGTTTGTTCGGTTAAAAACAAAAGTACCTAACGGGCAAATTGAAATATGGGTAAAATGATGTTTAAGTGAAACTACCATAAATACGTTGAATAATAAGCCTCAATAGAATAATTTCTGTTGGGGTTTTGTGTAAAATATATTTGTGTAATTCGTTTTCAATTATCTTTTGCTTATAATTTTTTAGGAGAAATGATCGACACAGTAAAGAGGGAATTAATTAGCCGTTTATTATTCTAATCGCAATTTCAAGGTTCTAATTTAGGATAATAGAATATTATTAAGAGATAATAAAATACTCTTGTTGTAGATTTAAATTCCTTTTTTTTGTGCAGATAAGTCGGCGATATTTTCATAAATTTTTAATGGATTGAACCTAATTCGTAAAGTTGTTCTAAAAAGAAATGATTAGCGGTTAAGGATCTGAGTATTTATGTAAAAAACGTAGACCTTAAAATTGTTGAGCTAATCATTTAAAGATGCGTCGAATATTTAATTTTTTATATAAAAATAGTAATGGTGTATTATTTTTACTCCTCTTAGGACTTTCCTTGGGATTGACAATTCAATCGCATTCTTTTCATAAAAGTAAGTTCATTGGTGCTACAGATTTGTTGTCCGGAGGAATTTATAAAGAAGTTGATGAAATAAGGGAATACATTAATTTAGTGAATAAGAATGATTCACTAGTGCAAGAGAATGCTAAGTTATTAGAAATGTTATTTCGTAAACAAAAAGAAGGTAACGCCCCTGAGATTGATAGTATTTTTGGTATAGGATCTGATGATATAATTGTATCAAAACTTATTCGTAATTCCTATACACTCCAACAGAATTACCTTACTATTAATTCTGGACTAAAAGACGGTATCAAGAGCGACATGGGAGTAATTAATAATCGTGGTATTGTTGGAGTGGTAGATAAAGTTTCACAAAACTTTGCACTTGTTACAAGTGTCTTAAATACAAAATCTCTTATAAATGCCAGAATTAAAAATAGTAACTATTTTGGGACTCTGAGTTGGAATGGAAAAAATGCTGGCTTTGTTCAGTTAATTGATGTTCCCAAAACAACGTCTGTGAAGAAAGGAGATACTATTGTGACAGGTGGAATCTCAGAAATTTTTCCCGAAAATGTAGATATAGGAATCGTTGATAAGACATTGCATGAAAACAATTCTTTTGTTATTAATATTAAGTTGTTTAGTGATATGACGAATCTTGAATATATGTACGTGTTAAAAAGCAGACCGATTAAAAATGCTAAAAAAAGGTAATCCTGTTCCAGACCTTCTTACATTTTTTATAATTTAGGCGATTGTAAATCTGGGTCTATATCAGATAAAAAATAAGGATGACAACACATAAATATTGGGGAAAAATAGAACAAGATTGGGCAGGATTTTCTTCGGACGTAACTTTTACGGATCCCTTTTTTGACCAGCAAGATGTCGAAATTTTTCTGGGGGAAGAATTTGACGAAGAGGGAGAAGAAATAGAAGAACCGCCAACAGAAAATCAACTGACACAATTTGCAGAAACGTATCAAAATTTTATAACGAATATTGAAACTAATTTGAAGAGTATTCAAAAGAAAGCGTATGAGAGATATTTAAAACTATACGCTCATTTTTATGAAGATTCTGAAAAATCAGGAGAACCGGCGTTAAATATTGACAACCTCGATAAACATAACGAATACATAAAAGAGATTATGTACCTGAGAGTTTTAGACGAGAAGACCATTAAAGTATCAATCCGCTATAAACTGGATACAGAACATGGGCTTGAATTCAAGTTTGTAGAGGGACAAATAAAGAATGTGGGTGGAATTGCAGAGACATAATAGAAAACTATTAAGATGCTCTGGAAAAGTTCTAATAAAAAGACTGCCCGAATCAGGCCTGCTTTCCGATGCAATTTTGTTCTATGTGCTGTTTATTTTTTTAGTTTATATCGATTTATTTAGGTCATCATACAATTTATGAACTACTTTTTCCAAAATTTCTCCTGTTTCATTAAAGCTAGTATTTGTCAATATAGATATTCCTATATTTTGTTTAGGATAAATCACAAACCAATTCTGCATTCCGTATATACCTCCGTGGTGTCTGTAAATTAATTCACTATCATCTTCTAATATATACCAATGATAGCCTTCCCAAAAATCAGAACCTTCTTTATATAGTTTTTTATGAGATTCATTTACAATATGATTTGACTCGTCAAGTTGTAATTTCATATATTTTACCAAATCTGTAGTGGTAGAATGCAATCCTGAAATTCCGCCCCATAAAGTTCTATTGAAGTTTGGCATTAATTCGTTTTTATCGTTGTAACCTTTTACCAATCTTAGTCTTTCATTATCATTTAGTGTAAATTTGGTTTGGTTCATTTTATTAGGTTTTAAAACAAATTCGGTTACCAATTCCTCATAAGGTTTTTGATACACTTTTTCAAGTATATAGGCTGTTAACTCTGGAGCCGTGTTGGAATAAAAATAGGTTTCTCCAGGTATCGTTTCAATTTTGATTAATTTCAATCCCTCCAAAAAAGCCGTTTTATTTTCACCTTTTATGGGGAAATTGGGAAACCCGCTTGTATGGGTGAGAAGATGTTTAATTTTTATAGGCTCACCTTTAAACTCTAAATTGGGATAAGGTTCGTTAAGATAGATTCTGACGTCGTCGTCTAAATTTATTTTTTTATCAAGTACGGCTTTGGCAGCTACATAACCTGTAAAAGTTTTAGTTACAGAAGCTAATTCATAAAGTGTAGAATCGTTTGGTTTATTTCCTTTTCCAATAGATAACTCTCCAAAATGTTTTATTGTAGATTCCCCATCTTTAAGCACTGCTATCGAAACAGAATGAAATCTTTTGTCTTCTAACAACTGATGAGCATTTTTTGTAATCGAATTTTCAATATTTTGCTTATCGTTTTGCTGTTTACTTTTGCACCCAATTAAGGCAAAAATCAAAAATGGCATTAAGTGTTTTAGGGTCATAATTTTTAGTTTAATTACTGGAACCTTACCTCATGTTTAGCTCTAAAAAAGATTAAATAATTGTTGTTTTATTTAATTCATTAAGTTTTATCGAGAGTAATAATTTTTGCTAAGATATTGAAAAAGGGATTTTTAACATTACGGGAAAGCGTAAACAGCAAAGAAATAATTTAGCTCTGATTTTTTCTAATGCAAAAGCCTAAATTCGATTTAGTTTAAGTTTTTAGCCTTCATACGTAAACAATGCTTAGTTCCTAAATAGAGCGGGTTTCCGTGTTTTTCAGACCAAAAACCTTCCAGTACATCTGCAGTGATGCATTTATAAACCGCAACGTGAGTATTTGCCGCATTCTTTTTTTTTAACTTGTGTTGCCATGAAACTGAAATTATAAATTTCTGAGAATAAGCTCTTGTTTTTAAATGAGTAATAGAATTCTGGTTTTATCAAAAGCAATGAATTCTTTTTGATAAATACGGAATTAATAACTTTAGTTTTTTTGTGGCAGAGTAGGAAGTAACTTCAGTCTATCAAAGTTTAGTGAAAAACATCTATTTTTTATTATATTAGTGGTGTTTTGATGCGAATATAAATAAGTAACCAATATTTTTAAAAATAAATTTTAATGATAAAACATAAATTTGTAGTTCTTTTAGGATTCTTAATTTTCATTTCGTGTGAACAGAGTAAAAACAAAATTGATTGGGTTTATGTAGAAGGCGGTAATTTTGAGGAAGGAAAAAATCAAATAATTGTTAGTCCTAAAGGCGACACATTAAACAATTTTACAAGCCCAAATCGTATAGTTGAGCTTGATGGCTTTTACATTAGTAAATTTGAGATAACGGTTAAGCAGTTTAAGGAATTTTGCAAAAGTACTGGTAGAGAAATGCCTGCCCCACCAATTGAAAGTGCGTACGGAAAAAAAGTGTATTATAAATGGATAGACGAAAATCCTATGCTTGTAACTTGGGATGAAGCAAATAATTTTGCAAAATGGGCTGGTGGAAGATTGCCAACTGAAGCAGAATGGGAATATGCTGCCAAAGGTGGAAAGCAAACAAAAGGTTACAAATATAGCGGAAGCAATAATCCTGTTGAAGTGGGATGGGTAAAGGAAAATTCAGATAGTATTTTTCATAAAGTTGGACTTCTTAGGCCTAATGAACTCGGAATATATGATATGACCGGAAATGTTAGTGAATGGGTTTTTGATTGGTACAATCCTGAAAAGGATAGTCTGGTAAATAAAAAAAATCCAAGAGGACCAGGAGATGGAGCGTATAAAATATCAAAAGGTGCGAGTTGGTTTTACGAATCACAAAGTGCAGACGGTAAACCATTAGAATATGGAATTCATATGCCAGAAGTGAGATACCAGTCACCTCGTGACACACGCAATGACGGATTTGGATTTAGAATAGTAAAAAATAAATAAAATTAGTGTTAGGTGTGGTCCGGTAATATGGATGTTGAAGTAAATCCAGTACAAATTTTAGAGGTTCACTTTAGGAGCTTTATTAATTTTTAGTTTACAAAAAAATATGGATAGATCTAAAAGCTATTTTTTTTGAAATTCCCTCCTAATCATAAAAATGAATATTTCCTCTTATAAATCTAAAAATTTGAAATCGAAGTATATCGAAAATATTAAAACGCATTATAAAACATCCGGTAAGAAACTTATTCTACTTGATTATGATGGCACGCTTGTAGGTTTTAGAAGCCTGCCTTCTGAGGCTATTCCGGATAAAGAATTATTTGAACTTTTAGACAATTTAGCAGAAGATAACGATACAGAGCTGGTAATTATTAGCGGTAGAGACCGTATTACTCTGGAAGAATGGTTTGGTACTAAAGAGTATACCTTAATTACCGATCACGGAATGTGGTTACGGAGAAAAGGAAATGATTGGGTATGTTTGCAACGTATAGAAACTGATTGGAAGGAAGATATTCGTCCTGTATTGAAAGACTTTGCACAAATCACTCCTGGTTCATTCTTAGAAGAAAAAGAGTATTCTCTTGCTTGGCATTATCGTTGTGCAGATGTAGATTTAGCAAATTTGAGAATTACTGAATTAAAAGAACGATTAAATAGTCTACTAGCTAAAAAATCGCTGTGTATTCTGGAAGGGAAGAAAGTCCTTGAAGTAAAAGATGGCCGGGTGAATAAAGGTCGTGCAGCATCTGTTCTTGTTACTGACGGATATGATTTTATTATGGCGATTGGGGACGACTGGACAGATGAGTTTATGTTTAGGGAATTGCCTAAAAGTGCTTATACTATAAAAGTAGGCAAGGAAGAAACAGCTGCTCGCTATAGTATTAATGATACTTCTAAGGTGCGTGAAATTTTAGAATTCATTGCTGGCTAAAATCAAGGGGTGACTTTTTACCACCTTTATTAAACAAGATTTTTACTTTTCTGGGACTAACTAATTTTTAGTAAACTTATCAAATATTAGGATGAATTTTGTTTCTATAAAGGGCTTTGAAAAAATTTCAAGAGTTCCGCCGTGTAATTGCAGTATTTGTTTAGAAAGACTTAAACCAACTCCCGAGCCTTTTTCTTTGGTAGTAAAAAAGGGTATAAAAATATCTTCAATGTTTTCGGCGGGGATGCCTGGTCCATTATCAATAATCTCGATGTATTTATTACCTTGAGAGTTAATTTTAGCAGAAATTATTAGCTTTCCATTATTACAATTTTGAAGTGAATATAAGGCATTTTTAATAAGGTTAATAAATACCAGAGATAGTTGTTTTTCATCCATAAAAAAATCCAGGTCCGAAGGTTCAATGAAAATTTCATATGGCACAAGACTTTTTTTTATCTCAGGTTCCATTAGGACCAATATTTTATCAATAAATCGTTTAAAAGGGACTATACTTCGATCCGGTTTTGGGAGGTTAAGTAAACTGCGGTAGGAATGCACGAATTCCATTAAATCATTCCCCTGTTCCTTTATTACCTCAAGACCTCTTATAGTATTTTTTATAGTGTTATTGTCCAGTTGGTCTGTATTGATTGCTATGCCATTTTCCTTGTAATATTTTATGATAGAATCGGATATAGATGTAATGGGAGCAATACTATTCATTATTTCATGTGCAAGTACACGTATTAATCTCATCCAAGATTCAGTTTCTTTTTCATCTAATTCTTTAAGAATATCCTGAGCGACCACCAGCAATAGTTCATTATCGTCAGAAATTAATGCAGTTGATTTAATGGAAATTTGCTTTTTTTCGCGTTCATTCGTTAAAACAACAAGTTTTCGTTCAAAAGGTTTTAGTGTTGCGAAAAGATTGTAAAGATTAGTGTCTAATTGATTTAACTGTTTAATATGATTTAAAGATTTATGATCAAAAAGTTTTTCCATCTGAGGATTTACAAAAACGATATGTCCTTTAGCATTGATTGTCATGATACCAATGTCGCTTTGTTTTAGAATTTCCTGATAGTACTTTTCCTGGGCTTCATTTTTAAGATAAGATTGTTGAATCTTTTCATTGAGTAAGTTCAGACTCTGGTGTAAATTATTGAAGGAACTAATACCAGATTGCTCAGGATAACGCAGCGCAAAATCATCATTTTTAATTGATTGGAAAAAGTAGGCGATTTTTCTATTAATATTATTAACTAATTTGGTTAAAAATACGGATTGAATTAGTATTAGTAAACCTATTGGAAAACTCCATAAATATTGTTTTGTAAGCAATAAGAATGAAAAACCAATAGATGTGAGTGTAATTAATGTTATGCGAAGGATAACCTGAAAATAAAAGTTCCTACTTATCATTATTGATTTTTTTTATCATATTGTAAAGGGTTTGTCTTGTAATTCCTAATTGTTCAGCTGCTGCGGAATGATTCCCTTTATTATGTTGTAAAGCACTATCGATCATTATTTTTTCCATTTCTTTAAATGTATTGACCTTTGGGGTAGTTGAAGCACGACTACTATCGTTTAATACAAAATCTTCAGGCTTAAGTGTATAATCTTCGCATAGAATTACGGCTCGTTCTATAGTGTGTTGCAATTGCCGAACATTTCCCGGCCAATAATATTCCTGAAGTTTAGTCTGAGCAGCATTGCTAATTTTTAGTCCTTGTTTTTTGTATTTGTCTATAAACTTTTTTAAGAAAAAATCTGCTAAAACTAATATATCTTCCTCTCGTTCGCGCAAAGGAGGTAAATCTATTTTAATAGTGTTAATTCGATAAAGTAAATCCTCTCTAAACAAACCATCAGTGACCATTTGATCTAAATTCGAATTGGTTGCGCAAATTAAGCGCAAATCCAGTGGGATTTGCATATTTGAGCCTAGTTTTACAATCGTTTTATTTTGAATTGCTGACAATAATTTTGATTGTGTATGGAGAGAAATATTTCCAATTTCATCAAGAAAAAGAGTTCCACCATTAGCGGCTTCAAATTTTCCGATGCGGTCTTCTTTTGCATCAGTAAACGATCCTTTAGTATGGCCGAAAAGTTCACTTTCAATAAGTGTTTCAGGGATGGATCCTGTATCTACAAATACAAAAGCATTGTTTTTTCGTTCAGACAGCTTGAGCAATTCTCTGGCAATAAGTTCTTTGCCTGTTCCGTTTTCTCCAGTTATTAATACGTTAGCATCTGTTTTGGCTACTTTTTTAACAAGATTTAAAATTTGGTTAATAGCTGGAGAGTTGCCAAAAATATTATTAGTGTCTTGATTAGTAATTTGGTTTGAGCTATTTTTTTGCGTAGCTAGGAGTTTTTTTTTGATTTAGTTGTTAAATTGGCCGATTTTAAAGTTAAAAGCAGTTTTTCATTTTCCCAAGGTTTTAATATGAAATCTGAAGCGCCTTCTTTTAAAGCAGTTACTGCCAATTCAATATCTCCATATGCCGTCATCATTATGATTAAGGTATCTTGCGATTTTTTTTTAATTTCCTTTAGCCAAAAAAGACCTTCATTACCATTATTTATACCAGCTGAAAAATTCATGTCAAGTAATACAACATCAATGTCATTTAAATTTTGAAATGAAGATAATTGATTTGGATTGCTTATCGTTTTTACTTCTTGGTATTCGGACTGAAGAAGAATCTCAAGAGCATTTAATACATTTTTATTATCATCAATGATAAGGATACTTCCTTCCTTCATCTGAAATAGCTTTAGCGTTAAGAATTACAAATAACTTCTTTTTAATATTAAATTTCAAAAAAACGACTAATTTTTTCTCGTATTTATCAAGCTTAATTGATCTTAAAAAAGTAGGTAACAGGTTTTAAAATTACAATATAATTTCTTGGTTTATAGTTTTGTGTAAATAAAATTGACATGTTGTGTAAAATTTATTTACACCAATAAGGGTTTTGTGTTTTATATTTTGATTTAAGTGATTGATAGTTAGTGTTTTGTTTTTTTTGGCATGTAAATAGTAAGTATGGCTGTAGTTAATTAATGATAATATGAATGTCAGGTGTTTTAAGATTTGTCTTTTTTTTATATTTATAAGTTTTGAATTTTATGGACAAAAGAGTTGGACATTGGACGACTGTGTATCTTATGCATTGACTAACAATTTAATGTTAAAGGATTTGAATTACATGGCTGATTCCAGAAATGAAAGCTATAAACAATCCTATCGTGAATTGCTTCCAACCATTGGCGGTAATGCAAGTTATAATACTTTATACGGACGTTCTATTAATCCTGATACAAATTCAATTTTACGATCTAGTTTTTACTCAAATAATTATAGCATTGGAGCTGAGATTGATATTTTTAATGGATTTAAGAAAATGAATACTATAATAGCCAGCCGGTATTTACATGAAGCCGCCAAAGAAGACATTTCGCAAGAAAAGTACTTATTGGCATTTCGTGTAATGATGGCATTTTATGATGTGAAATTTAACGAAGAACAACTAAAAATAGCACAAGAGCAACTTGAAATTTCTACAGCGAATGTTAACTTAGTAAAAAAACAGATTGAAGTAGGGATTAAAGCAGGTTCAGACTTGTACGAATCTCAATCTGTTTTAGAAACAGATAAGCTGGTAGTCGTAAAGAGTGTAAATAATATTGAAGCGGCTAAACTTGTCTTATTACAGGAAATGAATCTTAATAATTCAGATTCTTTTGAAATAAATAGTTTAGATAATGATCTTGTTCTTGAAGATGGAATCTCGAATGAATTGGATAGTGATTCTATTTATAATAAAGCATTAGGTTTTATTCCTGCTATAAAAGCACAAGAGTTTAAAGTAGAGGCTGCAGAAAAAGACATATCAATTGCTCGAGGTAATCTTTATCCCTCGCTTAAATTTTCATATGGATATGCAACAGGTTTTTTTGAGACTACAGTAGATGCAAATAAAAGAACAATTCCTTTCAGCAATCAAATAAAAGATAATGCATCACAATTCGTAGCTTTTAGTTTGATAGTGCCTATTAGTGACAGATGGAGTAAGCGATCATGGATAAAACAGCAGAAAATAACACTGCTCAAGCAGAATAATAGTCTGGATTTGAAAAAACAAGAACTCAATAAAATAATTCAAAAGTTAGTTCAGGATTATAAGGCAACATTGGCTGAGTATTCACAAACAAAACAGAATGTTGCGTCGCTGACGTTAGCATTCACTATAACTCAAAAAAAATATGCTAATGGTCTGATTAGTGTTTTAGAGATGAACCAGACTAAGACGAGATTAGCTTGGGGACAGAATGAAAATTTGCAAGTAATGTCGAAAATGAAGGTGCTAAAAAAGACCATCAATTTTTACATGGGATTGCCGATATTTAATATTTTAAATTCAAATTAGTTAAGATTTTATGGATATACGAGTAGAAAAGAAGAAAGGTTTTAAATTTAAGTTTTATGTTTATATTGCATTTGGTATATTGATTTTGTTGCTAGGATGGAAAGTTTTTTTCGATAATACAGGTTCTACATTTATAACCCAGAAAGATAAGTTAGTAATAAAAATAGCGGAGCAGGGTAAGTTTGATGATTACATTCCTATTAATGGTAATGTCGCTCCTATTACAACGATTTACATAGATGCATATGAAGGAGGTCGTGTAGTTGAGAAACTGGTGGAAGAAGGTGCAATGGTAAAGAAGGATCAGGTTATTTTAAAGCTGGAAAACCAAAATTTGTATGAGGAGATTTTAGCGAGCGAAAGTAACTTGGCACTCAAGCAGAATGATCTGCGTTCTACCAAGCTTACTTTTGATTCACGTTTAGTAGAAGGTAAAAAGTCATTAGTTGTTGCTGAATATGAATTGCAACGCAGAAAACGAAATTTTGCGCAAAATCAGGAACTTTATAAGGATGAGCTTATTTCAAAAGAAGAATATTTAAAATCAAAAGAAGATTATGAATTATCTCAAAAGCAATATAAAATTATAAAACTCCAGACAGAGCAAGATGACAGATTGCGAACAACATCCTTAACTGGATTAGATTCCGACCTGGAACGTATGAAAAAAACCTTATCTATGGTTTATCAACGTTTAGAACATTTAAAAATTAAGGCTCCTGCTGATGGACAATTAGGATTGCTTAATGCTGAAATTGGACAAAGTATTGTTCAGGGTGCACGAATAGGACAGATTAATGTTTTAAGTCAATATAAAATTGAAGCTAAGATTGATGAACATTATATCGATCGTGTTACAATTGACCTTGTAGGCAGTTTTGAAAAAAATAATAAAAAATACCCGCTACGTCTCCGTAAAGTTTACCCGGAAGTTAAAGATGGAAAATTTAAAGTTGATTTAGTTTTTACTCAAGGCCATCCTGAAACTATTAGAAATGGTCAAAGCTATAATATTAAATTACAATTGGGAGAGTCAAGGGAGGTGCTGCTTTTACCAAAAGGGAACTTTTTTCAAAATACAGGAGGAAGATGGGTTTATGTTTTGAATAGTACCGGTAATGAGGCTTTTAAAAGAATGATTAGTATAGGTGAGCAAAATTCGGATTACTATGAAATGCTCGATGGATTGAAAGCAGGTGAAAAAGTTATTGTTTCGGGGTATGAGAACTTCGGAGATGCAGAACGTATAATTATAAAATAAATTAAAGAGAAAAAATGATAGTAGTTAAAGATCTTAAAAAGAGTTTTAAAACGGAAGAAATTGAAACTTTAGCATTGCAGAAGGTTAATATTACAGTTTCAGAAGGTGATTTTGTATCTATTATGGGACCATCAGGCTGTGGAAAATCTACTTTGCTGAATATTATTGGACTGCTGGATAGTTCTGATGGTGGTAGTTATCAATTTGACGAAAGAGAAGTAAATGGCTTAAATGAAAGACAACTTTCGCAGATTAGAAAGGGAAAAATTGGATTTATATTTCAGAGTTTTAATCTTATTGATGAACTTACTGTATTTGAGAATGTTGAGATGCCATTGGTTTATCTTAAAATGAAAAAAAGTGAGCGTCAGGAAAAAGTTAAAAAGGTTCTGGAACGTATGAAAATTGCACACAGAGCAGGACATTTTCCACACCAGTTATCGGGAGGTCAACAACAACGTGTCGCAATTGCCCGCGCAGTGGTAATTAATCCAAAATTAATTTTAGCCGATGAACCAACAGGTAATCTTGACTCTAAAAATGGAGTAGAAGTAATGAATTTACTAACAGAACTTAATAAGGAGGGAACAACAATTATAATGGTAACCCACTCTGAAAGGGACTCACATTATACACATCGGATAGTTAATTTATTTGACGGAAAAATTGTAAACGAACAGTACAATTCTATTGCAAAAATTAATGGCTCACAATCTTAGTTTAAATAAATACGAGGATTAAATTTTATTTATTGTAGTTTTTAATTAAAAGTATTTTAAGGTTTATCGGTAGTTGCTGTGTTAATAAATTTAATATTCAATACGAAATATAAAATATAATGTAGCAATATTAATCGTTCTAAACTTTCAATCTGGTTCTAAAATACAAAACTGTTGCACAATCATTGTGCATATTTGGTAGTGTATTATGTTGTTAATTTTTTAATATATAATTCCATGTTTAAACATTTTCTGGTAATTTTTTATCGTAGTTTACTAAAAAATAAGCAAATAAGTATTGTTTCATTTTTTAGTTTATCCATTTCATTTGCAATTTCATTATTACTTCTAAATTATTACAATTATCAAACAACTTTTGATGCTGTGGGTAATGGAGAAAATATTGTCCTTAGAGCTTACAAATCAAAAGAAATTAATAAAATTTCAGAAGCAAAATCATTATTAACGTATGCTCCTCTGGGACCGGTTATAAAGGAGAAGGTTCCTAGTGTGTCAGAGTTTGCGAGATTGTATGAATGGAGAGAAGGAGTTTTAAACAATGGGGCAAATAAGTTTGCACAGTCTGTATTTTATGGAGATAAATCTTTGTCCAAAATTTTTCCTTTTAGATTCATCAATGGAAATATGGATAACTTTGATCAACCTAACAAAATTGTTATAGCAAAAAGTTTATCGCTAAAATATTTCGGTGATGTTAATTCTGTTGGGAAGACGTTAAATTTTCACGATTGGTTTCAAGAAGTGGTCTTTGAAGTAGTTGGTGTTTATGAAGATATGCCGCAAAAACTTCATCTTAATATTGATATTTTAGTATCATTCAGTAGTTTGAATGTAAATCCGATATGGAAAGGAACTGTAAACAATAATTGGGAGTCGGATAGTTTTTATACTTATTTGATAGCAAACAAGAATGTCAATGTTGATAATCTTTCAAAGCAAATAAATGTTGTTACACAGGGTTTAATTGCAAATAATGATGGTTCTAATATTTCATTTGGTCTACAGCCAGTTGAAGACGCTTACTTAGATTCGGATTTGAAGAATGAGATTGGAAAAAGCGGAGATGGAAAGACTATTGTTTTTTTAATGCTGATTGGAATTTTGATAGTTGTAATAGCATTAACCAACTTAGTTAATTTTTTTATTTCCAGTGTTGCTGATCGAAATATTGAGGTAAGTGTTAAAAAGGCTTTTGGCGTTAGTGAAAAAGAACTGCGATTACAGTTTCTGGTTCAGTTTGTAATCTTTAATTCAGCTGCTTTATTGGCTGGTAGCGTGATCTTTTTAATTTTAGTTCAATCTAATTATTCAGGCATTTTAAAGACGCCGGGCCAAAATTTCGACTTTTCTTTTTGGTTAGTTGCATTAGTGCTTTTTCTTGTTAGTATGTTGCTTGTTGGAATCTATCCGGCGAAAGTCTTGTCTTCATTTAAGTTAAATGAAAAGAAAAGTATAAGTTCAGATGATATTATTAAAAAATCATTGATGGTTTTTCAATATTTTGTCTCTGTTGGATTATTGTATGGTATTGTGATTGTTTATTCGCAGTTTAATTATTTAGCGGATAAAAATCCAGGTTTTGAAAACAAGAATGTACTAGTACTTAAAGCTCCTTCTGTTATACGCAATGATTCCTTGTTTAGTTCCTCAATAAATTTGGTGAAGGACAGATTGTCTAAACTCCCTTCGGTTAAATCAGTTTCAATGTCGAGCGCTATACCGGGTGCTAAGTTCGATGGAGAGTTTGATATGTCAACTGTTAATTCTCCTAAGAATATTGTGAAGATCAGAACTTTTATTTTTGCGGACTATTATTTTAATGATATTTATAAAGTTAAGCTTTTAGCAGGTAGATTTTTTAATGAAATTTATCCATCTGATAAAGAGAATTCAGTTGTTATAAATAAAAAACTATCCGATCAGCTTGGGTTTGCAAATCCAAGTGAAGCTATTGGTCAAAAAGTAAATTTTACAAATTCTGTAAAAACGATAGTTGGTATTACTTCAGATTTTGACATAGAAAATCTTAAAGAACAACATGGACCAGTAGTTTTTGGTTTTGCCAATCACCCGTCATTGGTTTCTTTTTTTTCATTGAAAATTGAAAAAGGATTAGCTGAGCAAGCTAAAGCAAATATAGAGAAGTTGTATAGAAAAGAATTTAATATAGATGCTGAATACTTTTATATTGATGATCAGTTTAATGAACAGTATGGTGAAGAATTAGGATTTTATCAACTTTTTCAAATATTAACCTTTATTGCGATTACGCTGACGGTTTTTGGATTAATGGGGCTTTCCTTTTTTTATGCTTCTAAGAAAAGTAAAGAAATTGCAATAAGAAAAACTTTCGGAGCTAGTGAATGGGATATATTCTTTATTTTGTTTAAATACTTTTTTTATCAAATGTTGATTGGATCTGTCATTGCTCTTCCTGTTTTTTATCTTTTGGTTAACAATTGGTTGGAGAGATTCGCTTTTAGAATTGGTCTGTCACCTTTATTTTTTGTAATCCCAATTATAATTATTGCAATTATAACTATTATCACTACAGGATATACTTTATTTCGTGCATCAACTAAGAATCCAATTATTGCTTTAAAAGAAAATTAAAAAATTAAAAAAATTAAATTTATGAAAGTATTATACAGTTTCATTATTGTTTGTTTGTTCTGCGTAAATATGTACTCACAAGTTCCTGTTGATAATCCGTATAGAACTGCTTATGGTTCTGTAGATCATTGGACAAATGAAATTAAATGGGGAAATGTTGTTGAAGCTTCAAAAATTAAGGGATTGATAAAAAATGATAATCAAATAAATTCTGAAGTTTTAGAGGAATCAATGAAAAAGTTATCACAAGAAGGCGGTGGTGTGCTTTATTTTCCAGCTGGAGTTTTTCAAATGGGATTTGATTTAAAGATGTATTCTAATGTGGTACTTAGAGGTGCAAATCCGATCGAAAAAAAGAAAGCCATAGAAGAAGGATATAAGCCTTTAACCAGATTTGAATTTCCAAAATTTATTCCAAGTTTTGACGGAGCCGGACAGTCTCATTCAACTTTAAAAAAGATCTACACAGATACTATTGCACTTAAAAATTTCGGTATTGTTAACTTGGATTTAGATCGAACTACAATTGAATTTCATTCTAGCGGTTACGAGAAAGTGATTACAATTCAGGGGAGTACGATGTCTCCAAAAAACTTACATTCTAATGTGATAATATATGGAGTCAGAATTAATAACTCAGTTGCTTTGTCTCCGGAAATTCCAACAAAAAACCAAAAAGATTCTGGTTTTGGATGGCAGCGTTGGCCATTAAGTTATATTTCTAATATAAATGTTAATGTGAGTTCCAATTGTGTCATTGCTAATAACAGGATAAATGATAATGTTACCGATAATTTTAATTATCCTACCTATATTACTGATCTTGGCAGGAAAATAGGTGAAAATAAAGTGATTTTTTCTTATCGGGATAAACCGGGTATTAGTGTAAATAAATATAAGGTTTCAGCAATAGTTAATCAGATGGATAGTGCAGATGGGAAATTAAAACCTTACCAATTATATCCACATGCTAATGAAGGTAATGATCCGGATTTAACAGATTTGACTTCAGAGATTGAGCCATACTTGTTTCCGAGCGGTAAAATAGAAATAATTGAGAATTATGTAGTTACAAATACTAGAAGTTTTGGTATAGTAAGTAATGCAAAAAACAACATATCATATACAGATAACAAGTACCAACAAGTTGAAGAAAGTTACTTTATCGAAAAAGACGGTAAGAAATGGTTAAATAATTATTTATCACCTAAAGTAGATGCTATGTTTACAAAGCATCACGCAGTATTAAGCAATAAGGATACAATTAATTACAGACTTCTTACGCCTCGAAAAAAAGGGAATACTAAATTCCCAATAATTCTGTATTTACATGCTGAAGATATGGCAGGTCATGATAATAGAAGTCAGCTCAATTTATTTATTCCGTATTTATGTGAAAAACAAGTTGTATCAAAGTATCCTGCCTATATTCTGGCTCCTCAAGATACAAATGGTGATATATCTTGGAACGCGTATGAAAAAGCAGTGACTCATGGCAAAGTCGAAAGTGCTTTGCAACTTCTGGATAGTATTGTAAAAAGCAATAAAAATATTGATGTAAACAGAATATATATTGTAGGGCTGTCAAATGGAGCAACTGTGGCGCTACGTTTGGGGTTTGAAAATAAAAATAAGTTTGCGGCAATTGTTTCATTGGATGGAGTGGAGTTAAATATAGCTAAAGAAAAGTATGAAGACAAGCATTTTAGTTTAATGTCAGAAACTCCGTTCTGGACATCTTACCCACTAGGATTAAAACATCTATCTCTTTTTCAAGGAACAAGAACAACTGCTTTGAGAATAAAAAGTGCAGGTGGTAAAGTTGTTTGCAAAGCTTATCCGGGGGAAACAAGAGATGATATTTTGTACAGTTATATTAATGATAATCAGTTTTTACCATGGTTGTTTTCTCAATCTCGTGGTAAAAAGTAAATTTTATAATTGTTATATCTAATTTAAAAGTGTTAAATTTTTAAATTATTTTCTTATATTCTAAGAGTATATTTTTGTCTAATTAATAAGGATTTTTCGTAGTATTTTGATATTTTTATATATATTTGTAAGGGTAGTCTCTTAAAACAAAGGCAATGTTTATTGGTAACGGGAATTAATAATAGTGTTAAAAAAAATAACAATAAAAAGCTTTTTGCAACTTATTTAATATTTTATTGAGAAACTATTTTAAGGACGTTTTTAGCATTGGTACATTTTTTTTTGTACTACTCATGTTGATTGTAATATTTATAACCTCTTATTAAAGACTCTTAGATGGGATCATATAAACCCCTTAAAATAATACTTACGGTATTAGCTCCTGTTGTAATTTTTTCTAATTTATCTTTTGATGAAAATATTGATAGCGTAAAACTGGGGAAGAAATTATTTTTCGACCCCATGTTATCTAGTGACAACTCTATTAGTTGCGCTTCGTGTCATAAACCTGAATTTGCTTTTGCTGATAACGTTTCTTTGAGTAAGGGTGTAAATTCACGGATGGGAGAAAGGAACACTCCATCAGTGATGTATTCGGATGAAAGATTAAGTTTCTTTTGGGATGGGCGTTCAAAATCATTAGAGCATCAGGCTTTTTTTCCTATAACACACCCTAATGAAATGAATTTGTCAGAAGAGGAAGCGATACGAAGAATAAATCAAAGCGAAAGTTATATTAAAGACTTTATAAAAGTGTTTAATGCTAAACCAAATAAAGTATTGATATCAAAGGCTTTGGCGGATTATCAACGTAGTCTGAAATATTATAATTCTCCATACGATAGGTTCTCAGCCGGTGATGATCAGGCTCTTAGTGATTCTGCTTTACGAGGATTGATTTTATTTAATGGCAAAGGTAATTGTACATCATGTCATGAAGGAAAAGATCAAACAAGTGACGGTTTTTTTAACATCGGACTGTATAATGAATTAGAATATAGAGATAAAGGACGATTTGATTTAGTTAAAGACTCTACTAATTTAGGGAGGTTTAAAACTCCAACATTGAGAAATATTGAGTTAACCGCTCCTTATATGCATAATGGTTCAATGGCGACATTAGAGCAGGTAATAGAATATTATAATAATCCGGATTTGCATATCAAGAATAGTATAGGACGAGACAAGCTAATAACAAAGTCGTTAGGCCTTTCGAAGAAGGAAATGATTGACTTGAAAGCTTTCTTACTTTCTCTTACTGACGATAATCTCAAATAAACCTAAATCTCATGCATTTCAAAAAAAGTATATTTATTTTTTATTTTCTTCTTTTTAAATTTTCAAGTGTTTTAGCGCAAAATGTTTCGCCTACTTTCAGTAACATTAAGATAGTTAATGATAAGGCAAAAAAAACATTAGTGATAGAATATGACGTTATGGATCCCGATGATCAATATTTAACTGTAAATGTTGATTTAATCAGTAAAAAGGGTTTAGTAATAAGTGGAATTGAAATGACGAACGATTATGGAGCTTCCGTTGCTGTCGGACAGAAAAAAAAGATTTATTGTGACTATTCAAAAAGTGTCACAACCACTCAACCGGTCTCCGTTCGACTTACTGCAAACGATCATCATGAAATAGATGTAAAAAAATTGATTGAGCAGGTTAATGTAGAAAATCTAAAAAAAGATTTAATTTTTATTGAAGGAAAAAGATTTCCAATTGATGAAAAGGGTGCTAAGCACCATGTGGAAGTTAGGGAGCTTATTAAGAACAGATTTGTAGAGCACGAATTATTTGTGTCTTTACAGGATTCAGCAATAAATTCATTTAAAATACAGAATATAATCGGAGATAAAATTGGCAGCAATAAATTAGACCAACATTATATTTTATGTGCTCATTATGACGCATATTACGGAAGCCCGGGAGCTGATGATAATGCTTCGGGCGTTGCAGGATTATTGGAAGTGATAAGAATTTTAAAGCCATATAATTTCGAGAACTCAGTTAAGTTTATTGGCTTTGATTTGGAAGAAGATAATTCATTAGGAAGTAGAGCATATACTTTAGGAAAGAGTAATGAAATTTCTAAAACTCTTGGAGTGATCAATTTTGATATGATCGGTTACTTTAGTGAAAAATCTAATTCACAATTAGTTCCTGAAGGGTTTGATAAGTTGTTTCCTGAAGCTTATCAGAAAGTTGCATCAAATAATTTTAAAGGTGATTTTGCCGTAATTAATTATAATCCATTGTCTGTTTCTCTTAAAGATGTCTTTCAGAAGTCAGCCTCATTATACGTTCCTGGTTTCAGTACCATAGCTTTAGATGCAAGTGTTACCGAAAATATAAATCCTGATTTATCAGCCAGTGATCATCTTAGTTTTTGGAATGTTGGAGTAAAGGCGATCCACGTCGGTGACGGAGGAGCTTCTCGAAATGTTCACATTAATAAAAAAGGAGATAAATCAAATCTAATAAATTATGACTATATGGCTAAGGTAGTACAAGCCACGATAGCTACAATTGCCAAATTGGCTGTAATAAATAGTACTGTTATTTATCAGGAACCCGTTACTATTGAAGTTAATTAAATTAATTTTTTAGATTTTATTCATTGAAAGATATCAATACTTATTCACCGTTGGTTTTGCCTTACTATCTCAGTAATTGTACCAATGATGCAGGAATTAATTTTATTAATAGTAGTACTTTAGAGGAATTTACCAGTTACAAAGAGTTACGGGAGATGGCACTCCTTTTTCTTAAAAATTTACAAGATTTAAAACTGTCGGAAGGTGATGAAGTAGTTTTTCAAATTCAGGATAGAAAGCTTTTTTTAATTGTTTTTTGGGCTTGTATTATTGGGAAATTTATTCCAATTCCGTTATCTGTTTCAAATGCCAATAGTCGTGATCAGCGTCTTAAATCTATTTGGGATATATTACGTAATCCTTATTTAATTACTGATGTAGATAGGGAATTCCTTGATCTGATGAATACATTGGAGGATAGAATAATTAATGTAAATCAGCTTAATATCAATAATGGATTTGGTGAGTTAAAAGATATCAAACCAGATGATATTGCCTATGTACAATTTTCCTCAGGATCATCTGGAAATCCTAAAGGAGTTAGTCTAACTCATAGAAATTTATGTTTTAATGCATTAGATATTGCATCACGTTCCCAAATAACAGTGAAGGATTCAAGTTTATGTTGGATGCCTTTAACTCATGATATGGGAATGATAGGCTTTCATATTACTTCTTTGATTAGCGAAATCAATCAGCATATTATTCCAACAGAGGTATTCATAAGAAGGCCTGATTTATGGATTTTAAAAGCTTCAGAACATAAAGCTTCAATTTTATACTCGCCAAATTTTGGACTAAAATATTTTTTATCAGCACTAACTGAAGAAAAGGCCAAAGATTGGAATTTGTCAGAAGTTCGAATAATTTATAATGGAGCTGAGCCTATTTTACATTCTTTATGTGAGACCTTCGTGCAAAAACTTGAGGATTACGGATTGAGAAAAAATTCTATTCTTACGGTGTATGGACTGGCAGAGGCTTCTGTGGCAGTAACTATTCCTGACGTAGGTAAATCTATTACTTCTTTCAATATTGATCGCAGTTGTTTGAATGAAGGAGAAAAAGTAAAGTTTTTATCATCAGCGACTGATTTGAATGCTGTTAATTTTGTTTCAGTTGGTTATGCTATTACTCATTGTGAGGTTAGAATTAAATTTAAAAATTCTGTATTAGTTGAGGATTATTTAGGAGAGATTCAAATTAAAGGAGAGAATGTTACTGTCGGATATTACAATGATGATATAGAAACTTCGGGTTTATTTACTAAAGATAAATGGTTAAAAACTGGTGATATAGGTTTTCTCCATAATGGGGAATTAGTAATAGTTGGAAGATCTAAAAATGTTATAATTGTCAATGGGCAAAACTATTATCCACATGACTTGGAGAGTGCTGTTTATTCAATTGAAGGTGTAGAACTGGGGAAAGTTGCATTTTGTGGCGTATGGGATTCTGTAACACAGCAAGATAAAATTATTGGATTTGTTCTTTTTAAAAAGAATCTGGAATTATTTGTTCCAATTATAAGATTAATAAAAGAGGAATTATTTAAAAGAACCGGTCTAATTGTCGATGACGTAGTACCCGTAAAAAAAATCCCAAAAACAACAAGCGGTAAAGTTCAATACTTTAAGTTGAAAAAGGACTATCAAGAAGGTGTGTTTAACGATGTGATAATCGTTCTTAATAATTTACTTCAAAATGATGTTCCTAAAGATGTTAATGTAAAAGAGCAGCTGTCTAATTTGATAAAATCTATTATTGATATTCCGGAAGTTAATTTCGAGAATAATATATTTAATCTGGGTCTGAGTAGCCTTCAAGCTTTAGAATTTTGTTCAAGAGTAAATGCTACATTGAAGATAAATATTAGCATGACTGACCTTTTTAGATATAAGACACTTAATGAGTTGCTGAAGGAGATCAGTGAGCATCATCTGAAAGTTTTTAATAAAATAGAAAGGGTTGAAGACTATAATAATCTGCTGCCTATTCAACGCAGATTTTGGTTTTTGCATCAATTAGATGAATCAAATTCGATGCTTAATATTACGACTTCTATTCAAATATCGGGTAATGTAGATAGGTTTTTCTTTAAGCAAGCATTTCAGGCTGTTGTTGAAAGACATGAGTCCTTAAGATACAATCTGAAGATGGAGGAAGGAACTCTTTATTTAGCATTAGATGATTTTAGATCCAGCCCTGAAATTTTATTTATCGATGAGGCTGATGATGCAGAAAATATAAAAGCAATACTTGGATCAAAATTTGATATTGCCAGAGGACCTCTTTATCGAGCTATTTTGCATAAAACCGGAAGTAACAAGTATGAATTTATTTTTCAGATCCATCATGTCATCGCAGATGGTTGGTCAGTGAAAGTGGTATTATGTGATCTTATAAAATTTTATAATGGCATTAGTAAAGGAAAACTTCTTCACGAAATTATGCCTCCATTAACATTTCATTTTTTAGATTATGTATCCTGGGTCGAAAATAGTTTAAAGAAAGAATTCATACATAAGCAATATTGGGAAAATGAGTTTAAACTTATTCAGGAAGCAACCGAACTACCTTTTATTAAAAAAACATCGATAAGTACTGAATTGCACTCAAATTTTGAACAGATACAGTTAGATAATGATTTTTATAATGATCTTAAATTATTTGCTGAGAATCATAATACTACCGTATATATTGTTTTAGTTGCATGTCTAAATGTTTTATTATATAAGTATTCAGGTCAGTCTACCAATGTAATTTCAATTCTGTCATCAGGAAGAGGAAATATGGAATTGTCAGATCAGGTAGGATGTTATATAAAACTATTACCACTTATTATAAATGTTGATTCGTCGGAAAACTTTATAACTATATTGGATCAGACAAAAAGCAAAGTAATAAACGGCGTTGATCATGAACTGTATTCTTATGACAGACTAATAGAAGAACAAGTTAGAAATAACGGAAATGTTATCAAGTTGTCTGACATAACAGTTGTGATGCAGGATTTTGATAGTATTTTAGATTTTCAAACTTACAAGGGTGATTTAAAAATTACAGGCGCTGAGCAAATTAATGAAGGTACGGCTTCAAAAATGCAGTTTGATTTCGTTTTAAAAAACAGTGAATTTTTCATTAAAATTAATTTTAATGAAGAGTTGTTTAATAGAAGTGATATGCAAGGTGTATTGCATAATTTTGAGACACTACTAGCTTCAGTTTTGAAAAAATCTGATTTCCCGATAGCTTCACTGGATTACTTAGATAAAAAGGAAGAGAATAAACTATTGACTTTTTCCAGACCTGTTCCGTTTATTGAACGTAAAGAATCTGTTATCGAGTTGTTCGATGATCAGGTAAAGAAAACACCTAATAAGATAGCGCTTGTTTGCAACAATGTTAACCTGACCTATCAAGAATTACAAAAAAAAACGATTAGAGTATCTAATTACCTTAATAATGAATGGAGGATTAAACAAGGAGATGTAGTTTCGTTGGTAATGGACCGATCTGAAAATTTAATCATATCTATGTTAGGTGTTCTAAGAAGTAAGGCCACTTACTTAGCTATCGATATCAGCTATCCAATAGAAAGGGTTACTAATATGATTCATCAATCAGAATCAAACTCTTTACTCTTTGATACCTATTCAAGTTTTGATGTAAATGAATTATTTCCTGATAAAAAAACAGCTGTTTTAGACGATATTATTTGTGATAACGAGAAGTTAGATACCGCTATGACTCAACTTCAAAATGAGTATCCATCGCTAAATGACTCAGCCTATATAATTTTTTCATCTGGAACTACGGGACTCCCTAAAGGAATGTCAATTGATCATAGAGCATTGGTCGACTATGTAATAACTTTTTCTCAATATTTTAATATTTCAGATCAGGATATAGTAGTACACCAGGCTTCTATAACATTTGACACTATCATAGAGGAAATTTTCCCGATATTAATTACAGGGGGGAAATTAATTGTATCCAAACAAGGCGGTAAATATCTGGATGATTTGGTAGAAATGATGGAATTGGAAAATGTATCTATTCTTAGTACAACTCCAATAGTCATTAACGAGTTAAATAAACGTGACAAAATTCCCAGACTAAGATTGCTTATTAGTGGAGGAGATGAATTAAAACCTTTTCAAGTAGACAGACTATTACCTAAAATTGAGATTTATAATACATATGGACCAAGTGAAAGCACGGTATGTGCTACATACAATAAGTTAACTAAAGCAGATGATACTCATATAATTGGCGCTCCTATAACAAACCGTATTTTGCTCCTGCTTAATAATGATATGCAACTTGTACCGGTAGGGTGTTTAGGTAACATATACATAGGCGGAGTTGGACTTACAAAGGGTTATTTAGATACAAGAGAAGATGTTGCTTTTAAGCACAGTTCTTATTTTAATGGTCAAAAAATTTACAAATCCGGCGATTTGGGAATGTGGATGCCAGATGGCAGAATCTCATTTTATGGTAGAAAAGATAATCAGATAAAAATTAACGGATATAGAGTAGAGACTGAAGATGTAGAGAATAATTTGAGAAAATTAGTTGGTATAGATGATGTAGTAGTAATAGGAAAACAGAATTTAAATGGTGGAAAATCATTAATTGCTTTTTATGTCTCCGAGGTCGAGTTCAAAAATAAAGAGCTTGTAAGCTCACTTAATTCAAAAATTCCTTTTTATATGATACCTTCTCATTTTGTAAAATTAGATGAGATGCCCATTACTATTAATGGGAAAATGGATAGAAAAGCTCTGGAAGTAATTTCAACTTCCCTTAGTAAATCTGAATTGCAGGAACCTTGTAGTAAAATTGAAGAAAAGCTACTGGTATTATGGAAAAAAGAATTTGGTTTTAACGAAATAGGGGTTCATTCAAACTTTTTTGCACTGGGTGGTCACTCTCTAATGGCGGTCAACCTGATAAATCAAATTAATAAGGTTTTTAATGTACAGGTAAGTATCAAAGAATTTTTTGAACAGGCCAATATTCATGCACTATCAAATAGTATTGAGACCAATGCAGGAACAAAGTATGCAGATATTAAGCAAGCCACTTATAAAGATAGCTATGACTTAAGTCCCTCACAAAACGGACTTTGGTTATTGAATGAATTTGAAGGAAATACAATAGGTTATAATATATTTGGAGCATTTGAGTTAGTTGGTAAACTGAATATAAAGAGTGTTCAAAAGACCTTCAAAACGATTATTGGTAGACACGAAAGTCTAAGGACAAATTTTGTAAAAACAGATAATTATCCCCAGCAAATAATTAATAGTACTGATGATTTTTTATTTGAAATAGAGGTTTTTAATTTAGAAAATAATTTTGAATCAGATAAAAATATTGTTGTTCATTTAGAAAACTTAAGGTCTTATAAATTTAATCTGGAGAAGTCCCCCCTAATTAAGGTAGCGTTGTTGTTGGTTGCCGATGAAACCGCAATTTTGACAGTTACTTTGCATCATCTTGTGGCAGATGGTATTTCAGCAAGCATATTAATTGATGAATTTTTGTCAATATATAAAGCAATTAGTAACGGAGAGGATATAATAATGATACCTTCTCCGATACAGTTTAAAGATTATTCCGAATGGCTCTCTAAACTTGTAGATACAGATAAAATGACCTCGATGAGAGTTTTTTGGTGTTCTAAATTGAAAGAGCCACGTCAAGTGTTAAATCTACCCTTAGACTATCCCAGAACAGAATTTAAATCTTACGAAGGGAATCAGGTAGAATGGATGATAGATTCTGAAAGAACAACTAAACTTGGAGAACTGTTTAATAAATATAATGCGACATATTATTCAGGGTTTCTTTCGGTGATTAAAATTCTACTCTTTAAATATTCCGGTAATGAAGATATTATAGTTGGAGGTCCAAGTATTGGAAGACATCATCCGGATTTAACTACGCTTATAGGGTGTTTCGTAAATACTTTAGTGGTTCGTAGTCATATAAAAGGGAGTTATAGTTTTGGACAAGTTTTGTCGGAGATTAAGAAAAACGTCGCAGAAAGTTATGATAATAGCGAATATCCGTTTGAAAGTATGTTACTTGATTTAGATGTGGCTCGAGATTATAAAAGAAGTCCATTATTTGACGTAAGATTTATTTATGATGATGGTGAGCTGAAGACAAGAAGTTTTGAAAAATTGGTTCCCATCACTGAAGAATTAAAAATCAAAAAAATCGCCATTCCTGTAAGCAGGAGTATTTATGACATTACATTTAGTTTTGCCAGAATGGATGATGTTAGAGTCATTATTGAATATAATAATCAGTTATTTGATAAAGAAACAATTGAACTTTTATCTATAAGATTAAATAAAATAATAGATGAAATTCTCAATAATGAATTGATAATAGTTGATGAACTTAATTGGCAGACAACTTTTAAAGATCAATCATTTTCAGAAAAAAGAAATCATGAAAAAGAGTCATTTTGACCTTAATAAATGAATAATTAATTTAAATATAACTATGCTGTCGGATTTAGAAAAAATAAAATATTTACTTGAAAATTCAGCTGTTGTTAAGCTGAATGTTCCTGCGATAAATGTTTATGCAAAATTAGAGTATAATAATTTTTCAGGAAGCATAAAAGACAGGGCAGCATTTAACATTCTTAGAGAAGCCATTAAGGATGGTTTGGTTAATAATGATAGTCACATAATAGAATCCAGTTCCGGTAACTTTGCTATTGCTTTAATGAGTATATGTCAAAAATTGGGACTTAAGTTTACTGCTGTTGTAGACCCCAATATTAATAAAGGATATGAATCTTTATTAAGACTAGGCTGTAATGTTGAAATGGTAGATGAAATTGATGCAACAGGAGGTTACTTATTGACCAGAATAAGTAAAGTGGAAGATTTATGTCGAAAAAATCCTAATTTCTTTTGGACAAATCAATACGATAATCCCAATAATTACCTGGGTTATTATGACAGTTTAGGTAAAGAAATCTGTGATCATTTTGAGAAACTCGATTATATTTTTATTGCAGTTAGCTCGGGAGGAACTATTACAGGAATAGCTAAACGACTAAAGGAAAATTTTCCAAATATCAAAGTAATTGGTGTTGATATTGAAGGTTCAGTGGTGTTTGGAGCAAAGCCCGGTAAACGATATGTATCGGGACTTGGAGCCAGTAAAGTTCCCAGTATTCTCGATTTATCATTGATAGATGATGTTGTGCATGTAAGTCATATGGAGTTAATTCAGGGGTGTAACATGTTACTCAATGAGCAGTCAATTTTTGCAGGAGGCTCTTCTGGAGCTGCCTATTTTGCACTTAAGAATTATGAAGGATATAGTACAAAAGATAAACCAAATGTTCTTTTTATCTGTGCAGATAAAGGATATACTTATTTAGATACCATTTACAATAAGGATTGGATTACCAGATTACAGAACATATTTAATGAAAAAAATAAAGTTACAGCTAATCAATAAAATAAAATAAATAAAATGTTATACCTTAATACTGATGATATTAATCATATTGGAATAGATTGGAAAAATCTTGTTCAGCAAATTAAAACAACAGTTGAGATCATGTATGATTCAGACTTTCATCAACCCATTAAGCCTTACCTAAGATTTAAGAAGCCACACAATAGAATTATAGCGATGCCAGCATATGTTGGTGGAGATATTAATTGTGCAGGAATAAAATGGATCGCTAGTTTTCCGGATAATATTAAATCCAATATGCAACGTGCACATTCTGTAACTCTAATTAATGATCTTGATAATGGTATGCCTTTGTGTATTATTAATTCAGCAGCAGTTAGTGGCATTAGGACAGCCAGTGTTTCTGGTTTAGTAATTCAGGAATTTTTAAATACTAGATCAGATTTTGAAGATTTATCTGTTGGTCTTATTGGTTTAGGACCTATAGGTAAAATGCACTTACGAATGATCGACTCGATGTATGGATCTGCGGTAAAAAACTATAAGGTATATGATTTACGACCTATCGACACTAGTGACCTCCCGGATTCTATTAGAAAAAAAATAGTTAGATGTGACAATTGGCAACAAGCTTATAGAGATTCTGATATTTTTATTACCTGTACGGTAACAAAAGAAAGATATATTGATGAAAGACCAAAAGTAGGATCGCTACAACTTAATGTGTCACTTAGAGATTATCATGCATTTTATAAAGACTATGTTGATTGTATAATGGTAGATGATTGGGATGAAGTATGCCGAGAAAATACTGATATTGAGAGAATGAGCATTGAACACGGATTGAATAAAAACGATACTATTTCGATGATAGATATGGTTTGTAAAAATGCATTTGGGAAACTTGATGATAAAAGTGTAGTTATGTTTAATCCAATGGGTATGGCAGTATTCGATCTGGCTATAGGAGCATATTATTATCAAAAAGGAATTGAAACGAAAGTAGGAACTGTAGTTAACGACTAATACCTAATAGCATGAATATAAGCGAGGGAGTAAAGAGAAAAATAACAAAAGAATTTTGGAAAAAGAAAATAGGATCATGTGCAACTTCAGATTTGTTGAGTTTTTCGCAAACAGTTGAGATAGAGGATAAGCAAAATGATCTATTTGCCGTAATTCCAAATGATTTAGTGAAGAAAATCAATTCGTTATGTAACGATTCTGACTTTTTAGAACATACCTTTTATCTCTCCATTTTACATATTCTTCTCCACCGTTATAATAAAACAGAGCAAATTATAACGGGGGGATATCTTATGGGACATGAGGATATAAGCACAATCCAAGAACAGATTGTGCTTTATACTTCAAAAATTAATCTGACAAACAACTTCAAAGAAATTTTTACCGACTTAAAGAAGGAAGTAAGTGAAGTTTCAGAACAATTTGGAATCTCATATGATAGTTATAAAAAGTTATTTCCTGAAATAGTTAATGATTTATTTAAGATAGGTTTCGCTATAACTGAGAATAATAACGTTTTTGAATCTTCAGATTTCGATCTATTTATACGCATTGACAAGAAACAAGAGACGAGATTAATTTTTGAATTGCATAAAGAAGAATATAGCAGTATCCTTCTAAAAAATTTAGCACAGAATTATGTTTACTTATTAGAAGAGGTTATTAATAATATTTATATTCCTATTGAAAAACTAAATTATATTAGCCCGCAAGAGATTTTAGAAATTGACTCTTTTTGTTCGGGAGTTTCGGTCGAAAGATTTGAAACGATATACTCCCTTTTCGAAAAACAGGTAATTCAAAGTTGCAATAAGAGAGCTGTAAGTTTTAATGGTGATCATTGGACCTATAATGATTTAAATAATTATTCAAATCGCCTTGCCCGTTATTTAGTAGAGGAGTATCAAGTTGTTCCGAACAAGCTTGTCGGGGTAATGATTTCCAAATCTAATTGGACTATTGCCACATTTTTAGCAATTCTCAAAGCAGGTGGAGCTTACGTTCCCATTGATTCTCAATATCCAACAAAAAGAATAAATTATATAATTGAAAACTCAGGAATTGATCTTTTAATTACAGAATCAGATTTGTTTTTTAACCTTGATTTTTATAAAGGTTCTTTTCTTGTATTAGATATACAATTTGATTTGCTGCCTGTTAATGACTCAAATCTTTCTGGTTATAGTACACCGGACGATTTGGCTTATATGATTTACACATCTGGTTCCACCGGTCAACCTAAAGGAGTAATGATACAACATAAAAGTATTTGCAATACCTTATTATGGAGAAAGACCTTTTATGAGTTGGATAGTGATGTCATTAATTTACAATTTCCCTCTTACTCTTTTGATAGTTCTGTTGAGGATATTTTTAGTATATTAATTTCCGGAGGTACTATTGTAATTCCAAACGAGGAACTTAAAACAATTCCACATTACATAAAAGATTTAATAATTGAACATCAAATTAGCAACTTCTTAGTTACACCATCTTTTTATCGTTTTTTATTGGAAGAAATTCCGGAAACTTTAGAACAGTTAAAAGTGGTTACAGTTGCTGGTGAAGCTATTCAATCAGGCTTGGTAGATAAACATTTTAAGTTGCTGCCTGCGGTAGGATTAATTAATGAATATGGGCCTACTGAAAATGCAGTATGCTCGACAGCAACCTATTTAAAACCATTTGAAAAAGTACATATCGGACGACCTATTGATAACGTGGTGGTACATATTTTGGATGATCAGCTCAGATCTGTGCCTATTGGAGTTAAGGGAGAATTGTGTGTGTCAGGAATTGGATTAGCGGTTGGATATTTTAAAGAAGAGGAACTTACAGCCCAAAAATTTGTTACAATCGATATCAATGGTAAGTCTAGATTACTATATCGTACAGGGGATGTGGCTTGTTGGCAGTCTAATGGAACAATTGAATATTTCGGCAGGAACGATAGACAGGTAAAAATAAGGGGATATAGGATTGAGATTGGCGAGGTCGAAATTCTGATTTCAAATTTGCCAAATGTTGAGCAAGGCGTTGTAATTGATTTAAATAAAGGTGAAGACGGTACTGAGCTGGCGGCTTTCGTAGTTACAAATAAAAAAAGTGATAAGGATTCTATCATGACGGATGTTCGAGAACAACTTCCTCATTTTATGGTTCCCAGTATTTTAATACTAGTAGATAAAATCCCTTTAACTGTACATGGTAAAGTAGATTATGAAAAACTTTTGATACTGACAGAAGAACAGTTACACACGGATGATGATGCAAAATATGTTGCGCCGGAAACTTATCTGGAGCGGAAATTAGCAGAAATATGGGAAGAAACGCTGGCAAAGAAAAATATTGGATTATTTGATGATTTTTTTGTCTTAGGCGGACACTCATTAAAGGCAATTCAGATTATTTCAAGGATTCAAAAACAATTTAATTTAAAAGTTGAGATAAAGACTCTTTTTTCCAATCCTACTATTAAAGCCCTTTCTCAGGTGCTTGAAGAGGAAACGAATTCTTTCCAATTCAGTCCTATTGAAGTTTATAGTAGTGAAAATAACTACTACGAGTTATCAAATGCGCAGAAAAGACTATGGTTTTTGTGTCAGTTTGAGTCAGGATCAAGTGCTTATAATAGTACATCAGCATTTGAAATAGATGGAGTTCTTAAAATTGATTTTCTTGCGGAGGCCTTTAACCAGTTGATTAAGCGACATGAAAGTTTAAGGACTAACTTTATTATTATAGATGAGGAACCTAAACAGTTTATACAAGATCCTCAATTGATTGATTTTGAATTACGAACGATTGATTTAAAAAATGACGAATTCGCCGAAGAAACAAGTAAAAAAATTGCGAGGGGCGAAGCAACGACACCTTTTGATCTTGAAAAAGGATCGCTTTTAAGGGCTACTATTATTAACTTATCCGACCAAAAAAATATTTTATTACTATCGAGTCACCATATTATTTCAGATGGATGGTCAATTACAGTTATGTTTAATGATATTATTAAAGTTTATAATAAATTATATCATGACAATGGAGTAGAGTTACCTAAACCTAAAATTCAGTATAAAGATTATACCTTATGGGTAAAACAGCTTCTGAATTCTCCGGAATTTGAAGAGCATAGAAATTTTTGGGTAAATAAATTTCAAGGAGATATACCCGTTCTCGAGCTACTTACCGATTACCCAAGACCGGAAGTCAAATCATATAATGGTCGATTTCAATCTTACCAATTAAATAGTGAGCATATAAGGATTATCAATAATCTTGCTCTGAAATTTGATACCAGTAAGTTTGTAATACTTCAATCTATCATAAAAGTATTATTATATAAATATACAGGGCAAACTGATATAATTATTGGTAGTCTTATGGCTGGGCGAGATCATATAGATTTAGAAGACCAGATAGGATTTTACGTAAATACGATTCCTCTACGAACAAAATTTAATGAGGATGACACTTACAATGATTTGGTTTTAAATATAAAAGAGAATACACTCAATGTTTTTAAACATAATCAGTATCCGTTTGATGTTCTTATTGACAAACTTGATGTAAAGCGTAGCTTAAACAGGACACCTTTATTTGATGTGTTGTTGGTATTGCAAAATTTAGAATTTAATACAACAGAACAGTTAGCTGAAGTATCAATTAAACCATTTGACTTTGAGTTTAATAGAAGTAAATTCGACCTCTCATTTTATTTTACTGAAAAAGATATAGATGCTATAGATTTAAAAATAGAGTACGATACAGATTTATTTCATTGTGAACGTATTGACAATATCTTTGAGCATTTAAAAGCGCTAATTGAATCAATTTCTAAAAACGACAGCGAAAAGTTAAAATTACTGAGTTGTGTTACTGATAATGAAAGAGATGTTCAGCTCAATAAATTTAATAATGCGCAAATTCCTTTTAATAAGGATATAACGATTCATCAGTTATTTGAGCAACAATTGCAATTAAATAAGAATAAGACAGCTCTAGTATACGGAGATAACAATTTCTCTTATCTTGCTCTTGAAGAAAAAGCGAATAAGCTTGCTAACTGTTTAGTTAATAATGGTGTGCTAGTTGGCGATTCGATTGCTTTAATGTTGCAGAGGTCTGAAGAAGTTGTTGTTGCGATGTTAGCGATACTTAAGGTCGGTGCAGCTTATGTTCCTATAGATCCACTTTTCCCCACGGACAGGATTGAATATATGATTAGAGATACATCTTCTAAGATCATCATTTCTGAAAGTAAGTTTATAGACTTGTGTGATAAGTTACAATGGGATATTGATATTTTGAAATCTTACATTTGTGTAAATGCCTTAGAAGTTAGTCCAATTGAAAATTACGAACGAGAAACAAGAGAGCTTTGGGACTATGTAGCAAATAGTTCCGACAATCTTGTACAAGCATCTGGTTGGATAAACAGTTATTCAGGAGCGGTTTTTCAGAATGCTGAAATTAAGGAAATGGTCGATAATATATCCTTTAAAGTAGAGCCATTTCTAAACCAAAACGCTGTCGTGCTCGAAATAGGGTGCGGAACAGGTATGATAATCTCCGAGCTTGCGCCTAAAGTAAAAAAGTATATTGGAACTGATATTTCTAACGAAACACTAAAAATTTGCAAAGATAATGTTGCTAATAAGGGTATTTCTAATGTTTTATTGCAAAATTTATCTGCTTTAGAAATAGGCTTATTAAAAGATACAAAGTTTGATTTGATCATTGTAAACAGTGTTATTCAATATTTCCCTTCTCATCAATATTTAAGAGATTTTTTGTCTACCGCATCAGAATTACTTAGTGACAACGGAGTACTATTTCTAGGTGATATAAGGGACAAAAATTTGCAGGAAAATTATTATCAATCACTTTTAAAAAATGATAAAACAAAGAGTTTAGATTTGAATAAAATGAGGGATACTGAGAGCGAATTATTTCTTTCGGATAAGTTTTTTGAAGACTTTTTTGGAAAAATTGGTTATCAGTCACTTATAAAATCAAGTGAGAAAATAGGAAGTATAAAGAATGAATTGTCAATGTTCCGCTTTGATATGACAATTGAGCTGGATAAAAAAAATAAAAGTACCAGCGGCTTTACACCTGACAAATATCAAATTTGGAAAAGCGGGATTTTAGAATATTCAGATAAATTCAGTTTGCAGACTGTAAAAGGGAATAATCTGGCATATATCATTTACACTTCTGGTTCTTCGGGTAAACCGAAGGGGGTACAAATTTCACACAGTGCTGTGGTGAATTTTCTATTAAGTATGACACGTCTCTTGGAATTTACCAGTAGAGATAGTTTGTTAGCAATCACGACATTTACCTTCGATATATCTATTCTAGAGTTGTTTATGCCCTTGACAACAGGTGGATTAGTATACATTGCTCCAAGCGAGGCAATTCAGGACGGGCTTAAATTTCAGGAATTATTGCAACAAACATCACCTTCCTTTTTACAAGGTACCCCTAGTTTTTGGAAAATGCTGATTGATAGCGGATGGAATGGTGATTTATCAATGAATCTGTTAACAGGCGGGGAAAATTTAGAACAGGAATTAGGAAAACAAATGTTGGATCTCGGGGCTAATGTTTACAATCTCTACGGTCCCACAGAAACCACTATTTGGTCGACCTTACAACCAATAAAAGAGGTAAATGATTTGTACTCAATTGGTAAACCTATTGATAACACTTCAGTTTATATATTAGATCCGCAAGGCGCGATTCTTCCTGTTGGGATACAGGGGGAAATACATATAGGAGGTTTAGGATTGGCGCATGGTTACATAAATAACCTTGAATTAACAGAGAATAAGTTTCTAAGGTTCCCAAAAGCTAATAATGAATTGCTATACAAAACGGGTGATATGGGACGTTGGTTTATAGATGGCCGACTTGAATATAGAGGAAGAGTAGACAATCAAATTAAGATTAGGGGATATCGCATAGAACCTGGAGAAGTGGAGTCTGCTATTTTAAGTTTTGGAACGATAAAAGACACAGTAGTTTGCAGTCAGCTGGACCACACAAATAGTAAGATTCTTGTAACATATCTGATTTCAGAAAATGAAATAGATGTAGCGTTGCTGCGAAAACATCTCGCAAAATTAGTACCTGATTATATGATTCCTACCTATTTTTATGTAATTGAGACTATTCCTCTTACATCAAATGGAAAGACAGATTATAAACAACTTGGCTTGCTTGGCAATAAGTATGTTAATAAGCAAACTAAGGATTTTATGGCACCAACTAATGAAATTGAGAAAGAATTATCGCTAATATGGGAAAATATTATTGGAGTTGAAAATCCGAGTGTGAAAGATAACTTTTTTGAAATCGGAGGACATTCCATTACCGCAACAAAACTGGTATCCAGAATATATGAACAATTAAAGGTTAAGATAGAAATAAAAGATATTTTTTTGTATCCAACTATAGCCAAACTAGCTCATTATGTTCAACATTTAGAGAAGAAATTTAATATAGATATTCCAATCGTTCAAAAAAGTGAAAGCTATAGTATTTCTAATGCTCAGAAAAGACTTTGGATTTTTTCGCAGTTAAATAAAAAAAGTACGGCATATAATATGTCTGGAGTATATTCCGTTCGAGGGAAATTAAGTATAAGTGCTTTGCGTGAGTCTCTGGGCTACCTGATGGAAAGAAATGAAATATTACGAACAAGTTTTCGAATGCATAAGGGAGAGCCTCGTCAATTTGTTCACGAGTATGATTATGAGAATATTCCATTTAAATTTTTAGACAAATCGGTACACCAAAATGATTCAGAAGCCCTTAAGCAGCTTATAGATGATGAAAATAGTATTTTATTTGAAATGAATAAACTGCCACTTTTTAAAGCGAGTTGTATAAGAACGGGAGAAGAAGAATATATATTTGTGTTTGTAATTCATCATATTATTGCAGATGCTTGGTCTGTTCAGATTATTATAAACGAATTTTTTCAAGTTTATAAAACCATAATTGCTGATAAACTTCCTGATGTTACACCACTAAGAATACAATATAAGGATTATTGTGAATGGCAACTCAAAACACTCCAACTTGATAAAATGAGAAACAGTGGTAAATTTTGGGGGAATCAATTTAGTACATTTCCACCCCCTTTAAATCTGCCAGTTGATTTTGATAGAAACAATAGTAAGTCTTATAATGGTAAGATATTAACTCGAAAAATTAATGATGAATTTCTGGAAAAGATTAAAGCATTTAACAGAGATAATAAAACAACAATATTTACAATATTACTAACCAGTGTAAAAATTTTGTTATTTAAATATACAGGTAATTGTGATATAACAATTGGTGTACCTGTGGCAGGTAGAGACCATTTGGATCTTGAAAAACAAATAGGTTTCTACGTAAATACATTGCCTATTCGTACCACTTTTGAAGCTTCTGATAATTTTTTGCAAGTATTTAATAAAGTTAAAAATAAGTGGATCGAGTCTGCAGAACATCAAAACTACCCTTTTGATAGTATTATTGATGATTTAACAGAAAATGTAAAAAACTTTAATACTCCATTGTTCGACGTATTAGTTGAATTATTACAGGAAGAGGAAAATCAGTTTGAACAATTTAATAAAATTGGATTAGAAATACATCCTATCGAATTAGAAAATACTACAAGTAAATTTGATTTATCTTTTAAGTTTAGATTTAATGGTAGTCTTGATTTGAATATCGAATATAACACTGATATTTTTTTGGAGGAAACAATAGAAAGAATATACGGTCATTGGTTAAGCATTATTTATGCTCTTACCCAAGGCGAAGACAATGAGATCGGAAAATGGAATTTAGTTGATTTAACACATGACCGAAAAAATTAAAATGGATGCAGATTATAATATGGTAAATAATAAACACATAATTGATTTAATTGAAGAGAAGGTAAATACTTCTCCAGATGCTACTGCGTTGGTAGTTGATTGTATTATATGTAGTTATAAGGAGCTCGATGAAAGAGCAAATACTTTGGCTAATTATCTTGTATCTGATTTACAAATTAAATCTGGGGAAAATGTTGGTTTAATGATGGAACATTCAGTTGATATGATTGTTTCAATTTTAGCTATTTGGAAAGCTGGTGCAGTATTGCTTCCTCTGGATTTAAATTGGCCCGCAGACCGAAAAAAATTCGTATTGGAAGATGCAGAAGTCAATCTGGTTTTATTACAGTCTTCACATATTTTTGATTTAGATTTTTTCGACAAAATGATAGTTGCCCTAGATCTTCAAATGCCACTACTCCCAATAGTTGAGAATAAAATTAATATACATAAAGATTTTCAAAGCTTAGCTTATATACTATATACCTCAGGATCTACCGGCAAACCAAAAGGTGTTAAGGTAGGTTCCGAAAGTTTAGTGAATTATTTAAAGTGGTCCAATGAATTCTATTTTAATAATAATGAGGGGTATACTTTTGGAACTTTAACGCCACTTACTTTTGATCTTACTTTTACGAGTATTTTTACAACAATGCTACGGGGTGATAAGCAGGTTTTATACGGTAGCAATGTTTCAATAAATAAAGTGCTTTTTGATGTCTTTAATCCGGAAACAGTTGTTAACACGGTAAAGCTGACTCCTTCGCATGTTGATGTATTAGAACAATTAGATCTTGAAAGTACAAATGTAAATACAGTAATATTAGGTGGTGAAATACTGAAGCAGCAACACTGGGAAACTCTAAAGAAACTAAATTCAGATATTAGAATATTCAATGAATACGGACCTACAGAAGCAACTATAGGTTGTATTGTTAAGGAAGTAAAAAATATAGAAGACCTTAAAAGTATTGGTAAAGCAATAAACAATACAGAAGTATTTATATTGAATGATTATTTAGGAATGCAACCCATAGGAGTTCCTGGCGAAATTTATCTGTCAGGTATTTGTTTATCAAAAGGATATCTGAATGATGATAAACAAACAAAAGAAAAGTTTATTGAAAATCCATTCGATAATTTCTCTGCAAGTGCTTTATACAAAACTGGAGACTCGGGAAAATGGCTTCCTAATGGCGATATCGAATTTCTGGGAAGAAATGATGATCAGGTAAAAATAAGAGGCTATAGAATTGAATTAGGAGAAATAGAACATCATTTAGTGCAACATCCCGTAATTACAAATGCGGTTGTTCTTGCAATTAAAAATAAAGAAGAAGAGTGTTTAGTTGCTTATTTTATTGCAAAACGCAAACTAGAAAATTCATATCTGGTGGAATGGTTGAATCGTTGGGTTCCAAACTACATGATACCTGTAACTTTCATCCAATTAGAAGAATTACCATTAACACTTAATGGGAAAATTGACAAAAAGTATCTTGAAAAAATTAAAAATCATTTTGAGCAAAGTAATTATATTGAAGCCGGAAATGAAATAGAGAATAAATTAGTTCAAATATGGAAAAGTGTATTAGGACTCGAAAAGGTTGGTGTAAGAGATAATTTCTTTGACTTAGGAGGTCAGTCAATAAAAGCGATTTCTATCTTATCTAAAATTTATGAAAAATTCGAGATAGAATTGGAACTATCTGATATATTTGATCATCCTACTATTTTCTCTACTGCAGAATTGATTGAAAAAGCAATTGGAAGTAATGAAAATAATAGTATTAGTAAAGCAAATAGTCAACCTCACTATTCTCTGTCTCATGGACAAAGACGATTGTGGATGCTGAATCAATTTGAGGATGTAAAAAACACTTATACCTTAGTAAGTGTTTATCGTATAGTTGGTAAGTTAGATATAGCAGCCTTAAATGAAAGTTTTAAATGTCTTATTGAACGACATGAAATATTAAGAACGACATTTTCAAGTATCGATGGTATTCCTCATCAAATAATTAATACTAGTGATGAATCTGGTTTTGATATAAATTATGTAAATATAAGCGATCAGATTGAACAGTCTGCTGGAATTAATGAACACCTGAAAAAAGTGTTAAATACCCAATTGAATCTGGAACAGGGACCACTATTTTTAGTTGATCTTTTAGATTTAGGAAACGATACTTTTTTACTAACAATTGCTTTACATCATATTATATCTGATGGACGCTCAGCTGATATACTTACTTACGAACTAAGTAAGTATTACAATTCTACTCTGTTAGACAAATCTGAAGAATTGCCTGTATTGTCTCTGCAATATAAGGATTATGCAGAATGGCAGCACGGAGATGGATTCGTTAATCTATTGAATAAAAGTAAAGAATATTGGTTAGATAAACTTTCAGGAGAGCTACCTGTTTTAAATATTCCGTGCGATTTTAAGCGCCCTGCTTCTAAGAGTTATGAAGGGAATACTGTAAATTTTTCTTTAAATAATGTCACACATAATTATCTTATGAATGTGGGAAAGAAAAACGATAGCAGTTTATTTATTGTATTATTGGGATTAGTAAAAGCATTTTTATATAAATATACAGGCCAAAACGATATTATTATAGGCATCCCAATTACTGGAAGAAGTAACCAGGAATTAGCAGATCAGATAGGCTTTTATCTTAATATGCTTCCAATAAGATCAAAAGTTAGTGGTAGCGAGTCGTTTAATCAGGTGCTTGAACATGTTAGAAAAAATACTTTAGAAGCATATGATCATCAAATATATCCTTTTGATCAATTGGTTGAGGATCTGGATGTTGATCGGGATTTAAGCCGATCACCGGTTTTTGATGTCTTAGTGACTTTAAATGATTCTGCTGATAAATGTTTACTTCAATTCGATAGTCTTGATATTACAGAAGAAATAGTTAATGTTAACATAAGCAAATACGACTTAAGTTTTTATTTTGTTGAAAGTTCCGAGGGTGTTAATGTTACTCTTGAATACAGTAGTGATCTTTTTACAGCTTCTACTATTGAGCGCATAAAGGGTTATTTTATGAACCTTGCTGATACATTAGTTTCAGGACATGCTGATATTTGTCTGGATGATCTGGAATATCTTCCTGTTACAGAGAAAGAACGTCTAGTTGATGTTTTTAACAGGACAGAAATGCCTTTTAACAGAGAAACGTCTCTTAGTGATTTATTTGCTATACAGGCAGATCGTTATGGTTCCCGACCGGCTATTAGTTACAAAGACACTTTAGTTAGTTATGCTTCTTTGAAACAAGGAGCAGACAGTGTGAGCTATCAGTTGCAACGAGATTATGGGGTTCGTGAAGGAACATTCGTAGGGGTTGTTATGCAGAGAAGCCCTGAATTATTAATGTGTCTTTTAGGGATTATGCAATTAGGGGCATGTTATGTTCCTATTGATTCTGATTTTCCTTCAGATCGAATATCCTATATTCTTGCGGATAGTGAAGTTTCATGTGTATTAGTAAGCGATTTGTACGAATCAATTTTAAAGGAGGTTGATGCTAAGAAAATAGTTTCTTCTACGCTTTTTGATAAGAAAGTTGATTTTCCTTCGGATTATGTCTTACCAACGCTTTATTCAGATGCGCTGATGTATATGATTTATACTTCGGGTTCTACAGGATTGCCTAAAGGAGTTGAAGTATCTCATGTTTCAGTAGTCAATTTGCTGGAAAGCATGAAAAACATTTTGAGCGTAGCTAATGAAACGCGATTTTTGGCTCATACGACCATTTCTTTTGATATATCAGTTCTGGAACTGTTTTTACCACTATATGTTGGAGGCTGTGTTGTTTTAGCCTGCGACGAATCAGTCAAGAGCCCTGTAATGCTTATTGATTTGATAGGTAAGGAAAATATAACGGTATTACAGGCCACACCCAATATGTGGCGATTGCTATTAGATTGTGGATGGTCAGGGCAATCAGGTTTAAAGATGTTAAGCGGAGGAGAAGAATTGGATTATGCTTTAGGAGTTCGATTACTGAATTTAGAAGGGGAACTATGGAATGTTTATGGCCCTACAGAGACAACCATTTGGTCAACAGCAAAGCGGGTTGATACAGCATCTGATCTAGGTTCAATAGGAGTTCCTTTAGGAAATACCGAGGTATATGTTTTAGATCAGTCTTTTCATTTAGTTGGAATAGGAGTACCTGGAGAACTTTATATAGGAGGCTTAGGAGTATCCAGATACC